>NZ_JAIUHE010000017.1:0-157154 GCF_020164995.1 Mesorhizobium sp. CO1-1-11
CCCCCCCCCCCCCCCCCCCCCCCCCCCCCCCCCCCCCCCCCCCCCCCCCGACTTTTTCATGTGGAAGCCTGTTTTGCAGCCCGTCCTATGCGGTCAGGGAAGATTCCCTTTGACCGCGCGAAGCCCTAGACTCCTGAAATGACCGAATCAAAATCCATGATCCTCGGCTGTGCCGGGAAAACGCTCACCCGCGAAGAGATCCGTTTCTATCGCAATGAGTGCCCGTGGGCCTTCATCCTGTTTGCCCGCAACATCGGCGAGGCCGAGCAGATCCGCGATCTCGTCGCCGAGATGCGCGATTGTATCGGGCGCCCGGACGCGCTGGTGTTCATCGACCAGGAAGGCGGCAGGGTGCAGCGCCTGCGACCGCCGCTGGCGCCGAACTATCCGGCCGGTGGCGCGCTGGGGGCGCTTTGGCGCGACGATCACGACGCGGGCGCGCGGGCCGCCTGGTTGATGGCGCGGCTGCATGCCTTCGACCTCCTGCGCTACGGCATATCGGCGGATTGCCTGCCGGTGCTCGACGTCCCGATCGAAGGGGCCAGCGATGTCATCGGCGCGCGCGCCTATGGCAAGGATCCGCGTCCGGTCATCGAACTCGGCCGCGCCGCGGCCGAAGGCCTGATGGCGGGCGGCGTGCTGCCCGTGATGAAGCATGTTCCGGGGCACGGCCGCGCGTTTGCCGACACGCATTTCGAGCTGCCTGTCGTCGACGCGTCGCTCAGCGACCTGCAACGGCACGACTTTGCCCCGTTCCGCGAACTCAACCATCTGCCGATGGCGATGACCGCGCATGTCGTCTACAGCGCGATCGATCCCAAGAACCCGGCGACCACCTCCGGCAAGGTCATCGACGAGATCATCCGCCGCGAGATCGGTTTTGACGGGCTCTTGATGAGCGACGACACCTCGATGAAGGCACTTTCTGGGGATTTCCCGACAAAGGCCGCCTCGATCCTTGCGGCCGGCTGTGATCTGGTCCTTCACTGCAACGGCGTCTTCGAGGAGATGGCGGGGATCGCATCGCGCACCAAAGGGCTTGAAGGCAAGTCGCTGGAGCGCGCCAAGCGAGCAATGACCTATATAAAGACAAGCGACACGGTAGAAGAAACCGAGATACGCGCTGAATTCGCCACCTATTTCGACGCGGTGGCATAGCCAAGGGAAGTGACAGGGCAGTGGCGGAAGCATTGGAAAGCAAGGCTCCGAAGGCCGCACCGATGGATCGCCTGTGGGCCGAGAATGACGATTCACGCGTCACCGGCGATCCGTCGCTGGTCGTCGACGTGGCCGGCTTCGAGGGCCCGCTCGACCTTCTCCTGCATCTTGCCCGTACCCAGAAGGTCGATCTGGCGCGCATTTCGATCCTGGCACTGGTCGAGCAATATCTGACCTTTGTCGAGACGGCGAGGGCGCTGCGGCTCGAACTTGCCGCCGACTATCTGGTGATGGCGGCTTGGCTGGCCTTCCTCAAGTCGAAGCTGCTGATCCCCAAGCAGCCGGGCGAGGAGGGCGAAAGCGGTGAGGAACTGGCGGCGGTGCTGCAGTTCCGGCTGAAGCGGCTCGAAGCCATGCGCGACGCGTCTGCGCGTCTGGTCAACCGCAACCGGCTCGGTCGCGACGTGTTCGCGCGCGGCATGCCGGAAATGGTGATCATCGAGAAGCGCAACGCCTATTCAGCGTCGCTCTACGACTTGCTGACTGCCTATGCCCAGCAGCGGCAGAAGCAGGCGATCAACAACGTGACGATCGCCAGGCGCGGTGTCTGGTCGCTCAAGGACGCACGCGATATCCTGACCCGCCTTGTCGGGGCTGTAAGCGACTGGACGACACTGGAAAGTTTCCTGATCGTGTACATGACCAGCCCCGAGGAAAGGCGCACGGCGATCGCCAGTTCCTTCGCGGCAACGTTGGAACTGGTGCGCGACGGCACGATGGACGTGCGGCAGGATCAGACATTTGCCCCGATCTATTTGCGCGGCCGCACGCAAGCAATCAAGGCAGTCGAGGTGGCAACATGAGCGAACGCGCCAACGCTTCGGTTATCCCGTTCAAGGTCGAGGACGAGCCTGGGCAGGAGTTGTTCTCCGAGGATGTGGCCGAGCAGGTGCAGAACCCGGCCGAGCGTCTGCATATGGCGGAAGCCGTGCGCATGGCGGAGGCGATCGTGTTCGCCAGCGCCGAACCCGTCAGCGAAAAGCAGCTTGCCGCACGCCTCCCCGATGGCATCAATGTAGCGCTAGCCATGAGAGAGCTGCAGCAGATCTACGCCCGGCGCGGCGTCAATCTGGTGCGGGTCGGCGATGCTTGGGCCTTCCGAACCGCCGGCGACCTGGCCTTCCTGATGAGCCGCGATACGGTGCAGCAGCGCAAACTGTCACGGGCGGCGCTCGAGGTGCTGGCGATCATAGCCTACCACCAGCCGGTGACGCGCGCCGAGATCGAGGACATCAGAGGTGTCGAAACCTCGAAGGGCACGCTCGACACGCTGCTCGAAACGGAATGGGTGCGCATGCGCGGCCGCCGCAAAACGCCCGGCCGCCCCGTCACCTATGGCACCACCGAAACCTTCCTCGACCATTTCGCACTCGAGGAAATCCGTGATCTTCCAGGCATGGAGGAACTGAAGGGCGCCGGCCTGCTATCGGGCCGCATGCCGTCGAATTTCTCCATCCCGCAACCGCCGGCCGATCCCGACGCGCTGACCGAGGACGAGGATCCGCTGACCGACATCGACCTCGAGGAGCTCGGTCTGCTGACGCCGCGCGTCACGGAAGATTGACCACGAGCGCCTTTCAAAAGCTGCTTTGCGGCTTTACATGCGCCGTTTGGTAGCGGGCCGCATCGCCGAAAATGCGTGACATCCGTCGGCCTTTCATAAACTCTGTCGCGGTTGTGTTTGAATCCCAAAGCGAAAACGCATAGATCATCGCCAGGGAAAACATTCGAGAGAGATTTGGTTATGGGTTCATTTTCGATTTGGCACTGGATGATCGTGCTGGTGATCGTGCTGCTGGTGTTCGGCCGCGGCAAGATTCCCGAGCTGATGGGTGACATGGCCAAGGGCATCAAGAGCTTCAAGAAGGGCATGGCCGACGACGACGTTGCCGACGACAAGCGCACCGTCGAACACCGTGCCGATGAGACCGTTTCGGCCGCGAAGGAAAAGGCCAGCAAGAGCTGAGCCAAAAGTTCTAGTCGGAACAGATTGCCATGTTTGAAGTCGGCTGGACCGAAATGCTGGTGATCGCGATCGTCATGATCGTGGTCGTCGGGCCCAAGGATTTGCCCAACATGCTGCGCACATTCGGCCGCACGACGGCGAAGCTGCGCGCCATGGCCGCCGATTTCCAGAAGCAATTCAACGAGGCCTTGAAGGAAGCCGAGCTCGACGACGTCAAGAAGTCGGTCGACGAACTCCGGGGTCTCAGCCCAGTCGCCGAGATCAAGAAGCAGCTCAATCCGTTCGAGCAGGCGGCAGCCGATGTGCGCGCCGGCGTCGACGCGGCGATGAAGCCGAAGCCGGCCGCCGATCCATCGGCCCCTGCAGCGGCGACGCCCCAGGCGGCCGAGCCGTTGAAAAACGGTGCAACGACCATGCCTGGCGTCAATGGCCCGGAAGTCACGCCCCCAGCATCGATGTTCCCGGCGATGACCGATGAATCGGTGGTGGCGGCTTCCACGGAACCGAAGGCATCCAGGAAAACCGCCAAGGCGGTGCCGGCTTCAAAAGCGCCATCCATTAAGGTGGTGGCGGCAAAAGCCTCACCCGCGGGGGCGGCAAAAACCGCACCCACGCCCAAGGCGTCGACAAAGGCCACGACAGCGGCAGTTCCTGAAACCGCGGCTGTGACGAAGCCTGCCGTCGCCAAGGCGCCTGCAGCCAAGGCGCCTGCTGCCAAGGCGCCTGCGAAAACCGAACCGAAACCTGCTGGGGCCAAGAAGCCGGTAGCCAAAAAGACGGCTGGAGCCGCCAAGTGAGCGTTTCGGACAAGGAAAAGGACGAGATCGAAAAATCGTCGGCGCCTCTGATGGAGCATCTGATCGAGCTGCGCAGGCGGTTGATCTGGTCTCTCGGTGGCTTCTTCGTTGCCTTCCTGGTTTGCTTTTTCTTTGCCAAGAGGCTGTTCAACCTTCTGGTTGTCCCCTTCAAGTGGGCGACGAAATGGGCAGGGCTGGACCCGCACAAGGTCGAGCTGATCTATACCGCGCCGCAGGAATTCTTCTTCACGCAGGTCAAGCTCGCCATGTTCGGCGGCATGGTCATCGCCTTTCCGCTGATCGCCACGCAGATCTACAAATTCATTGCGCCCGGGCTCTACAAGAACGAGCGCAATGCCTTCCTGCCGTTCCTGATCGCATCGCCCATCCTGTTCCTGATGGGCGCCTCGCTGGTCTATTTCTTCTTCACGCCGATGGTGATGTGGTTCTTCCTCGCCATGCAGCAGGTCGGCACCGACGACCAGGTACAGATTTCGCTGCTGCCGAAAGTGTCGGAATATCTCAGCCTGATCATGACGCTGATCTTCTCCTTCGGCCTGGTGTTCCAGCTGCCGGTGGTAACCAGCCTGATGACGCGCGTCGGCATGCTGTCGTCCAAGGCGTTGGCCGAAAAACGCAAATGGGCGATCGTCATCGCCTTCATCGTTGCCGCGGTGCTGACACCTCCGGATCCGATGAGCCAGATCGGCTTGGCCATTCCGACCATCCTGCTCTACGAGGTTTCCATCTGGGCCGCGCGGTGGATCGAGCGCGACCAGGAGAAACAGCGGCTTGCGCGCGAGAAGCAGGAAGCCGGCGAGACCGTGGCCGACAAGGCGCCGGACGAGCCGCCAGCGCCGGCGGCCTCGTAGGGCATCGGCGGCGGCGGAAAACGACAACCGCCGCCCGGCCCATCTTGCATCGATCAAGGATGCGGTTTACGCCCCTCAAACCTAGCTTGAGGACGGATAACCATGCTTGACATCAAATGGATTCGCGACAACCCGAAGGCCCTTGTCGAGGCGCTCACCAAGCGCTCGTGGCCGGCGGATGAGGCGCAGTCCACAGTTGACGGGCTGATCGCCAAGGATGAGGCGCGGCGCGAACATGTCACCGAGCTGCAGACCAGGCAGGAGCGCCGCAACGCCGCCTCGAAGGAGATCGGCAACGCCATGCGTTCGGGCGATGCCGCCCTTGCCGAGAAACTCAAGGCCGAAGTCGGCGAGATCAAGACCTTCATCCAGAACGGCGAGGCGCGCGAGCGCGAGCTCGACAAGGCGCTGAACGATGCGCTGGCGGTGCTGCCGAATGTGCCGTTCGACGACGTGCCGGTCGGCAAGGACGAGCACGACAATGTCGTCAAGCATGTCGTCGGCAAGGTGCCGACACGGCCGAACTGGGTGAAGGAGCATTTCGAGATCGGCGAAGCGCTCGGCATGATGGATTTCGAGCGCGCGGCGAAACTGTCGGGATCGCGCTTCACCGTGCTCAGGAGTGGCCTGGCGCGGATGGAACGCGCCATCGGCCAGTTCATGCTCGACCTGCACACGACGGAGCACGGCTATGAGGAAGCGATCCCGCCGCTGATGGTGAAGGACGACGTTCTGTTCGGCACCAACCAGTTGCCGAAGTTCGAGGAGGATCTGTTCTTCACGCCACATGGGGAGGGCAGGCTTGGCCTGATCCCGACCGCCGAGGTGCCGCTCACCAACCTCGTGCGCGAAGAAATCACGGCGCATGAAAAGCTGCCGCTGCGCTTCACGGCGCTGACGCCCTGCTTTCGTTCGGAGGCAGGCTCGGCGGGACGCGATACGCGCGGCATGCTGCGCCAGCATCAATTCTACAAGGTCGAGCTGGTCTCGATCACCGACCAGGAATCCTCACTCGCCGAGCATGAGCGGATGACACAATGCGCCGAGGAAGTCTTGAAGCGGCTTGAGCTGCCGTTCCGGACCATGGTGCTCTGCACCGGCGACATGGGTTTTGGCGCGCGCAAGACCTATGACATCGAGGTCTGGTTGCCCGGCCAGAACGCCTATCGCGAAATCTCGTCCTGCTCTGTCTGCGGCGATTTCCAGGCGCGCCGCATGGATGCCCGTTACAAGGACAAGGATGGCAAGGGCAACCACTTCGTCCATACGCTGAACGGTTCGGGCACCGCTGTCGGCCGCGCGCTCATAGCTGTCATCGAAAACTACCAGAATGAGGATGGCAGCGTAACCATTCCTGAAGTGCTGCGGCCTTACATGGGCGGGCTGGAAAAGATCGAATCGAAATAATGCGCATTCTTCTGACCAATGACGACGGCATTCATGCCGAGGGCCTGGCCTCGCTCGAGCGCGTCGCCCGCACCCTGTCCGACGATGTCTGGGTGGTGGCGCCGGAACAGGACCAGTCGGGCTATGCGCATTCGCTGTCGATTTCGGAGCCGCTGCGGTTGCGGAAAATCGGCGAAAGGCATTTTGCCGTGCGCGGCACGCCAACCGATTGCGTCATCATGGGCGTCAAGAAGATCCTGCCCGGTGCGCCCGACCTGATCCTGTCCGGTATCAATTCGGGCGCCAACATCGCCGACGACGTCACCTATTCCGGTACCGTCGCCGGCGCCATGGAAGGCGCGCTGCTCGGCATCCGGTCGATAGCGCTCAGCCAGGGCTACAGCACTGTCGACGAGGATCGCGTCGTCCCCTATGAGACCACCGAAGCGCTGGCGCCGGCACTGCTGAAGAAGCTCGTCGCGACGCCGCTGCCGGACGGCGTCCTGCTCAACGTCAATTTTCCCAACTGCCTTCCCGAGGAAGTGGCCGGCACGGTGGTCACCACGCAGGGCAAGCTGGTGCACAGCCTGTGGGTCGACGAGCGCCGCGACGGGCGCGGCCTGCCTTATTACTGGCTGCGCTTCGGCCGCGAGCCGGTCGAGGGCAAGCAAGGCACCGATCTCTTTGCCCTGCGCAACAGGCTGGTGTCGGTGACGCCGCTGCAGCTTGACCTTACCGCGCATGAGATCCGTGACCAGCTGAGCAAGGCGCTTGCATGAATCAGGGCTTTCCAATCGATGATCGCGAAGGATTTGCCGCTTTCCTGCTGCGGCTGCGCGGCAGGGGAACGGTGCCGAAGGCGCTGATCGCGGCTTTCGAGGCAACGCCGCGACGCGGCTTCCTGGCAGCGCAATACCACCAGATCGCCTGGTCGGACCGCATGCTGCCGATCGAATGCGGCGAAGCGATCGAAGGGGCGGATCTGCAGGCGGCGGTGATCGCCGCATTGGCCATTGAAACGGGAAACCGCGTGCTCGAGATCGGCACCGGTTCCGGCTACACATCGGCTGTCATGTCGCGGCTGGCGGCGCGGATCGTGACCGTGGATCGGTACAAGACGCTGGTCGAGCAAGCCAGGCAGCGTTTCGAGGCACTCGGCATAGGCAATGCCATCGTGCGGCAGGCCGATGGTTCCAACGGATTGCCCAATGAAGGGCCGTTTGACCGCATCGTCGCCTGGGCTGCATTCGATAGTTTGCCGCGCTTCCTGCTCGACCAATTGTCGAGCGGCGGCATCGTCATCGCGCCGATCGGACCGGAGGAGGGCGAGCAGGTGCTGGCCAAGCTCACCAAGGTCGGCAGCCGTTTCGAGCGCGAGGATATCGGCCTCGTGCGGCTGCAGCCGATCCTGCGAAGCATTGCAGCGGTTATCTAGTTTCCGGCCGGCCGCCGGATCTCTTTCGGGCTCGCCATCGTGCCGCTGATCATCCCCAAATGTTTTAAGAAAATTTTCGTCGGATTCTAATGGGTTAACCGGCCAGTAACATTAACGCGCTTTAATCCTGTCCAGTTGGTGCAGCGTTTGTGCGGGTTAGTGCGATGCAACTCAGTGTTTTGAAGACAAATAGTCGCAATCTGGCGCGGGGCTGCGCTGTTCTGATGATTGCAGGCGCGGCGGCCGGGTGCAGTTCCCAGGCTTCGCGGTTCAACAGTGTCGACGACGTCTTCACGTCCTCGACCAACAATCAACGTGCCATCATCAACAAGCAGGATGCGGTGCAGCCTTATCCGGGCGACGTCTCGGCTGCTCCGCTTGATGGCAGCCACACGCAGTCGGTGAGCCGTTCCAGCCTCGATCCGGTTTCGAGCCGGCCTTTGCCGCCGCCGGCTTCCGCGCAAGCGCAGCCGGCTCCAGCGCTCGCGCCTGCCGCCAATCCGGTGCGTGTCGCATCGGCGCCGGCCTTGGTTCGGCCCGCTCCTCATGTCGACAGGACGACGACCGGCACTGTCGCGCCGGCCGCCAAGCCTTTCAAGAATGCCCAGCCCGACGAGCCGAGGATGGCCCAGGCAGGCACGCCGCACGCGACCGAAATCACCGTCAGGGACGGCGAGACCATTTCCGGCCTGGCGGCGCATTACAAGGTGCCGGCCGATGTCATCATGAAGGTGAATGGCCTGAGCCCGACCAAGGGGCTGAAGACCGGCCAGAAGATCGTCATCCCGGCCTATGCCTATTCGAGCAAGGCCGAGCCGAAGGTCGCCGACGCAAAGCCGGCAAAGGACGGCAAGCATGACCTGCCGGCCAGCGCGCCGGACAAGGTGGCGGTGCTGCCGCAGCAGCCTAAGCTGAAGGAGGGCAAGTCCGCCGCCCAGGTCGATGCGTCGGCCACGGCGAACCAGCCCAAGGAACCCAAGCCGGCGCAGATGGCCAAGGCAACCGGCGCCGCCGGTACGTATACGGTCCAGTCGGGTGACACGATGTCCTCGATTGCCAGAAAGACCGGCGTCGGCGTGGTCGCGCTGAAGCAGGCCAACGGCATGAAGGACGGCATATTGAAAATCGGCCAGACCTTGAAGGTGCCGGGCGGCGGAACGGCGACAGTCGCCAGCGCCAAGCCGGCCAAGGTCGATCCGGTGACCACCGCGACAACGCAAGCCCCGGCAAAGGCCACGCCTTCGGAAACGCTGGCCTCCTACACGCCGCCGAAGAAGGACGCCAAGGTCATCCAGCAGGCCGAGGACGACGACGCGGTGGCACCCGATGCCACCGGCATCGGCAAGATGCGCTGGCCGGTGCGCGGCCGGGTGATCTCCGGTTTCGGATCCGGCAAGGACGGCGTCGATATCGCCGTGCCCACAGGCACTCCGGTCAAGGCGGCCGAGAACGGTGTTGTCATCTATGCAGGCGACGGCCTCAAGGAATTCGGCAACACGGTGCTGGTGCGCCACGAGAACGGCCTGGTCACCGTCTATGGCCATGCCAGCTCGATCGAGGTCCAGCGCGGCCAGAAGGTCAAGCGCGGCCAGGAAATCGCGCTCTCGGGCATGAGCGGCACGACGGATTCGCCGAAGCTGCACTTCGAAGTGCGCAAGAACTCCGCCCCGGTCGATCCGTCAGGCTATCTCGAATAGAAGAAAAAAAGCGATATGCGGGCCGCCTGACCTCCAGTCCAGCCCGCCGGCTCAGCCCGTTCCGCAAGGAGCGGGCTTTTTCAGTTCTGTCGAAGGCCGGCCCTCAAGCGCGGAGATGATCACGCAGCGTGTCGGCGATCATGACCTCAAGGCTGCTGGCCTTGATACCGAGAAGCACCTCGGCGTCGGAAGAATCCACCAGCAAGGGGTTCTCGAAAAGATAGCTCATCTCGATGAGCTCATGCATACCCAATGCTTCCATCTCGGCAATCGAATAAGAACGGATTTCTGAAACCTCCTGTCGAAGCATCGCAGCGGTTTTCTGGATGAGCTCCCGGGGTGAGGCGTATTGCGAGGGGACGTGAAACGCCCGTCCCCATTCGCCCGTGAAGCGGGAAGCCGCGACCAGCGTCCTGGCGACGTCCTTGGTGAAGGCCGAGGCATGCGTCGCATCGAGGTTTCCAATGAAAGCGGTAGGCTTCCCTTCGATGATGGAGGGCAGGGCGACCAGCGAGAAGTAGCTGATCGCGCTGTGGCCGAGATAGTCGCTGGACCGCACTTCGATTGCCGGCACGTCGGCACGGGCGGCTCGCTGCCACATGATCGTCCTGGCCGTTCCCTTCTTCGAAGTAGGATCCAGGGACAGGTCGGAACGAAGCGGGCTATCGGCATTTTCCCCATAGCCATAGAGGTTGCCCAACACGATGAGTTTCGCGCCGACCGCTTCGGCCGCGCGCACGGTGCCGTCGATGATGGGGAAAAAATCGGTTGGCCACCTGTGATAGGTGGCCATGGCGCACATGAAGATGGCATCGGCGCCTTGGCAGACACGCGCGAGTTCCGACGCATCGGTAGCATCGGCCTGCATGGGCCGCACGTTCCGCAATGCGTTGGAGCCGACGCTTCGGCTGGTGAGAACGACATCATGTCCTTCCTCGCCAAGAAGGCGAGCGGTTTCGCGACCGACCGGGCCCGCTCCGACAACAACATAGAAACTCATGGTGTAACCTCTCGTCCAAGTTTGATGGAGAGGCGTGAGTACAGGTCGACGGCATTGAAAATCGCGCGGGAATTGCCAAATCTCGGACAGGTTTTGCCATGAATCGAGAGAGAGCATGCGGTCGCAATACGCTCCGGCTCAAGCCGTGTCCGATGTAACAATGGCCTCCCGGCATATCGAAGCCGGAGTCCACCGCCTGTCCCGGGCTCCACACCATCGCATCATGGTGCATGCCAGCGCGGCGACACGCTCCTACTGCGATCAGGTTGGGCGATATTTCGTCAGGCGCGCCGGGGATATCGACCTGGTGCCAGCCGGCCAGGAGGGCGGCTTCGAGGCCGAAACCCCGTTCGACACGATCGAGATTGCGTTGCAGCCAGCGCTGATGGAAAGGGTGGTGGCGGAGCTTGGCGGCAAGGGGCAAGCATTGCGGCTCGACACGCGCCACCTGCTTCGCGACCAGCGCATCGAACATCTCGCCCGGGCGCTCGGGAGCGAACTGAATGCAGATTCGCCGAGCGGCCCTTTGTTTGCCGACAGCATTGGCGCCGCACTGGCGGTGAGGCTGCTTGGCCTTGGTGAACCTGATATCCGCCGAACGAACCGGTTGTCGGATACCCAGCTCAAACGCGTGCTGGAGCACATCGAGGCGGCTCTTCACGAGCCGCTTTCGATTCATCGACTGAGCCGCGTTGCCGGCGCGAGCAGCTCGCATTTGCGGACATGGTTCAAAGTGGCGACGGGCGTCACCTTGCACCGCTATGTGTTACGGCGTCGCGTTGAACGCGCACGCGTTCTGCTTCAGCGAGGCGACCTCAGCACAAGCGAAGTAGCTGAAATGACGGGCTTCGCGCACCAGTCACACCTGGCGCATTGGATGCGCCGCGAGATCGGTCAAACGCCGCGCGATTTGCGACGGACGCCGCCCAAATGACGCTGTCGGTTGATCGGGTTGGCGACGCGATCCAACGCCTCAATCCTTCAATGGCTTGCCGAGCCTGCCGGCCAGATCCTGGGTGAATTGCCAGGCGACGCGGCCTGAGCGGCTGCCGCGTGTGGTGGCCCATTCCAGCGCTTCGGCGCGCAACTGCTCGGGGTCGATGTCGAGGCCATGATGGCTGGCATAGCCGTTGACCATGTCGAGATATTCGTCCTGCGAGCATTTATGGAAGCCGAGCCACAGCCCGAAACGGTCGGATAGCGAGACCTTTTCCTCGACCGCTTCCGATGGGTTGATGGCGGTCGAGCGCTCATTGTCGATCATGTCGCGCGGCAACAGGTGGCGGCGGTTCGAGGTCGCGTAGAAGATGACGTTGGCCGGACGGCCCTCGACGCCGCCTTCGAGTGCTGCCTTCAGCGACTTGTAGGACGTATCGTCATGGTCAAAGGACAGATCGTCGCAAAACAGGATGACGCGGAAGGGGGCCGCCTTCAGCAGGCCCATCAGCTTCGGCAGCGTGTCGATGTCCTCGCGGTGGATTTCTATCAGCTTGAGTGGCAGGCCGGGCTTCGCCTTGGCATTGATCCGCGCGTGTACGGCTTTGACCAGCGACGATTTGCCCATGCCGCGGGCACCCCACAACAGGACGTTGTTGGCGGCGAAACCGGCGGCGAAGCGCTCAGTGTTGTCGACGAGGATGTCGCGGACGCGGTCGACACCGCGGATCAGGCCGATATCGACGCGGTTGACCTTGCGCACCGGCTCCAGATATCCGGGATCGGCCTGCCAGACGAAGCAGTCGGCCACGTTGAGGTCGGTTTCAGGCGCCGGCGGCGGCGCGAGGCGGCTGACCGCCTCGATCAGGCGGTCAAGTTTCTGGTTCAGGGCGTCGATGCTGGTATCGGTCATGTCGGGTCTTTTTTGCTTCGGTTTTTGCGGTGGCAGGTAGGTCCGGTTCGATTCCGGCGGTTTCGAAACCGGTTGCAACCATTTGTTCGAGCGTGATCTTTTCCGAAAACCGGCTCGCGGTTTTCGCGATCCTGCTCTAACACGGCTAAACAGGCCGGAAAAGCAGCCGATTTGCCCGGCCGCGCAGTTGCATTGACAACTTTACCGACTATATTCCGGCCAAATTTCTAGGGGCCGCCAAATCCCGCTTGATCGTTTGGTGGCTGTTTTTCAAAATTCAGGAGTACCTCGATGTTCGTGACACCGGCATACGCCCAAGGCATCGGCGGCGCCTCTCCCGATATGTTCATCAGCATTTTGCCGTTTGTCCTGATTTTCGTGATCATGTATTTTCTGATCATCCGCCCGCAGCGGACGCAGCTGAAGAAGCGCGGCGAGATGCTGGCGGCGGTTCGTCGCGGCGACACTGTCGTCACCGGCGGCGGCTTTGTCGGCAAGGTGACGAAAGTGATCGACGACAACGAGCTGGAGATCGATCTTGGCGGCGGCACCAAGGTGACGGCGCTGCGCTCGACGATCGCCGATGTGCGAGTCAAGGGCGAACCGGTCGCCAACCAGAACGCCAAGAAATAACCAGATTCAAGGCGGAGCGATCCGCGGACACGCTCTGACGGACGACGCCCTATGCTTTATTTCTCGCGCTTCAAGATGATCCTGATCTGGCTGGCCGTGGCCGCCACAGTGATCCTCGCCGCGCCCAACCTGTTCCCCGCCAGCACGCTGGCTCAGCTGCCCAGTTGGGTGCCGAAGCGGCAGATGACGCTCGGCCTCGACCTGCAGGGCGGTTCGCACATCCTGCTGGAGATGAACCAGAACGATCTGATCAAGGATCGGTTGGAGACGACCCGCGACGAAATCCGCACACTGCTGCGCGATGCCAAGATCGGCTATACCGGTCTTGCCGGCAGCGGCAAGACCCTGCAGGTCCGCATCACCGATCCCGCCCAGCTCGATGCCGCCAAGAAGGCATTGAAGAGTTTGACCGATCCTGTCGCCGCCGGCTTGTTCACCGGCGGTTCCATCCAGGAAATGGCGCTCGATGATTCCGAGCCGGGCCTGCTCAAGTTCACCGTCACCGACGCCGGCATCAAATACCGCACGTCGACCGCGTTGGCACAATCGATCGAGGTGGTCGAGCGCCGCGTCAACGAACTCGGCACGACCGAGCCTATCGTGCAGCGGCAAGGCGAGGACCGCATCCTCGTCCAGGTGCCTGGCCTGCAGGATCCGCAGCGGCTGAAGGAAATTCTCGGCCAGACCGCGAAGCTGACCTTCCAGATGGTCGACCAGTCGATGCCGGTGCAGGACGCGCTCAAGGGGCGCCCGCCAGCCGGTTCGTCGGTGCTCTATTCCCAGGACGATCCGCCAGTTCCATACCTGATCGAGAACCGCGTTATCGTGTCGGGTGAAAACCTCGTCGACGCACAGGCGACGTACAATTCGCAGAACAACGAGCCGGTGGTTTCGTTCCGCTTCGATTCCAAGGGTGCCGCCCGCTTCGGCCAGGCCACCGCGCAGAACGTCGGCAAGCTGTTCGCCATCATCCTCGACAACCAGGTGATTTCGGCGCCGCAGATCCGTGAACCGATCCTTGGCGGCACCGGCCAGATCTCCGGCAATTTCACAGCCCAAAGCGCCAACGACCTCGCCGTGCTGCTGCGCGCCGGCGCGCTGCCCGCGACATTGACGGTCATCGAGGAGCGTACCGTGGGTCCGGGCCTGGGCCAGGATTCGATCCATGCGGGCAAGGTCGCGGGCATCATCGGTTCGATCCTCGTCGTGGCATTCATGTTCGTCGCCTACGGTTTCCTCGGCTTCCTCGCCAATATCGCGCTGGCGGTGCACGTGGCTATGATCGTCGGGCTGCTGTCGCTGCTCGGCGCGACGCTGACCTTGCCCGGTATTGCCGGTATCGTGCTGACCATCGGCATGGCGGTCGATTCCAACGTGCTGATCTACGAGCGTATCCGCGAGGAGCGACGCGCCGGCCGCTCGGTGATCCAGGCGATCGACACCGGCTTCTCGAAGGCGCTGGCGACCATCGTCGATTCCAATGTCACCTCGCTGATTGCGACTGTGGTGCTGTTCTATCTCGGTACCGGACCCGTGAAGGGCTTTGCCATCACCTATGCCATCGGCATCCTGACCACGGTCTTCACCGCTTTCACCTTCACCCGCCTGCTGGTGTCGATCTGGCTGCGCCGCGCACGTCCGAAGGAACTGCCGCGCGCACCGGTGACTTTCGTTCCGCCCGGCACGAAAATTCCGTTCATGGGTATCCGCCGGTGGACGTTCGCGCTGTCCAGCACATTGTCGATATTGTCCGTCGTGTTGTTCATGAGCGTCGGCATCAATTACGGCATCGACTTCAAGGGCGGTTCCCTGATCGAGGTGCAGTCGAAGAGCGGCGATGCCAATATTGGTGACATCCGCAGCAGATTGACGGAACTGAACATCGGCGAAGTGCAGGTGCAGCAGTTCGGTGCACCCAACGACGTGTTGATCCGCGTCGGCACGCAGGATGCCGGTGAAAATGCCGAGCAGACCGTGATCGACAAGGTGCGCGGCGAGCTGCAGGATCAGTATAATTTCCGTCGCGTCGAAGTGGTGGGCCCGACGGTTTCCGGCGAGTTGGCCAAGCAAGGCACGATCGCCATGATCGTCGCGCTGGCCGGCATCCTGATCTATGTCTGGTTCCGCTTCGAATGGCAGTTCGCGGTCGGCGCCATTGTCGCGACAGTGCACGATGTGGTCATGACGCTCGGTTTCTTCGTCATCACCGGGCTCGAGTTCAACCAGTCGTCACTGGCGGCGATCCTGACCATTATCGGGTATTCGCTGAACGACACGATCGTGGTCTATGACCGCGTCCGCGAGGATCTGCGAAAATACAAGCGAATGCCGTTGCCGCAGCTGTTGAACAACGCCATCAACGAGACGTTGTCGAGAACGACGCTGACGTCCGTGACGACCAGCTTGGCGCTGCTGGCGCTGGTGCTGTTCGGCGGCGAAGTGATCCGCTCCTTCACGCTGGCGATGCTGTTCGGCGTCGTGTTCGGCACGTATTCGTCGATCTTCATCGCGGCGCCGTTGCTCATCCTGTTCAAGCTGCGGCCGCAGGCTTCGGCCGACGAGGAAAAGCCGGTCAGCGGCGGCAAGGCCGTCGCGACCTGACGCGCGGCCCCGAGGGGTGATAGAGTGATGGCCGGCAAAGGCATCATTATCCGCGAGGCGCATTTCCCCGGCCGCGCGCAGATCGAGGCCTATGGCAATGGCGGCTTCCGCTTTGCCGACATGTCGCATCGCGGCTCTCTCATGTGCCTGCCCACAGGCATCCATGGTTGGGAGCCGGCAAATCCCCAAGCGCTGACCGTGGCGGATTTCGACAGGCTGCTCGCCGAGGCCGACAAGGTCGAGATCCTGCTGGTTGGCATGGGTCGGGATCTCAGGCCGTTGCCGGCGGCGCTGCGGGCCGCGCTGAAGGATGCCGGCATAGCGTCCGACCCGATGTCGACTGGGGCAGCAGTGCGGACCTACAATGTCCTTCTGGCTGAAAACCGCGCCGTGGCGGCCGCGCTCATCGCCGTCGATTGATATGTCGCAGAATACTGAAATCGTCATGGATGCGGTGCGCGTCGCCGACCATGATCGGTATCTCACCGCGCTCTACGCGCCGGCCGACAAGCGCAAGGCGCTGTTTTCGCTGTACGCATTCAATGCCGAGATATCAGGCATTCGTGACCGCATCCATGAGCCTTTGCCCGGGGAGGTCCGGCTGCAATGGTGGCGCGATGTCATCGCCGCCGGCGGCGAGGCGGGCGCGGGCCATCCCGTTGCCGAAGCCTTGAACACCACCATTGCGGCGTTCAAGCTGCCGAAACTGGCCTTTGAGAACATGCTCGAAGCACGCATTTTCGATCTCTACGACGATCCGATGCCGTCGCGCACCGATCTGGAAGGCTATTGCGGCGAGACGGCAGCCGCGCTGATCCAGCTTGCGGCAATGGTGCTCGATCCTGTCGAGGCGCCAAGGTTCGCCGAACTGGCCGGCAGGGCGGGCTGCGCGCAGGCAATGACGGGCCTTTTGCTTCTGTTGCCGCTGCACCGCGGGCGCGGGCAGTGTTTTGTCCCGGCTGACATCCTGGCGGCGGCGGGCTCGTCGCCGGAAGAATTTATTGCCGGCAATGGCGGTCCTGGTGCCCAGCGCGCCGTGGCCGCGATGATCTCGCTGGCGCGCGAACATCTTTCCGCCTTCGAACGGGGTGCTGCCGCGCTGCCGGGGTCGTTGCGTCCGGCATTCCTGCCGCTGGCGCTGTCGCGCGCTTATCTCGACAAGATGGAAGGCTCGCGCCGGGCTCCGCTCGGGGGCGTGGCGCGGCTGTCGGCATTGCGTCGGCACTGGCTGCTGTTGCGCCATGCGGGCAAGGGCTGGCCGACACATTGACGTAAACGTCAATCGTGTTAAGAAGTCCGCCTGCCGAGAACTGTCGCCTAAGACGACAGGCTGGCCCGAAGGAGATCCCCGTCCATGAGCTTGCCCGTGCTGGTCGTGATCGTCGTTCTGGGCATCGCGCTGTCGGTAGCCGCCGTGCATTTCACCGGCGGCAGCAATATGGTCACTCTGACCGGCGCGGATCAAGCCATGGGCCGTTTCGCACAGGACTTTCCCGACGAGATCGCGACCGCGGTTCGACTAACCGCGGACAGCCGGTCCGCTTTTCTCGATCTTGGCCATGGCCGCACGGGCATCGTCCACGGTATCGGCGACTGCTTTCTGACCCGCGTCGTGACGCCTCGGGACGTCGTTGTGTCCCATGCCGACGAGACGGACACGATCCAGCTGCGGTTGACGGACTTCACCTGGAAGGGCGGCCGCTTCCGCTTCGCCAACGCCGCCGACGTGCAGGCCTTGCTGAACGCTCTTGGGCCGCGAGACACGAGTTCCGGGAAGGAGGCAGCGTGATGGACAGCTACGACTTTCCGCAGGTCACCCAACTGGCCATTCCGTTTTTCGTCGTCGCGATCCTGATCGAGCTCTGGCTGGTGCGGACCGGTCGCGCCAAGGGCTCGTTCGAGACCCGCGACACGCTGACCAGCCTGATGATGGGCACCGGCAACGTCGTCGCCGGGCTGCTGCTCGGCGTCGTGTCCTACTGGGCGCTGTTGTGGCTGTGGCAGTTCCGAGTCTCCAATCTCGGCCTGTCGGTTTGGGTGTTCCTGGCGGCCTTCCTGCTCGATGATCTGCGCTACTACGTCTACCACCGCATCGCGCACCGGGTGCGCTGGGTGTGGGCGGAGCACGTCAACCATCATTCCAGCCAGCACTACAATTTGTCGACGGCGCTCAGGCAAAGCTGGACCGGCCTGTTCACCTTCATGTTCGTGCTGCAGGCGCCGCTGGTGCTGCTCGGCTTCCATCCGGCGGTGATTGCCTTCACCTTCGGTTTCAACCTGGTCTGGCAGTTCTGGATCCACACCGAGACGATCGGCAAGATGTGGAACTGGTTCGAGTTCATCTTCAACACGCCCTCGCACCACCGCGTCCATCACGCCACCAACCCGCGCTATCTCGACGCCAACTATGCGGGCACGCTGATCATATGGGACCGCATGTTCGGCACCTTCGTCGAGGAGTTGGAAGAGGACCGGCCGCGCTACGGCATCGTGAAAAATCTCGGCACTTTCAATCCGCTGAAAGTGGCGTTCCACGAATGGATCGGCATGTTCAGGGATGCCTTCGCGCCGGGGCTGACAGTGAGCGAGCGACTGAACTACCTGATCAAGCCACCAGGCTGGAGCCATGACGGCTCACGCGAAACTTCGGAGACGCTGAAGGCTGCTTATGTCAGGCGAAATCCTGCGGAGGCGGGCAAGCCAGGCTTGCCGTTAGCGACCGCCGAGCCGGCCGAGTAGCTGTCCGATCAAGAGGGCTTGTCGCTATCGCGCATCAGCGCTTCGTAGTCGCGGCCGCCGTAGAAGATGTTGACGATGTGAACGACATCGCTTTCGACCACGTAGGCTATAACAGCGGAGTGTTCGAAAGGAACCGTCCTCAGTCCCGGCGCGATGTCATCACGCGGGCGACCGCCACGAGGGACGTTTCCAACGCCCAGGCAGCGTTCCTTGATCCGGTCAACGAAACCGTTGGTGATGCTTTCGCTTCCGCTGCTCTCAAGCACATAGGCGGCGATAGCCTCAAGGTCGGATATAGCTCCTTCGCTAAGAACGACGGCGAGACGCTGAATCATCATTGTCTCGCGCCAGTTGCGAAATGCGGTTCTTTACTCTGTCGATTGCCTCATTGAGCGGAACGGCGGGTCTCGTATCCTCGATCGACGCCTTCACACGCGCCCTGATCGAGGCCATGCGCTCGGCGTGTTCCTCTTCTTCGCGTTGGAAAGCGCGAAGAGCTGCGCGGATAACCTCGCTGGCCGAGCCGAACGAACCGTCCTCGACTCTTTCGCGGATCATGCGTGCCATCGCGGGTGTGACGGTGACGGATAGTTTCTCGGCTGCTTCCATGGAACGGCTCCGCTCGGCGTAAAGTAGGATAGTATCCTACTTTACGCCGAGCGTCCATCAGGCCGCGAGCTATTCGGCAGCCTCAGCCGTCTGCGCCGGCACACCCAGCCATTCACGGCAGTCTTGCAGGGCACGCGAGGTGATGGCGTGGCGCTTGGCGACGGTCTTGTCCTTGCCGCGCATGCGCTTGCCCTCGCTCTTCGGCGCCTCGACCGGCGGGAACAGGCCGAAATTGACGTTCATCGGCTGGAAAGAGCGTTTGCCCGGCTCATCGTCGGAGACGATGTGGCCGCCGGTGATGTGGTTGAGCAGCGCGCCGAAGGCGGTGGTAAGCGGCGGCAGCGATGGTGCATGGCCGAGCCGCTCGGCCGCGGCGAAGCGCCCGGCGAGCAGGCCGATGGCGGCGCTCTCGACATAGCCTTCGCAGCCGGTGATCTGGCCGGCAAAGCGCAGGCCGGGTCGCGACTTCAGCTGCAGCGAGGCGTCCAGCAAGGTCGGCGAGTTGATGTAGGTGTTGCGGTGCAGGCCGCCCAGGCGGGCGAAGTCGGCGTTTTCGAGACCCGGAATGGTGCGGAACACGCGCACCTGTTCGGCGTGCTTCAGCTTGGTCTGGAAGCCGACCATGTTGTAGAGCGTGCCCAGCGCATTGTCCTGGCGCAACTGGACGACCGCATAGGCCTTCACCGTCGGATTGTGCGCATTGGTGAGGCCCATCGGCTTCATCGGCCCGTAACGCAGCGTCTCGACGCCGCGTTCGGCCATGATCTCGATCGGCAGGCAACCGTCGAAATAGGGCGTGCCTTCCCATTGCTTGAACTCGGTCTTCTGGCCATCGACCAGCGCCTGCACGAAGGCGAGGTACTGATCCTTGTCCATCGGACAGTTGATATAATCCTTGCCGGTGCCGCCAGGCCCGACCTTGTCGTAGCGCGACTGGAACCAGCAGGTATCCATGTCGATCGTGTCGAAATGGATGATCGGCGCGATGGCATCGAAGAAGGCGAGCGCATCGGCGCCGGTCGCTTCGGCGATCGACTGGGCAAGCGATGGCGCGGTCAGCGGCCCGGTGGCAATGATCGCCTGGTCCCACTCCGCCGGCGGCAGGCCGGGAACTTCCTCGCGCTCGATGGTGATCAGCGGATGTGCCTCGAGCTTTTTCGTCACCGCGTCGGAAAAACCATCGCGGTCGACGGCCAGCGCGCCGCCTGCCGGCACCTGGTTGGCGTCGCCGGCGCTCATGATCAGCGAGCCGGCCAGCCGCATTTCGGCATGTAGCAGGCCGACGGCGTTGTTTTCGGCGTCGTCGGAGCGAAAGGAATTGGAACAGACGAGTTCGGCCAGGCCATGGGTCTTGTGGGCATCGGTGCCGCGAACCGGGCGCATTTCATGCAGGATGACGGGAAGACCGGCCTCGGCCGCCTGCCATGCCGCTTCGGAACCGGCGAGGCCGCCGCCGATGATATGGATTGGATTTTTGCTCATGGCCGCCGGAATAATCGCTTGCCGCGGCGATTGCAATTGTCGCGTGGCGAAACGCCTGGGTTGGGAACACCTGCCCCTGAATACAACAACACCCGCCGGGGGAGGAGGTCCGGCGGGTGTCGTTTTGGGGGCCGACCCTCGGGAGGAGGTGAAGGCCGACCGTATTCGTCATCGCCGGGGAGGAGGTCGGCTCAGACGAAATTCTCTTCGCATTTTTAGAGAGGGCGAAACCTCTGGGGCAAAATTCGTTTGCCCCGGGGAAACAGCGCCCGCCGCGGGAGGAGGTGCGGCGGGCGCCGTTTGGGTGGCCAACCTTCGGGAGGAGGTGAAGGTTAGGCCTATTCGTCATCGCCGGGGAGGAGGTCGGCTTTGACGAAATTCTGTCCGCCATTCTGAGAGGGGCGAAACCTCTGGAGCAAATCATTTTGTTCCGGGGAAACAACGCCCGCCGCGGGAGGAGGTGCGGCGGGCGCCGTTTTGGTGATCATCCCTTGGGAGGAGGTAAGGGCTGACCGTATTCGCTTGGGTCGGGGAGGAGGTCGACCCCAGCGAAATTCCTTGATTAGATCGCCTGGCGGGCGATGATCTTGATTTCGTCGCGGACGATACCGAGATCATGCAGTTGGCGGTTCGAAAGGCGACCCAGCTCGGTAACCGTCTCGCGATAAACGCGCCAGTTACGGTAGTTGCGCATCAGGTTCATTGTCATGCTCTTCTCAAAACTGGTTCGGACCATTCGCGGTCCGAAGGATTAGACCGCCTTGCGAGCGACGTAAGGAATGTCGCTGCGGCTGATGCCGAGGTCGGTCAGTTCACGGTTGCTCAGGCGGCTCAGCTCGGAGACGGTGTCCCGGTAGCGGCGCCAGTTGCGGTAGTTGCGGATCAGGTTCATGGTAGTTCTCGTTTCGTCTTTCTTGCGGATCATTCCGTTTGTGTACGAACCATAAGTAGGGGGACCCATATCGATTTAAAAGCGCTATGGCTGCATGGCAGCAATGCAAATTGTGCAATGCAACATTAACGCGGCTTCACCGACCTGACACAAAGAAGCCAGAAATCAGAAAGTGCCGTGACGTCAACGGTTTGGGCTGATCGGCTGAAAAAAGACCAACTGGGGGAGAAGGGGAATGGCGGGCTATTCATCACGACTAAGGTCCGATATCGCGCGGTGGCGGCAGGCAGGCCTGATCGACGCCGCCACAGCCGATTCCCTGGTCCGTGACGTCGACGCCAACGCCCGCCAGTCGCTCAGCTTCGGCTCGATCCTCGCGATGATGGCGGCCCTGCTCTTTGGAGCGGCCATCCTGATCTTCGTCGCCGCCAATTGGGAAGCGATCCCGCGGCTGGCGCGGGTGGCCGCGCTGTTCGCCGTTATCCTTGGCGGCTATGTCGGCGGGGCGGTGCTGAAGACGCGCGACCATGCGGCGATCGGCGAAGCCCTGTGGATCGTGGCGGCGGCCGCGTTCGGCGCTTCGATCGCGCTGATCGGGCAGATGTACAATTTGTCCGGCGACGAGGCTTCCGCCCTGGTCACCTGGGGCGCCGGCACGGCATTGGCGGCGGTTGCGCTGCGCTCCAACGCGCTGACCGTGGCAGCGATCGGCATCGCCGACGCCTGGCTGTTCCTGAAAGGGTTCGACTATTACAGCCGCAGCGAGTTTCCGCACGCCTTCGTCGTCATGGCGGTGGTGCTGTTTGCTGTTTCGTTCTGGACCCGCAGCCAGCCGGCGCGGCATCTGATCATCCTGTCGCTGCTTTTCTATCTGGTGCTCCTGGCCATGGATCACGCGACGCTGCCGGTAGCGATCCCTCTGGTCATCGTCTCTGTCGCGCTTTTTGCTGCTGCCGCCCTTGCGCCGGAACCGGTCGACAGGATCGTGCAACTCGGCGGTCGTTTGCCCCTGCACGCGCTGCTTGGCTTCCTCACCGGCCTGGCCATCATCCAGTTCGAACTGGCTGGCGAGAGCACCTACAACAGCGGTTTCGCCATCGCTTCGGTCGTCGCATTGGCGGGGATCGTCGCGGCAGTCGTGTTCGCAGGCCGTGAGAGCCGTGGCCTGCGCTGGCTGGCCTATCTCGGCTTCGCCTTCGAACTCGCCATGATTTATGTCGTGACGCTTCAGTCGATGCTCGACACCGCCGGCTTCTTCCTTGCCGCCGCGTTGCTGCTCGGCGTGCTTGCGATCGTCATCATCCGCGTCGAAAAACGCATGAAGGGTCCGGCCATTGGGGGAGCCACGGCATGATGACCGGGAAGAGGCTTGTCATCTCGGCGCTGGTGCTGGCGCTCGTCCAACTCGGTTTTCTCAGTTGGATCATCGCCAGCCGGGCGGCGATCCTGCGTAACGGCAAGGAAGTGCTGCTGAAGATCGAACCAGTCGATCCGCGCGACTTGCTGCGCGGCGACTATATCGTCCTCGGCTATGACATCTCGCGCATACCGGTGAAAATGATCGCCAACATTGCGTCCGACAAACAGTCCAGCGACGACACCTCGATCGTGGTCCGGCTGAAGAAGGGCGCCGACGGCTACTGGACGCCGACCGCCGCCTGGTTCGGCACGGCGCCGACGCCGGCCGCCGCGGACGAAGCCGACATTTCGGGCCATGTCGCCGCAGGTTGGGACCTTCGCGGCGAAGGCATGACGATCGCCCCGGATTACGGCATCGAGCGCTTCTATCTGCCCGAAGGCGAGGGGATGGCGATCCAGAGCGACATGCGGGTGCGCCCGTTCGGGATCAAGCTGGCGCTCGCCGCCGACGGCACGGCGCAGATCAAGGCGCTGATGGATGGCGACAAGACGCTTTTCGAGGAGCCGCTTTATTAGGCCGTGGCACGCGCGATAACGACGCCGGTCCTCTTCGCCAGGTCTCGCAGGACGCTCCTTCGTCTAGCGAGCGTCGGGTGGCCTGCCACCCGACGCTCAAAGCGCGAAAAAGTGGTGCGGGTAGAGGGACTCGAACCCCCACGATCTCTCGCCAGAACCTAAATCTGGTGCGTCTACCAGTTCCGCCATACCCGCGTGGCCCGGCAATCCCATGTAGCCATCATTCTGTCAATGTCGGAGACAAGATGTCGGCTCAGGGCCGGAATGTTGGTTATTCGCCTAAACGCGAAGACTGTTGAAAATTAGGCTCGCCTGTGACAAAAGGCGTGTCAAATGTGACGGAACGCGACGATCCGCTTCTACAAGATGTGATAAGAAGTAGGAAAAACAAGAACTTATTCACATTTTGGAACGCAGTTTGGGAGAGTTTGAGCCGTATTTCCGGTCAAATCGCCAGGTTCCGTACCAAAAGCCATTCCCGGCAAGAATTACCGGCAGGCTGTGAACGGCAGGGAGCCGTATGGCAGCCTCATTGGTGAAAACAAAGGTTTTACGATGCAGGTCACCGAAACTCTCAATTCCGGTCTCAAGCGCGAGATCAAGATCACCGTGCCGGCCGGTGATATGGAAGCCAAGCTGATGGCGCGGCTGTCGGACGCCCGCAACAAGGTCCGCATCAACGGCTTCCGTCCGGGCAAGGTGCCGGTGCAGCACCTGCGCAAGGTCTATGGCAAGTCGTTCATGGCCGAAGTGGTCAACGAGATCCTCAACGACTCGACCCGCTCGATCATCACCGGGCGCGGCGAAAAGGCCGCCATGCAGCCTGAGGTCATCATGACCGAGGACGAGAAGGAAGCCGAGAAGATCCTGGCCGGAGGCGCCGACTTCGAGTTCCGCCTCAACTATGAGGTCATTCCGGCGATCGAGATCAAGGATTTCTCCGACATCAAGGTGACGCGCCAGGTGTTCGACGTTCCGGATTCGGAAATCGACGACCAGGTCAAGCGCGTCGCCGAATCGGCGCGCAGCTACGAGCCGAAGACCGGCAAGGCCGTCGAAGGCGACCGCGTCACGATCGACTATGTCGGCAAGATCGACGGCGAGGCTTTCGCTGGCGGCGCCGGCAACGACCAGCCGCTGGTGCTGGGCTCCAAGGAGTTCATTCCGGGCTTCGAGGATCAACTGATCGGCGCCAAGGCCGGTGACGAGAAGCAGATCACCGTGACCTTCCCGGAAAACTACCAGGCGGCGCATCTGGCCGGCAAGGAAGCGACCTTCGAGGTCACCGTCAAGGAAGTGTCGAAGCCCGGCGAGCTCGAAATCAACGACGAGACCGCCAAGAACCTTGGCCTGGAATCGCTCGAGCGCCTGCGTGACATCGTGCGCGGCCAGATCGAGAACCAGTTCGGTTCGATGACGCGCCAGAAGGTCAAGCGCCAGCTGCTCGACCAGCTCGATGCGGCCTATTCGTTCGAAGCGCCGTCGAAGCTCGTCGAAGCCGAGTTCAACAACATCTGGGCGCAGGTCAACCGCGACCTGGAAGCCGCCGGCCGCACCTTCGCCGACGAAGAGACGACCGAGGAAGAAGCGCGCGCCGAATACATGCGCCTTGCCGAGCGCCGCGTGCGCCTTGGCCTGGTGCTGGCCGAGATCGGCGAGAAGGCCGGCGTCACGGTTTCGGACGAGGAACTGCAGCGCGGCCTGTTCGAGCAGGTTCGCCGCTTCCCGGCCAACCAGCAGCAGGAAGCCTTCGAGTTTTATCGCAGCAATCCCGAGGCGCTCAACGCGCTGAGGGCGCCGATGTTCGAGGAGAAGGTTGTCGACCACCTGCTCGAACAGATCTCGGTCACCGACGTCAAGGTCAGCAAGGAAGAGCTGATGGCCGACGACGAGGAAGACGAGACCAAGGCCAAGGCGAAGCCGGCCAAGAAAGCCGCGTCGAAGAAGGCCGAAGCCAAGGCAAGCGATGCCGCTGACGAGACGGAAGAGCCGAAGAAAAAGGCCGCGCCGAAAAAGAAGGCCGCCAAGGACGCCGAATAGGCCGCTCATTGCAGCGAATTCCGAAAGGCCGCCTCCGGGCGGCCTTTTTTCGTTGCCAAACTGCAACATCGGATTCGTTCCTGATGGGCACCGGTGGCGATACGAAGCCTTGATCATTATCTGGTTGGTTGGAAGGCCAGAGGTAATTGGTGATGTCGTTGGGGGTGTTCGTGGGAATGAGGCGCGCTGCCGCCACGGTGCTTTTCCTTGCCTTGACCTGCGGCGCTGCCGGGGCCGGTACGGAGAATTGGCGTTTTGACACGGCCAATGACGGCCTCGTCACGGCGTCGGTCTATGCCACCAACAAGCTGATCACCGGCGGCGGCGCGCTGAGCTACAGCCCGGTGCTGACCATCGCTTGCCGGGCTGACGGCGAGCCGGCCTGGACCGAATGGCTGCAATTGAACGACGCAGTCTCCGCCAGCCGGAAGATCACCATGTCGGTGACCATCGACGGCGCCGGCAAATTCGACGAGAGCTGGTCGGTCGGCACGCGCGGCAGGCAGCTGATGCACGACGGCGCCGATGGCATCAAGCGCCTCGTTCCGGCAAACCGCCTGCTGCTGTCATGGCGCTTCGGATTGTTGTCGGGGCGTGGCCAAGCCGATTTCGACCTCGCCGGCTTCGACGAGGCGGTCAGCCAGATTGCCGGCAGCTGCAAGACCGATCGGCCTTGATTTTAGAAGAGTGGCGATCTTTTGGGCTGTCGCCACTGGAAGATTGATCCGCGAGTGCGCGGCATCAGCATCGTTCTTTCCACAATTGAATGATTTCAAATTCCGGCCAGGATAATCGCCAGCGCCGTGGCGTTGCCGTCTCGCGAATACAAGATCTAGATCAGCAGCAGGCCCTTCATGCTGGAATAGCCCTTTCGCCCGATGATGATGTGGTCGTGCACGGAAATGCCCAGCCGCTTGGCGGCTTCGATGATCTCTTTCGTCATCTCGATATCGGCACGCGACGGCGTCGGGTCGCCGGAGGGGTGATTGTGGACCACCCGTGGCCACTCCGTATCTACTTGATAGTTAACGTGAAAATTTTGATGGCGAAGTTGGTGAGGGCGGTTTCTGGGGTGTGTAGGGAGCTCTATTCGAGGAGGTTCACGATTGCTCATGTTCCTTCCCGTTGAGTCGATTTGTCGCGCGGCACTTAACGGTTTGCTCATTCGCCCACTGGTTTAGGTCGGCCACGGGATAGACGATGGACTTTCCAATCTTCACGAAAGCCGGCCCGACGCGCATTGCTCGCCAGTTGGCCAATGTCCCGGTCGAGATCGCGCCGCGAAAACGTTCGATCACTTCCTCCGGTTTCAGATACAGTGGTTCCGTCATCTTCTACCTCAAACCAAAGCTTGGTTGGGATGGTCGTGCCCGCGAATGATGAACGGAGACGACCTCCTACGCTCGGATCGACAAGGCAATCTTCATTGAGAACATTTGTCGATACCGGTGCCTCACGCATCTCTACGCTGACTTCGCGCAGGACTGAAAGGGGGTTCTGACCACGGTAGGACCGTCTCGGGCTGCCGGCTAGAAAAAGGCCGGAGGGAAGCGCGATCATTAAGTCTGATGCTCCGGGCAGGATCAACCAGCAGGGCCCTCCGAAGGCTGAGGGAACACGGTCGAATCCTTTCGGCCCGCCACCGCGCTGGTTACTGCCGAGGCGTCGGGAGCACCCCAGCGTAGCGTTGGCAGCGACCGATGGCCGAAAAAATGCTCCAACCGCGTCAGGCGATGACTGCTTAGCGCCTAATCTCGGTCGTAGAGGCACATTTTCGTGGTGCCTGAAAGCGGACCTTGCTGTCGATCCCGCGGAAGTTCGCGCCTGCGCCACCGACGATGACATTCAGAAGAGAGTGAGCGGAGGCTCTTCGGGTTCGGACTCCGTATAGGCCAGGAACTCGGCGTGCGGAACTCGGTTGACGGACCAGTTCCCTGCGCCCGCCGGGCGGGTACGTGTGCTGCAGGTGGTAAGGAACAGTCGCTCCTTCGCCCTCGAACAGGCGACGAAGAATGCCCGGCGCTCAGTGTCGGCGTTGCCCCAGAAGGTCTGCTCTTCGACCCCGAGCACTATGACCGTTCGGAATTCGAGACCCTTGCTTTTGTGGATCGTCATCACCCTTACGGCCCGGTCGGTCGAAAAGGCCTTGAGTGCCTTGACGATGTTGGGCTCGGCGGCCAACTGCTCATGCAGGAGGTCCACACATGTGCCGATAACCTCCTCAAGCCTTCCGGCCCGGGCATACTCGGGAGAAAGCGCCACAACTGTTTCCCTGCCGAGAGCAGAAACGAGGGCCTGCGCGAGCGCGGCCAGCGCATCCCGTGCGGCCAGGTCAAGCTGCCCCAATCTAATCCGTTTTCTTGTTTCGTCGACGAAGGCGTTCCATTTGCCGCGCGCTCGGTACTCGTCATCTTCATCGAGGTCCTGACCGTAAACGACCAAATCCAGCAATCGCTTGAAGGCCTCGGGATGCGGGCCTCCGACCGTTACGAGAAGCAGGTCTGTCAGCAACACGCATGCTGGCTCGGCTCCCGTGCTCTGGGACTGATCTTCGACACGGAAGGCGATGTGCGCGTCCCGCAGCGCCTGACGCAGCTTACGACCATAGAGATCCTCGCGCCTTGATATCAGTATCGCGATCTCTGACGGATTCTCGCCCTCGTCAATCCAGGTCTGAATGCGCGCAGCGAGCGTCGTCGCTTCCTCTGCATCATCCTGGAAGCCGAGGACCTCAATCTCCCCCTCTTCGCCCACGATATCGCAGTCGTCGACGGCTGCGTCCGCATCCATCACCTTTACCATTGCGTTCTGCATTCGGCGCAATACGGGCGCGGACCTGAAGTTCTGGTAGAGGTGGAGGGTCGTAGCGTGGAAATCTTCGGTGTAGGCCTCGAAGATGCCGTCCATCGCGCCGGCGAAACCCATAATGGATTGCTTGACATCCCCTACGGCTACGAGTTGCGAGCCGGTTCCAAGGAAACAGGCCCTAATGAGGCCGTACTGGAGATCGGTGCAGTCCTGGAACTCGTCCAAGAATACCTGGCTGTATGTTTTCCTCAGCGCGTTCCGCGCGATCACGCTGCCCTCGACGATCGTCTTCGCAAGAGGGATCATGTCGCTGAATGTAATCGACTGGCCCTGGATGCGAGCCGGCCCGACGGAGAAGTCCGCAGCCAGTACGTCCTGCCCGGTAAGCGCGAGCCGGAACTGCTGGATTATGCGGAGCGCGAAGCCATGGAATGTGAAGCTGTCGAAGCGTCCCGCAAGCTGGTGGCCGCACCGGCGCCTCACGCGCGCCTTGAGGTTCGTGCTGGCGTCGAGCTTGAAGGAGATCGCAAGGAGTCGCTTTGGGTATCTGCAGCTTCGCGTGCGCAGGAGAAAGTCGGCGCGTTGCGCAAGCATCTCCGTCTTGCCGGCTCCCGGTCCGGCAGTGAGCGCTAGGTTGGCTTCGGTCTCTGTTGCTGCCGCCAGGGCATTGGGTTCCAGAATGAATCCGTCCGAAGGTTTCCAATGTTCCGCACGGATCATTCAGGAAGATTTCCCAGCATTGTCCTCACGCGTTCGAGAAGCCGTTCGAGGACGTCCGGCATGTCGTCGCGGAGTTGCTCGTCGGTGAGGCTCGCCATCGCCTCGATATGAGATGAAGGTTTGCTTCCGAGCTGGAACTTGGAATGATAGGCATCGAAGTAGGAAAGCTCCGCCGCGACATAGTCGTGGGTGTTTCCGTGCGACTTTCCGATAACCTGCGTGATCGTGGTCGCATCCGGAGCTTCGAGGTCTGCCTCGGCGATGTCGTATTGGTCGCGGAACGCAGTCATCATCATGAAGTCAAGATCGAGCGGAGCCGAGAAGAACACGTCGTGTCCCTCGAGCCGCGCGAGCCATCCCTTATCGTCGGAGACGACGGAGTCGTTGCTATTCCACGTGGGTATCGAGGCTAAGGAAATTCCGTCCATCTCACCCTCCGGCGCCAGTCCGTAGTCGGAAAGCTTGTTGGCGGCGTTCCGTATCCTTCCCCATCCGCCCTGATAGCGACCGGCATCGAGATCCAGCAAGGTCACGAACGGGATCCCCAGGCCGCTCAGCAGTCGCCAGAAATGGTTCACGTGCCGGCCGCCCAACGGGACCACAGAGATCGACGCATCGTCGGCAAGGATTTCTTTCGCTGCCAGAAGGCGGGGCAGTACGATTTCTTCGCTGTCACCTTCTCCAAGCACGACGAGCCTGGAGAAATACAATTCGGGGAACGCCTGGACCGCCTCGCGAACGAACTTCCTTTCCTCCGTTCCAGTAGCTGGCAACCTGATGGTCCTGACCATTGTCGTACGGTCGGAGGCCAACCTCAGGTATCGGACGTATTCGGGAGGAATCCGGCGCATCATGGCCGGTGAGTGCGTTGCCAATACCGCCTGTCCTGCAACGCCGTTCCCGAACACTTTTAGCACCTTCACGACGCGCCCAAGATAGTGAGGGGAGAGACTGTTCTCGGGTTCCTCGATCGCGATTAAGGTGAAGACTGCGGGCCGAAGCTTGTCTACATCGAAGGCGCCGTCGAGGTCTCCGGCCATGGTCTTGATCCCGATCTCGTGCATTCCCAGTACGATCGAGAGGTAGAGCAGCGATTGCTGTCCGTCGCTCAGCCGCGAGAAGTCGACCAAGTTCTCGCCGTGGCCGGGTGTGAAGTCGATGCTGAGATGCCGGAGCAGTCGTTCGATATCACTGCGGGCGAAGGAGATCGATGGATCCTTGTAGAAATCGCCCTTGTGCAGAGCGCTCCAACGATCGGAAAGCGCATGCGTCATGCCATCGATTGCGGCGTTCGCTGAAAGCGTACTGCTGATCTGCTGGGTGAGGTCGCCTATGTGCTCCTTTTGCGCCGACCAGTCCGCAGCCCGCAAGGCACGTCCTATAAGGGCGTTCGCCGAATACGAGATGTGGTCGGCAGGATCACGGCGGGCAGGAAGGTAGTGTACCTGGATCGCATTCCGCTCCTGCTTCGATACCCTGCCTTCGGTTGCTGGTATCCCATGTTCGTCGACGGTGATTACGTATGTGAAGCGCTCTTCGATGTCCTCGTCGCCGTCCATCTCGGCAAGCAGCCGATAGCGTACTTGGGCAGGCCCGGTTTCGCCCATCAGCTGCATGTGGGTGAACTGAGTGGGTACGGCAGGATCATCGTCTCCGTTCGCTTCAAGGTCCGGGAACTCGAAATCCGCTTCGAGCCAAAGGACTCGTGACGCTGGCGCGTTGGCGGAATCCTCGTCGAATGGGACATGGAAGTCGGACTTCTGGATCCGGCGCTCCGCGGGGTCCAGGCTGAACATACTTGCCAGGGCCTGAAGTACAGTGGTCTTGCCCGCGCCGTTCGGCCCGAGCAGGAAAGTGGTGTCGTTGAAGGTGATTTCCTTCGCTTCGGGGCCGAATGAGCGGAAGTTGTAGATGCGGAATCGAACAAGCTTCACTGTGTCCTCCCGCCCCTAGGTCATCTGGTCAAGAAATGGTCGGAAGCGGGCCGCTACGGAGTCATACTTGTCAGCGGCGAGCACGGCACCCTTCTCGTGAAAGGTTATGACCTTGCCGTCAACGATCTCCTGATCGTGTAGCGAAACGGTCCCAAGGATCGTCTGTCCGTCCCAGGGGCGGCTTTCCACGATCAGCGAGATCATCGCTGCTACGTTTCCGGCATCCTGGTCCTGCTGGTTGGGGCTGTCGATAACCATCGGCGCCGTGAGAGCCGTTGAGAACTTGAAGATGGTTCGCATCAGGGCGAGATGGTACGACAGGACCGCGCGTGGTAGGTCGCTGCCTGTGTCGTTAATTTTACGGTCGATCTTCGTCACCGAGTCGTGATCAATGTTCTGTACCGCCAAAGCCTTGAGGAAGCTCAGCATCTCAGCCGCGTAAAAAGCCTCGATCTCCTTCTTGCGCTTCCGGGAACCCTTCTCGAATTCCTTGAGCTTATCATCGGCCGCCGCGATGTCGCCTGCGATGCTGGCCATCTGTTCCGAAAGTTCGGACACCTGCGCGTCCAACATAGCCCGGGCGCTCCTCCGGCTTTCGGCCTTGATCACGTCCTCGAGGGTGAGGTCGCCCCGCTTGTGTGCCAGGATCCGTGAAATCTCCTCCATGGTGTGGTCGGTCTCCCGCATGGAGTTCTCGATCACTTTTGCCCGGGATGCGATAACCCTCATGCGTTCGAGACAGTCGCTGACGAAATCAGAACATGCCTCGCTGTCGTCGACGATGGCAAATTTGTTGGCGAAATTGTTCTGGTGGACCGTACCGCAGGTCGGACACATTATCTCGCTGTCGTCGACTTTCGACACCCAGCGGAAATCCTCGTCGAATTCCTTTGCGGCGGCGGTTGCGATCTCCATTTGCTCGCGGACTATCGAGCGTTCGTCAACCAGGACGGTTAGCTCTGCGGCACGTCGCTGTCGTGCGTCCCTCAACGTCCGGAAGCGCACGAGCAGTTGCTCGACGGAAGCCTCATGTTCAACTCTACTGAGTTCAAGACCAGTGAAATCAGGTTCCAGGCCCAGCTTTGCGATGGCGTTTGCGACGGCCTTCTTGTCGCGTCCGACTTCATCCCGTTCGATCATGGCCTTCCGCTTTTCGGCGGTCAGTTCGTAAAATTCGTTGGAGCGGATACCGGAATGGAACTCGACGACACTTCTGCGGACGCCGGGGTATTGCTGGATGTTGTCGAATGATTCCAGCGTCTGGCCCCAGCCGTTGTCCTGATCAATGTAGAACGGCAGCAGGGCGAAGGCCGGAGGCGGCGTCCCTGACGAGCCATTCTTGTCGGTAAGGACCAGCCGGAAGTTCATCAATTCGGCAAAGGCAGGCCCCAGCTCGGAGGTGATGCTAGTGGTCGACAGCATCACCTTTGAGTCCTTATCGAACAGCGCGATCCTGGAACCGTCGCGGACGATAAAATGACGGTTTCCGTCGACGGTGAAGGTCACGAGCGCCTTCACCTTCGCCCTCTTCCAGGACGGGTGGGTCTTGGTCGATGCGCCGAACGCCCAGTACAGGCTCTTTATGACCGAGGATTTGCCGACGTCATTCTCCCCGTTGATCACCGTCAGCCGAGGGTGGAACTCCACCGTCTTCGCTTTCTTCTCGATAGTCGACAGGAGCTCTAACTTCTCGAAGCGCAAGCTTTTCATTCTGTCGCTTTCTCAGATTACGGATGAGGAGTCGGAACCTGGCACTATCCGACATAGCAATACTCGTAGAGCATGATTGCCCTCAGGTAGTCGTTGGACAGGAGCCCGTCGCTGGACCAATGGGATGCGATCTTCCGGACCTCGGGGAGCGCGGCGTCGAGCATCTCCATCAAAGATCTGCCTGTTTCCATATGCGGCACGACTAGCTTCCTCACGTCGCCTTGGAACTTCAGGGCAGACGCGCCAAGCCTGCTCTTGCGCTCGATATCGTAGGAGAAGAAGTGCGGCTTGATCGCTTGTGCCTCGGTGATGCTGGCAAACCAGCCCGAGACCTCGGACCACTGCACCCGGTTCTCATTCTTGTCCTTCAATTCCTGGAGCCACTGCTCCATGTCCGCCCGGGTCACAAACTTCGATTTCAGCAGCGCCGAGAGGTCGCTTATGTCCGAGAGCTGCCTCGACCGCCTGCGGCACTGGTCGACGAGCATGAGAGCGAACGCCTTCGGGCCGATGTTGTCGAGGCCCGTCTGATCGTGGATGAACGTGGTGACCTCGCCAAGTAGGGCCTTGTCGAAGCTCCCGAGGTTGAACGGCGAGTATGAGAAACTGAAGAGGCTCAAATGCTCTTCCTTGAACGAGCCGTCTTCTGCCTGCAGTGATTTGAGGAAGGATTCGAGTTCCTTCTTGGGAGCGTCCGTGAAGGAATAGTCCTTGTGATCGTTCCCGAGCGCCGGACACGGCTGGTTGCTGACGAACACCAGGCGTCGTGCGACCGCGCCAAACTTCTTCCGGTTCTCGAACATCCGCCATGCAAACGAAGGGGTGTGAACGCCCTTCACCTTCTTCCTTGCTGCGATCCTGTTCAGCGTCCAGTCTTTGGCCTTGTCGGTCTTGACCTGGTAGAAGGAAGCCTTGTCGGAGCTGTCTGAGCCGTTCAACTCGACGATATCATCATGGAACTCGAAGCCGACAGCGTATGGTTCACCGCCAGAGTGGAGCACCATCGCCCGCGATAGACCCCAGGCAGTCTGATAATCCAACCGCTCGATGGCGACCTTGCCGCCCCCTGCGGCGTCGGGGATCGTAAGTAACGACGCCACAACCGACAATGCATTCCCTCCGATTCAATCCTTGGATTGAACTGCCCCGAGCGGTTATAGATGTACTCTTTAGATTCATACAAGTTGCTTATTTGCTCTTGGGTCAGCTCCTCAAAGAGAAAATCGACGCAAAAGAGTGTCATGAGCATAGCGCGGGTGCATGGGGGACGCGAAATGAAGCTCTATCGATTCTTGGGTGCCGAGTACGGAATGCGCTCGATCTTGGAACGCCGGGTCAGGATCGGGCGAATCGAAGAGCTCAACGACGACTATGAATTCATCGGCGTGGCGCTGTCTGAAAAGGCCGATCGGATGGCACTGCGAGAAATGCGCAGGCACCTCAGCGTCAAGAACGGCGTGATCTGCATGAGCAAGGACTGGGACAGCCCCCTCATGTGGGCGCACTACGCCGACAGCCATAAGGGTATAGTCCTCGGCTTCGACGTGCCTGAAAAGGCATTCTATGAAGTCAACTATGTGAAAAAGCGTCCGACGCTCACAGACATGGGCCTCAACATTCTGGATGAAATCACCCCCGAAGACATCAAGCGTCTAATCCGGACCAAGGCCGATGGGTGGGCCTACGAGCAAGAATATCGCGCTTTCGTCGCGCTCAACGACGGCGTCGAGATCAATGGTGAGATGCACTATTTCATGCCCCTTTCGGAGAACATGACGCTGCGCGAGGTGATCGTGGGCTCACGCTACAAAGGCACGCGGACCGAAATGGTGGCGGCCGTCAACGACCCGAGCGTCGACGTCTACATGGCGCGCGGATCGTTCGAGGAATTCAAGGTGGTGCGACAGAACCAAGAGAGCATGTGGCCCTGACAATTACGGCTTGGGCGGCCCAGCTTTGGTGTCGCTGCTAAGGGCGGCGATGGTGTTGTTCAGCCGACGCAGCAGATCGTCGTATGTGATGACTTCATCATGTTCGCGTACTTCCTCTTGATGAGCTCGAAGTCGAGGAGTTGGCCACCAGTCATATCGGCGCCGCCGATTTTGATCGCGACCGACGATGATGATGGCTTTCGGGTTTGAAATCCGAATCGACATTCCCTTGGGCAATTCACCCGCATACCGTGCCGTGAGCGTCTTCTCGCCTTTCACGCCCCATTTCGAGAGGTGGAACAGGTATTTCTCGGCTGCATGATGCTGCCGCTCAGCTCCGAGGTAGGGATATTTCCGAAGATTTTGTCTTCGAAAGGCTTCTTAACCTCGATGACGTCGAGGTTCGCCTGTAGAACGGCAGCTTATCGCAAATCCCAGCCGAAACCCGCCAAGCCGGTAACGGCCCCACAAATGCTTCACTCGTCGGCCCGCCGGCACTGCATAGGACCGACCGCTCGTTCGGACATGGTGACCATCTTTCGCTACCAGCCGCTATTTTGCAGCCTTCGTGACGGAGGTGAGGCTGAGACTCAGCGACCGCTAGTTGCCTTTGTACGGAAGTGGGGAAGGAGAGAGCGCACCGTCGTCGCCATGCTCGGCGCATCGATCGAGAATGCCCAGGCCTGCGCTTGCGCGAGCGCCGTTATTTCAGCAAGCAGTGCTGCATCGAGAAGCGGATGAATGTCCGGTACAAAGAGGTGCGCCCTGATTGCACTCGCTTGCCCAATATCATGCGGGAAAACGCGCACGTTTGGGTCGATATTACCAGCGCTGAAGGACAATCTACCGTCCTTCGCCTCTTTCAGTAGGCAGGCGTAGAACATCAGTTCAGAGAGTGCGCCGACGGCGATCGCGCCGGGTTTCTTAAGTTCGAAGATATGCACTGCGCCCGTGCGATCGACGCCGATCAAATCGATTGCGCTCTTGCCCTTGGGGCAGAATAGCCTCCAGTTCTTCTTCCGAGGATCCTTATCGAACACACCGACCGGAAATTGGCGGCAAAGCGCGTAGCCCGAAGGGGAACTTGGACGCGGGGCAAGATTGAAGGCATGCGCGAGCTCTGCGACGAAGGGCGGGTGCTGACATAAGGCCAATTCCCAGTCGTCCTCGCTCCTAAGTGGGAATACGCCGCTGAACGTTCGATTCCGGCCCGAACCGCTAACATTGAGCCAACCCGTCACGTCGGGCCGCCAAGGATGCTGTTGGATGAAAGACGTCAAGCGATTGCCAATCTCAACCTCCTTGCCGAGTAACGCGATCAGCATCCGTATGCGAAACACGAGACGGCCTGAATGAGGGCTATAGGGCTCGTTCGCTGCTGGGAGGACAACATCGTCGCCAATCTCGATTATGAAGCGACGCACTCCACACCAATGGCGGATTGTCCAAAGCCAACCGTCGAAGGCACCGGCGGAGTGCTGCATGTTCAACGTGTTCACCGCCTGGTCACTAAGCCAGATCTCGAGCTGCTCCGGCCCTCCGCCGAGCTTCAGATGTCGTGGTTCTGGTGCGCGTATGGTCCTCGCCTTGATGTCAGGGTAGCGGGCCCGGTGAGCTGCCTTGAGCGCAGCCCCCCAAGCAGCATTGTCCCTCGTTCGTGGGGTCGAGCTGAACGTTGTCATGCTTCCTTCTTATTCCAGGATAATGCAGATGTGGGTGTAGAAACCATCCACTCGCGCTGCGGAATCACCGTTCAAGAGGTTACGCGACAAAAGCGCGATAAAATCCCATAGCGCTGCCGTCGACTACTAGATCCAATCTGCTCGATACGCCTTCCTCGGCGCTCGCTCCCTTCATTGCTACACCCATCTCGCCGCTGCTTGCGGCCCTGCTGCGGCAACAGAACTCATTGAGACGGGGTCTTTACTAACTGATCTAAGGAGGATGGACATCTGATCGGTTATTTCCGACGCTCAGGAATGGGAGCGGCCGCTTTCGCCGTAGCATTCTTCGAAGGTGCCATTCCACAGGCGGCCCAGGAACTCACCTCATAATGCAAGGAATTGCCAGAGCGCTTGGGGCGATCCCGTAAAGAGCAATCCGACTATAAGTGCGATTAGGGCGAGGAGTTGGAGCAGGACGATACCAACAAGCGTGGAGCGGAACGGCTCCTTGCGCGTCTTGTGTCGGATCGTTTGCTGCGCGATGACAGTTCCGATGCTACCGCCGATCATAGCGAGGCTCAGAAGCGTCGACTCGGGAATGCGTTGTAAACTGTTTTTGGCCCTCGCCTTGTCGAACGCCATAGCGGCGTACGCCAGCAAGTTTACCGCTAAAACGTAGCCGATGACACCGATTGCAAACTGCCCCGACATGCGCCCCCTCCGTCTTCGGGAAAGTATAACCGAAGCCCGTTAAGCCAACGCGAATGACAGCGGATCCAGCGGGTTTTCTGAAATCTCAGTCGTTGGTGTCCTCAAAAGACGGCTTTCGACAGTCGGGAGTCCAAAAGCCGTCATTCCGATTCCGGCCCCGTTGCGGTCAAGCGCTCGCGAACCGGAACGGGCGAAGCAGTGCGGCGATCTGCGCTGCAAGCTGCAAGGAGGCCCATCCAAAAAGCAAGAGCCGAAGCCTGTTCTGGCGGATGGCAAGCTGCCAACCGCCGCTGATGGATAAAGCCCACGCTGACTGCTCCGCCCCATTGCGAATGGTCGCTCTCGCCAGCGGCTTCGTCAAGCAGACCGTCGGGCGGCGCGGTGATCGGAAAGAGTTCGGCGTCTCCGCCGATGCGCGCTACCGTCCTCGAAATCTGCTTGGCGATGGCGAGTACCGGTCATGCGCGCACCTTTCTGCTCGACACAAGAACCCCGCAGTATCGCCGAGTTGCACCCAGTCCTGCGAAGGAGATCCGGCCTGCTCTGGCAGGCAATGGACGTCAGATAGCGGCATGCCAGTCCAGAAATCGTCAAGGGCTTGGATCGAGAAGTGCCTAGCGCAAGAGGACGGACGCTCGCCGCGGGGCGTCTCCTATGCCTGAAGGCTCACCACTATCTTTGCGCCCGACACCCCGCGTTTATGAATGTGCAGGGCTGTTTGGAGGCTCTCCAATCCGTGGCCAGCGATCTGCGCCGTTGGCGCAGGTTGGAATTTCCCTCCGGCGAGCGCATCGGGGAGAAAGTCGACATACACGATTTCGCTGACCTCGTTCTCTTTGAGGCTCGTCCCGAAGATCAGTCTGGTTTCGACGCCAGCCGCTAGGTCCGTTGGAGGGGGCAGCGTTGTGGACACGAACCGTCTCCCTTCGCAAACGGTGACTGCAGAAAAGCAATCCTGGATGTTCCCTGTCGCATGCAGGGCGCCAACGAATTCTCTCCCGCGCAGAGCTCCCACCACCTGATCTAAGACGTTTGCATCGGTGTGGTCGAACACCAGTGTTGCGCCGAGGCTCTTCACCATATCCATGTTGTGAGGCGATGCCGTCGTCACGCACTCGTAGCCAGCTGCAACAGCGAGCTGAATTGCGTTGCACCCGACACTAGATGAGCCGCCCCAGATCAAGATGGTCTTCCCGGTCGCTCTGGGTGTTAGCGACGGGTATTCCAGACCTAGATGATCCTTCTCAAACAAACCGCAAGCCGCAGTGCCGAGGCCGAGCGGCACGACGGCGGCATCCACATAGGAAATCTGCGACGGGATTTTCGAAGCCATGTTTGAGAGAACCAAGGTGAAGGTCTGAAATGCGCCATGCGCGGGCCGATTTGTGGTCGCCCCGACCGCTTGCCCGAGGACACGGTCGCCAACCCTAAACCTGTCGACATTGGTGCCGACGGCAACGACGTCTCCTGCGACATCGCTGCCGAGGATCGCGGGATAGTCCAGCCATGGGAACAGCGCGGTGTCCTGCAGCAACCAGTCCACCGGATTGATTGCGATTGCCCTGTTTCGGACAAGGATTTCGTTCGGACCGGGTTGCGGCACTTCAATGGGGGCCAACTGAAGTGGTTGACCTAGATGGGGCTGCCAAGCAGCCATAGAATGGTCCATGTTTTCCTACCCGATGTTTAAGAGTTGTTTGACTGCGGAGGTTGCCAACCGCCACCACGCCGACCGGTATTGTCCTGACTGGTTGCATGCCGATGCGCGCGTTTTTGCCCGGCACTTTCAATCACCGATCCGGACAAGAATTTTGCCGACGATCTTTCCGGACTCCTGGGCTGCATGTGCTTGGGCAATGTGCTGCATTGGCATGTCGAGGCCGATGTGCGGCCGATAGCGACCTGCGGCAACGCACGCCGTCACCTCCTTGACGGCGCGTTGAAATGCCCCGTCGGGAATGGTGGTGAAAAACACGAAGCGAAACACATAGCTTCCGAACATCGCTGTCCGGAACGGCATTATCAGTTTTGCTGCGGGGTCTTCTGTGGCATAGGCAGCGACAATCCCCCCTGGCGCCAAAGATGCGATGTCGACGTCGACATTCTTGGCGAGATCGACGTCAACTATCCGTTCAACACCTGCGCCTTTCGTCGCATGCCTGATGGCCGCAGCAACATCTTCGGAATGCCTGTTGATGGCTAGGTCGGCGCCAGCGTCGAGTGCCACCTTCTCCTGTTCCGGGCGACTGACGGTCGCTGCGACCCATGCTCCGGCCCACTTTGCGAGCAGAATGGCAGCAGTGCCGACAGCACCGCCGCCGCCCTGGACTAGGACCCGTCGCCCGCGGAGACCTCCATCGGCAAACAGGCACCGGTGAGCGGTAATCGCCGCAACGCCCAAACAAGCACCGGTCTCGAAGGAGGCGCTGTCCGGCAGAGGCACCGCCAGGTTGCTTGGAACCACCACAAACTCTGCAGCGGTTCCATATGGCCGATCGTATTGCGCGCGATAGAGCCAGACCCGTTCTCCCAGCCGTGCTTCGGCAACGCCTGGGCCGACCTTGTCGATCGTGCCTGCGCCATCGTGATGAGGAATGATGCGAGGATACGCCATCGGCGCGCCGGCAAAGCCCTTCCTGGCTTTGATATCGGTCGGGTTGACCCCGGAGATCGCGACCCTCACGCGGACCTCGCCGAAACCGGGTTCAGGATCGGCAACTGCTCCAACCACAAGGACGTCGTCGGCGGTCCCTTGCCGATCATAATAGGCTGCTAGCATGGTGCGCACTCACTTCTAGGGATGATCGTCTATGAAACGGCGCTGGCCATTCGGGCCGAACGTCCCAATGCGGTGGACCAGTCCTCGCCTCCAAAGCCCAGGTCTTGCGCTTGAGACAGGCTTTCACGGAGGGCCTTCAGAACTCGGTTGCTCAAGTGATATTCGGCGGAGATCGCCGCCAGCAGCCCCATATCCTTGATCGGCATCGCAAGTCCGCTCGCAGGAAGCGGCCGAGCACCAGTGATGGATGGCGCGTAGTTTTTGTAGATTGGCGACGCAAATATGGTCTCTGTCATCAGGGTCATGAAAGCCCCGGCATCGGCTTTCTCAGCCCTCAGTATGCCTGTCGTTTCCGCCATGGCTGCAATCGCGGCGCCGATCAGGAAGTTGCCGCAGAGCTTTGCGACGTTCGCTTGACGAGGCTCATCGCCTAGTGCCCAGACACGACCAAAGCTCTCGAGATAAGGACGTGCCTTCTCAAGCAGCCCGGGGTCGCCAGCGACGCATATATTAGCCGCCTTTTGCTCAACAGCTTCGGGTCGTCCGAACAGCGGCGCAGCCAGATAGCCCATACCCAAACTCTGATGCGTCAAGGTAAGCTCATCGGCGAGGATTGGGCTTAGCGTTGACAGACAGACGTGCAGAGTCTCTCGACTGGTCGCCGAAGCAATTGCCTCGTGCGTGATGACCTCGCGAACGGCGGCATCGTCGAACAGGATGGATAAGACCAACTCGGAAGCGAACGCGGCGCGGACGTCATTCAGCGGAGCTGCGCCCAGAGCGACCATCTTTTCGACGGCGGCAGGCGACCGGTTCCAAACCCTCACCTCTTCGCCGAGAGTGAGAAGGTGGGGGACAATGGCCGTCCCCATTTTCCCAAGGCCGACAACAGAAACCGACATAAACTTCTCTCCATTGCCAAGACAATATCGAGAGGCTTAAGGTGTTACTATGTGACTTTTATCCTGTTACTAAAGTAATAACTGAGGATGCTAGGATGACGGCGGAGCGATTGGCACGACCAGCGGCGCGAAACGAGTTGTCGGAGTTCGTCCGGTATTGTCGCGAGCAAGCCTCACCCGAAGAACTTGGCATAAACCCCGGACCCCGCAGACGGACAAAGGGTCTTCGCCGGGAGGAGGTTGCGACCTTAGCTGGCGTTGGCATCACCTGGTACACGTGGTTCGAGCAAGGGCGCGATATCCAGGTTTCCGATGATTTCCTCAGTCGCCTGGTCCGCGGTCTTCGGCTCGACCGTGCCGAGCAGGAACATCTTTACGCTTTGGCGGGGCGGGTGGCCCGGCGGTCTCAAGCGCAGGCTTCAGAGTTGCCCGTCGGGCTTTTGACCATGATCAACGCTCTTTCCGATCCCGCCTACATTCTCGACGAAAGGTGGGATGTCTTGGCCTTCAACAAGGCGGCGTCTGAGCAGTTTCCGATGTTCGGTGAGCAAAACCCGAACATTCTTCGCATCGTCTTTTTTTCCGACGCTTACCGGAACAGCGTGCGTGACTGGCAATCGACAGCCCGGCTTATGTTCCTCAAAGCCCGTCATGACTACCTTACCGGCGGCTCGGATCCGATCCTTCGTGGTTTGCTGGATGAAATAGTGGATGCGTTTCCTCTTGCGAAGAAGTGGTGGAGCGACCCGGAAATCGTCCGAATTGGCGACAGCCGAAAGGAATTGCATTCGGCCAACTTTGGCTGGCGGACCTTTCATCTCAGCGTGCTCGTTTACGAGGAGAGGCCCGACATTCGGATCATCGTCTACAGTATTGGGTGAGGATTTCTGATGGGCAGCCCGGAGGCTGCCAGGCCGTTACGGTCCGAAAGCGATGTCGGCTTAGTACGAATATCGCATCGGAGACCACTTCCGGTGCCGTAATGGCCGATGGAAGTCCTCGGATTTGCAACGATTGACTGCGTCGCGCGGGATAGCGCCGCTTCGCCAGGCAGTCTCAAAGGCCCGGCTGACGAATTGCCCGTTCCAGTTCCCACAAGGGGGAGGGAAGGTTGCCGCGGTGGACGTACATCAGATGAAAACCGGCGACTGGCTGCTGCCAGTCGGGCATGACCAGATGGAGCAGGCCTGCCTTCACCTGTGCGGCGACAAACTCGTGCGCGAGGAGTGCTATTCCCAGGCCTGCGATTGCGAATTGTCGCGCAGCGATTGCGCTGTCGACCGTAAGGCTGACCTCGCCGTCAATGCGCACGGTTTCGCGGTTGCGACTGAGCGACCAGGGCAGTCCGGCGCCGGACCGCGGCCGGCGGATCAGAATGCGGTGCCGAGCCAGGTGGTGCGGATCGGTAAAGGGGCCGGCGTGAGCCAGATAACTCTCGGACGCCACGAGGACGAGCCGGTCGTCCTTGCTCAGGCGACGCGCGATCATGTCCTTTTCCAACAGATTGCCGCGCCGGATGACAGCGTCCAAGCGCCGCGCCACCGGGTCCGCCAGCCTGTCCTCTACCACGATCTCGAGGGCGAAATCGGGATGGGCATCCCTGAAGCCCGGAAGGATCGGGGCGATCAGCAACTCCATCGCCGCCGCCGACACGCTTATGCGCGCGCGTCCGGTCGGGTGGCCCTGGTGGTCCGCAACCATTCTGTCGGCTGTCGAGAGCTGATCTAGGGCCGGTTTCACCTGACGAACAAGGGCATCCCCGGCTTCTGTAAGGGCAACGCTACGAGTCGTTCGGACGAACAGCCGGATGCCGAGCCGGGCCTCTAGCCGCCGGATCGATTGGCTGACTGCCGAGGGTGTCACCCCCAACCGAACCGCGGCCGATGCGAAGCGCCCTTCCTCGGCAACGGCCAAGAAGGTGTTGAGCTCAAGAATCTCGCCAGCGCGCATTCGTAAGGCTCAGTCACCAATGAATGAAGCTACAAACCGTTCATTCCTAATGAATTCAGTCCCATGTTCAAGGGAGAAAGGAGACTACGATGACCGGACCGGGCATCTATACGGTAGGCGACGCGCGCGTGGCCTGCGTGGTGGACTGCGTGCTTGATTCCTTCACACCACAGCGATTGCTGCCGGAATGGCAGGATGACGACGAGCGACTGGCGGGACAGATGTCAGGAGCCCTGACCACCGACGGGCGCCATGTGCTCTTGAGCATCCATAGCTGGGTCATTTGGCATGAGGGCAAGACGATTATCGTGGATACGGGCGCGGGCAATGACAAGGACCGTCCGTACGCACCCTATTTCAACCACATCAAAACGCCGTATCTCTCCCGCCTTGCGGCAGTCGGCGTTGCGCCGGAGAATGTCGATTATGTTCTTCATACGCATTTGCATGTGGATCACGTCGGATGGAATACGATGCTGGTCAACGGTCGCTGGCAGCCGACTTTCCCGAAAGCGAGACATGTCTTCTCAAGGAAAGAATACGCCTATTTCACGGACCCGGCCAACCTGACAAAGCGGCACCGGACGAGTTTTCAGGTCCAGGCCGATAGCGTTACGCCCATCGTCGAGGCCGGCCTCTCCGATATGATCGAGGTGACCGGAGATGAGGTCATTCCTGGCTTCTCATTTCACGCGACGCCAGGCCATACTATGGACCATGCGTCAATCATTCTTGATAGCGGGGGAGCCAAGGCGCTGTTCCCCGGCGACGTCCTGCACCACCCGCTTCAGGTCCTGAAGCCCGAACTTATGTCGGTTTTCGATCCAAACCACGAACTGTCTTTGCAGTCGCGGCGCTGGGCGCTTGACTATGCGGCGGACAAGAATGCGATCTGCTTCAGTTCGCATTTTCCGATGCCTTCCGCAGGATGCGTAACGCGCGTAGCTGAGGGTTATAACTGGCGCTTCGATTAACCGGAAGACGCCTGCATCGGCTGGGAAAACTGGAGAAGCACCAACACCGTATGGGCCGATTTCAAATCGTTGACCGTATTTGCGGCAAGGCGAAGCTAGTCACCAGGAAGTCGAGCAGCGCGCGGACGGCCGGTATCATGCCGCGTCTGGATGGGAACACCGTATGTACAACGCCGCCGGGCGTTTTCCATTCTGGTAGGAGCCAGGTGAGCACGCCCGTCTCGACTTCCTCTGCTACCAAGTGCTCCGGAACTAGCGCGGCACCAAGGCCGCCTAAAGCCGCGCCTTTCAGCGTGAGAAGATCATCGGTTGCGAGCCGTGGCACGATGGCGACTTCTGATTTCAGACCGGGTACGTGGGTCAGCCGCGGAATGGCAGGTCGTTTGAGCTCCGTTCGCTCTGCACCTGAAGGTGCAAAACGGCAAGATCAATCATCTTCAACTCTACGAGGACCTTCTGCTGATCACTCTGGCATTCGGTGCAGCCGACGGACCTCCGGCGGTGGGGCCGGGCGATCTGCCCAAGAGTCTCGAGACTGCTGAGAAGGCCGGGCTGAACAAGGCGCCCTAACACGACGCCGCTTCCTAGAGGGGATCAGAAACACTCGACTGTTGCCTGCGAACGTCGGTCGAGCCGCCCAATATCGGAGCACAAGGAGTGGCGACGGCATTTACCATCCATATTCCCGATCAACGCCTTGATAAGATCAGGCGCAAAGCGGCCGCGCTTCTCTCCTATCCTGATGAAGGAGCCCTTGACATTTGTCTGGCGGTTGACATTATTGTCAGGTGGCAGACAAAATCGAACCTCCCGACGTTGACTTGATCGCTACGTGGGTGAAGCGGTGCTACCTCGCAACCCGCGTCGCGATGGAAAGCGCCCTTCGGCCTTACGGGCTTGGTGCGACACAATGGTACGTGCTGCAACGGTTGGCCCAGCAAGGGCCGACCATGCAGCGCGACCTGCAGCGCCTGCTTCAGGTCGAACGTGCGACTCTGAGCGCCGTTGCCGGTGTACTGGTGGGCAAGGGTCTTATTGCGCAGGTGCCCGACCGCGTCGACCAGCGACAGAAGCTTCTGCAGATCACCCCAGAGGGAAAGGCGCTTTGGGATGAACTCCCTGACCTCGGCGCCATTTGTAGGGTCGCCTTCGGTGGCCTCGACGCCGGGGCGATCGCTGCCGCAATCGCGGTTCTCCGGACCGCCACCGACCAACTTGAGAAATTATCCCTCAAAGGAGGCGATTTATGACAATTCTGGTAACAGGCGCTTCAAGCCTTGTCGGTAAGAACCGCCTGGCAAGCCACACAAGAAATCCGTTGTGAGGCTGGCGATATGGGTTCGCTGATCGACGAAACAAAACAGCCGGATACTCGCCCTGTCCTAATCACCGGCGCGACCGGCGGTCAGGGCGGCAGTGTGGCCGCTCACGCCTTTAAAAGAGGCCTGCGCGTGCGCGCGCTCGTGCGCGATCTGAACAGCGAGGCTGCGCGGTCGCTGGCGGACACCGGCATTGAGTTAGCGGTTGGCGACTTCAACGACGCAAGCGCTCTTGCGGGCGCCATGGAAGGCGTGCGCGGTGTTTTCTCGATGCAGCAGGACGGGGCACCCTTGTCGGAGTTCCGCACGCTGCTTGATGCTGCGATTGCCGCAGGGGTGGAGCAATATGTTCACTCCACCGTCTCGGGCGTGCCCCAACAGGAAGAGATCTATCGGCATGACGCGGATGAACTGAAGCCAGACTATTGGCCGTCGAAGATCAATCAGGAGCGGTGGGTGCGTTCGGCCCCGTTTCGCTACCGTGCCTTCCTGCGGCCAGCTCTGATCCTGGACAACCTAGTGCTGCGCGCCAGCTTCCTCTATCCGCGCCTAGGAACGAACGGCGACATCCTGATCGCCATGCCGCCAGACCAGCCGTTATCGTTTGTTTCCTATGATACGATTGGCCGGGCGGGCGCCGAGATGCTCGCCGATCCACAGCGGTTCCACGGAGCGGAAATTGAGCTTGCCGATGCTTATGTCTCCTATGCTGAATTGGCCCGCGTGCTCCAAAGCGGCAGCGGAAAAGCGGTGAGCGTAACATCCGTTGACGTAGATGAGGCTGTTGCGCTCGGGCTGCCGACGAGGGTGGCCCGTTCACATGTCTGGTTGGCGAATGTCGGCTATCCCGCGCGCCCAGAAATGCTGAAGCGTCACGGAATCGAGCCTCTCGCCGTGACCGACTGGGTCAGCCGCTACATCGGCAGAATCAGGATAGGAAACTGAGAAGCGATACTGCTGGGTGCTGAATTTCCTGTATCGGCACGCACCCCGACATCTCGCGGCCGCATCGTCAATATATCCGATGAAGGGCCGACGACGGTCTATGAACTGGCGGAACTGGTGGGCCAGAAAATGGAACCCTCAGCCGAGGCAATGCAAAATCCATGGTACCTCCATGTTGACGCATCGCTCGCGCGGAGTCTTGGTTTCCGGCCGACCGTGAGGACGGTGTATCAGGTCGCGCAGTAAGGAATACTGTAGGACAATAATGCATGAGAAGCAGCGATCAGGCCGGCTGTCGCTGGTTGGATCTGTATCCGATTTCGGTGTGCGGGTTTAGGGCGGCCAGCCGCTCGCGAAGCTACTCAACAGGAGTTTCAATAATCACGCCTTTGTGAGTCTGTTTACGTCGTTTCATTGCGATAGAGCAGCTCCGGCCACAGTGAGAAGCCCACAGCTGGGATATCTGTCTCGGATCCCAGGAAGCTCAGGAGTCGGTCAAATCGGCCCCCTCCTACAAGAACAGCTGCATTCTTGTGTCGGGTGATCTCGAACACCAATCCAGTGTAGTAGTCCAGATGCCGGCCAAATCCGGCTTTATATGAAACACGGTCCATGTCGATGTCGGTATCGGCGAGTGCCTGGACCCTTGTTTCGAAATCTCCGAGCCCGACGTCAACGATAAGCCCGTTGTCTCTCAGAAATCTGTGGAGCGCGGCCGGTGCGTCAGCAAGGGGCATTTCCAACCCCAGAAAAAGCCTCAACGCCTCCAAATTCGCGTGTGAGAGTCGAGTTCCGTCCATCTCCATTTTTTCCAGCAAGCGGGATGCTATTTCGTTTGGTGAGCGCGACCGGCTGGTCGTATAGCCCGCCTCTTTCATGAAGGTGGCGATGTATCCTGAAAGTCGTTCCTGATCGCGAGTGCCAATTATCGCGCTAACGGCGGGATCGAATCCTGCTGCCGGGGTCTCGACATCGAGCTTCGCAAGCAGAATTTCGATCTGCGCGGTATTTCCGAAGGCACGGACCAATCGTCTTTGCCAGCCGCTTGGCAGACCAAGAGCCCTGATAACAGCCTCAAACATGGCCTGGTCACCGACAATTGCACTCAAGTCGGTAGACCGGGTCAGCCTTTTCGCAATCCCATACGCATCGGCTATTGCGCGAGCATCAGCCAGCGGAATGTTAGCATCACCAATGTCTTCTATTCCTCCTTGCATTATTTCACTCGGGCCATGCCGCTGCTGGCGGAATACCGTGCCCAAGTAAGAATAACGCTTTTGGGCGGAGAGCCCGCTGTTCAAGTGGTGCAGGCAAATCGGGATAGTAAAATCTGGACGCAGGCAAAGACTGGCTCCCGAATCGTTTTCCGTCATGAAGATCTTGCGCCGCAAATCTTCCCCAACTGCATCAAGGAAGGGAGCCGCCGATTGAACGACCGGAACGTCCACCAAGTCGGTTTCAAGGACAGCAAACATCTCAAGGAGTTCATCGAGTAGGGCAGGGCGATAAGGTTGTTCCATGACTTTGGAGCCAGCTATTATCAGTGCCATGATGACGAGTGCATCCAAAGACTCGCCAGCAGCGTCCAGCAGGTTGGCGTGACAATCTGATTTCGGCTGCGTGCAAGATCTTATTGAAATGCATCCGCAGTGAGCGCCGACTTAACCAGTTCATTTTGCTCATCTTCATGTCGCTCGATAGCGCCACCTGCCGGAGCCGGGATCGCTGGCCTGGAGACGACTTCAAGTTTGGGCTTCCTGCCACCCTTTGGTTTCGACAACGCCGGCTCAAGAATATCTCGAACGAAGGTCCAGCCACCTTGATTGCGAGGTTCCTCCTGGCACCAGATTAGCCGGGCTTCTCCATAAGGCTTGCACGCCTCGAGAACGGCTTGGAGAGGAAAGGGGTACAGCTGCTCAACGCGGATGATGGCGATCTTGTCCTCAAGAGAGAGCTCAGCGCGCATCCGCTCCAGATCGTACGCGACCTTGCCCGAACAAAGCATCACGCGATCGATCGATTTGCGGTGTTGAAAGGCAGTCTCATCCGGGATCACGGTTCGAAATCCGGTTCCAGGTGCAAAGTCCTCAATTTTTGAGACGCAGGCGCGATTTCTAAATAGCGACTTGGGGGCGGCGACGAACAGCGGCTTCCTGTAAGGCGCAACGATCTGACGCCTCAAGACATGGAAGAAGTTCGCCGGCGTCGAGCAGTTGACTACGAAGATATTGCCTCCGGCGCACATCTGGAGCAGGCGCTCAATACGGGCGGACGAATGCTCGGGGCCTTGCCCCTCCAACCCGTGCGGAAGAAGGACCGCCAGTCCCGACATTCGCATCCATTTGGGTTCGCCCGCCACGATGAACTGGTCGATGGCGATCTGTGCCCCATTTACAAAGTCCCCGAACTGGGCTTCCCAGACGGTTAGCCGGTTCGGATCGACAAGACTATGGCCATACTCGAACGACAGGACGGCAAATTCAGAAAGCGGGCTGTTTATCGCTTCGAAACGCGCGACGTCACCGCCGATACGGGAATGAACCAGATGCGTCTTCCCATTGACCGCGTCATGAAGGGCGAGATGCCGCTGGGTGAAAGTTCCGCGCACTGCGTCCTGGCCCGAGAGGCGCACCGAGTGTCCTTCCCCGACCAGGGACGCAAACGCCAGGGCCTCGGCCGTCGCCCAGTTCAGTCCTTCTCCGACGGCAATGGTGTCGCGGCGCGCCTTCAGGAAGGCCGCAACTTTGGGATGGACATTGAAGTCGGCGGGCACGGTACAAATCTGGTCACCGTACAGGCGCAGTTGTTCGATCGAGACGCCTGACGCGACGGGGCGGAGCATTTCCTCCTCGCCGGCGACTTGTATTGATTGCCAAAGACCGGTTAGCCAGCGCGACCTGTTCGGGCGGTAGCTTGCGATCTGGCCGTAACCATCTTCCAGCTTGGTGTGGAAGGCGTGAGCCACCTGTGTGGCAATCTCCTCGCCATTCGGCACTTGGCGCCGGTAAGAAAGCGCGACGGACTCCTTGAGGTCGATTGCTTCGTAGTCGCGCGGCTGGGTGAACCGCGGCTCATCCAGCTCGTTGTGGCCGTTGCGCCTGTAACACCTGAGGTCGATCAGCACATCTTTGCCGTAGCGCAGACGCCACTGGACGGCGATGGCGCCGATCCGTGCGACGGCCTCAACATCCTCGGCGTTCACGTGGAAGATCGGCGCGTCGATCATCCTGCCGATATCAGTGCAATAACGGGACGAACGCCCTTCTGACGCGGTTGTTGTGAACCCGACGTGATTGTTCAGGATGCAGTGAATCGTTCCGCCGACAGTGTAGCCGGCCAGCTGGCTGAGCTGAAGCAATTCGCTGATGAGGCCTTGCCCGCTGAACGCAGCGTCGGTGTGCAAGATCAGCGCCATCGTCTCCGGCGAGCCAACATCGCGTTTCGCGCGCGCCTTTCCGGCCGTTACGGGTGCGACAGCTATCAAATGGGACGGGTGCGGCAGCAAGCTTAGGCGCAGGTTCCGACCGTCGACCACCCGATCCGTCGAGTAGCCGAGATGATATGGAACGTCGCCGAGCAAGCCGGCCCCGTCGCTATAAAGGTCCCGCCCTTTGACTTCGGCCAGGATTTCCGCCGGCGGCTTGTCCATCACATTGACAAGCATGTTCAACCGCCCGCGATGCATCCCACCGATGACGATCTGGGCGACCTCGGCGCGGCTTGCGGCTTTGATGATTTCATCCACGAGAACCAGAAAGGACTCGCCGCCTTCCAGGCCGAATCGCTTCTTGGTTGGAAACTTGGAGTGAAGAAATCTCTCAAACTCAAATGCCTTGGTCAAAGCCTCGAGAATGGCCGACTGCCCATCCGGCCCGATCTGCGCATCCATGCTGGATTCGTAGAGCGACTGAAGCCATTCGCGGCTTTCACGATCTCGAAGATGCGCGGCCTCCAGCGTGGCACATCGCGTGTAGGCGGAGCTCATCCGGGCTATGAGGTAGTCGATTTCCGCCCAACGAGCCGCAGCCGAGTTGTCGGCATCGCTTGACCGGTGTCGCTCTACCCGCGCCAGACAGTCGGCAAGCTCAGGCGCCATGCCGCTGACCTCCATACCCAGGGGATCGACTTCGGCTGACAGATAGCCCCAACTGCGAAAGGTATCCCTGATTTCTCGCTTGGTCGCCTCGAACCAATCCTGATCGACTTTCTGCGGGAGGTCAGCGTCATCCAGGAGCAAGCGCCAATCCGCCGGGCAGCTGTTCGGGTCTCGGCGATAACGGGAAAGCATCTGGAGGTAGTAAGACATATCGCCGCCGAGAGCGATCAGACTAGCATTCATGTTGGTTACCTGATATGTTTATACCGGTATATACCAGATAGGCTCGGACTTGTAAACCAGCGGAGAGGCGCTATTGGTTAAGCGTCTTTCCCGTACTGGTCCCGCCTTTACGGGCGCAGGATCCCGAGATTGCAAGAAATGGGAATTGGATATGGCGAAGCAGGACGACGAGCGACCCTCAGCCCTCTATCACATGGTGAAACGCCACGTGCGCTCCAAGATTGAGAGCGGGGAATGGAAGCCTAATGACCGGCTTCCTTCCGAAGTCGATCTGGTCGCCCAGCTGGGGGTTTCGAGGATGACAGTGCATCGAGCTCTTCGGGAACTCACCACGTCCGGCGTGCTGTTCAGGATTTCTGGTGTCGGGACCTTCGTGTCGGACGAAGTTCCTGCCTCAGTGCCGCTGGCATTGCGGGATATCTCGGCTGAGATAGCCGCGCACGGAGGCGTCCATTCGGCAGAGGTCGTGAAGCTAGAGAAGATAGCTGCCGAAGGCGAGGTGGCTCGAGCCCTGGAAGTCAAGCCTGGAACCAAGATATTCCATTCACTTATCGTCCATCGCGAAAATGAAAAGGAAGTGCAGCTGGAGGAGCGCCACATATTGCCTGTTTATGCTCCCGAGTACCTCAAGGCAGATTTCACGCGAGAGACCACATTCCAGCACCTTTGGAAAAACTCAAAGCCAACGTTGATGGAGCAATTCGTTTACGCAGTCACGGCGGGCGATACTATATCCAAACTGCTCTCGGTTGGTAAGAATGAGCCCTGCCTTCTGCTTGTCAGAAGAACATGGGTTGGAGAGACGGTGGCCACGTTCGGTCGATTTTATTATCCGGGCAGTCGCTACAGACTCAAAGATCTGCACCAGTATTAGACCTACAAACTTGACGGCCGACACACTCTGGTAGGGTTACGTCCTGCTGAAAGGGGAACCCATGGACACGCGCAATGAAGAGGTCTCCGGCAATCCCGCGTGGCGTTCGATGCTGTTTGTGCCCGCAACCCGTGACCGATACATCGAGAAGGCGGCATCCTGTGGCGCTGACGCCATCGTCGTGGATCTGGAGGATTCGATCCTGCCGGAGGAAAAGGATGCCGCGCGCGCTCGCGTTGCGGCTGTTGCCCGGCGATTGCGCCTTGAAAACATTGACATCCTGGTCAGGATAAACCGCCCGTTTGACCTTGCTGTGCGTGACATCGAGGCGTCGGTGGGTGAAGACGTGGCAGGCCTGATGATCGCCAAGGCCGAATCCCCCGCTCACCTGGCGTATCTTTGCGAGGTTGTAGAAAATTGCGAGCGAAAGGCGGGGATCCCAATCGGAAAGACGGCAATCGTTCCGCTTGTGGAGACGGCCAGAGCGATCCACAATCTGGCCGAAATCTGCCTGGCGCCGCGCGTGGCTGCGGTAGCGTGCGGCGATGAGGACCTGGCGGCAGAGCTGGGCTGCGCACCCGATTCTCCGACAATAACCTCGGTCAAGTATGATCTGGTCGTTGCTGCTGCGCGGGGAAACTGTCATCCGATCGGCATGGTCGGGTCGATCACCGAGTTCAGGAATCTGGACAAGTATCGAGACAGTCTCGAGCTGACCAGGGCTGTCGGCATGCGAGGAACACTTTGCATTCACCCGGACCAGGTTGCGGTCGCCAACGAAGCCTTCCTTCCGACGCCCGGCGAAATCCGGCAAGCTCAAGACATTGTCGAGGCAGCACGCCTTGCGCACCTGAACGGCCTCGGCACGACGTCGGTGGGAGGCAAGATGGTGGACCTGCCTGTCATTCGCCGCGCCGAGCGCCTCATCCAACGCCTTGGGTCAGGCAACGCCTGAAGCCCGCGCTGGCGAGATCATGAACAGCACCAGCTCAGCGCCTGGAGTAGCCGTTTTCAGGAAGAAGCTGAATCCGGTGCTCGGATCCGGGTTGTTGCAGATGAAAGTTTCCCCCGCGCTGATTGTGTGCGCGCTTTCAGCGTCCACGCCCAGATCAATGATGCCGCTGAGGGCGAAACAGATAACGACGTTCACCCCCGTCCAGCCTAATTGACGGCTAACACTGAGCTTGATCGTCTCCGCCCGGGCGTCGATATCGCTCCTGCGGAAAAGCAGGTTCAGATCACGGCATTCCTCAGAGCTTGGCAGGTGCGCCTGGAGTGGGCGGTCACAGGAAAAGCGTCGCGGCACTGCTGGGTTGAGCTCAAGCGTCTCGCCATCCTCAAAATGAAGGACCATTGATGGTCCTTCGATGAGCGCGATGATGCGGTCAAGGCCCGGGAACAGCGAGAAAGGGCCGCTCTTTGTTATCGTGGCGAGACTCAGTCGCCAGACCAGGCCTTCTGAATCGTCCTGGCGCGCGATTTCCCGGGTCTGGCCGCCGCCATTCTTCCAGCTCATTTCAATATGGTCGCCATATCGAATCAAACGCGTGAGCGGCGCCATGGGCAGACCTCACCATCCAAGAGTTATCTGGTTGCGGAAGTGCAGGAGGCCGGCGGCGCCAAGCTAGCCAAGCTGCGCCTGGAATTGCATATCGATGGCGCTGACATTCTTCGACCGCACTAGGTCGGCATAAGCGCCTGTGAGCCAGCCTGTGACGCTTCCAGGTTTGTAGGTGACCGCATCTATGGCGCCGACCGGCGTTATTTCAGACGCAGTTCCGGTTAGAAAGCACTCCGTGAATGCCAATGTCTCGGCATGAGATATCTCCCGTTCGATCACCTTGAACCCCATGTTTTGGGCGAGAGCGATCACCGTCTGGCGTGTTATCCCGTTCAGGAAGCAATCCGGTGTGGGGGTGTGGATTTCCTCGCCAGCGACAAAAAAGATGTTTGCCGCCGACGCTTCCGCGACGTTTCCGCGCCAGTCGAGCAAGAGGGCGTCCTGAAATCCGTTCTTCAAGGCCGCGTGCTTGGCGAGCGTGGTGATCGGATAGTTCGAAGCGGCCTTTGCTTGCGGAGGGCTACATTCGGGTGGCGGCCTCCGCCATGACGCGGTCTGTATCTTGATTCCGTTCAGCCGGTCCTGCTCGTTGAAGTATGACGGCCAATCCCAGGCCGCGATGGCCATATGTATTCGATTGTTGGGGGCGGCCGCCGATATCGTCTCGCTGCCGCGCCAGACGACCGGCCGGATGTATGCATCCTTCAGCTCATTTGCCGAAAGCACGGCCAGCGTCGCCTCATTCAGCTCCTGCTCGCTGAACGGCAGTTTCATATCGAGCAACGCAGCCGACTGGATCAGGCGCTGCGTATGGCGTGTCAGCTCGAAAACGGAGCCGCCGTAAGACCGCTCGCCCTCGAACACGGAGCTCGCGTAGTGGAGCCCATGGGTAAGGACATGAAGCCTGGCTTCGCGCCAGGGACAGATCTCCCCATCAACCCAGATAAAGCCTTCACGTTCGTTCATAGGTACAGGCACAGCAATTTTCCTTTACGTGTTGGGCTTCCAGTTCGTTGCTGCCGCAACGAAAGCCTCAAGCGTCGGCTGGAGGAGTTCGCATTTCTCAAGAGCGATCGTCGGGGAGGGGTGCTCGCGCATATAGACCGCACGAGACATTTCCAGCTGGAAGGCATGAATGCCATTTTCGGGCGAGCCGTAGTGCCGGGTTATGAAGCCGCCCTTGAAGACCCCGTCCACCGCGACCGAGTACATCCCCGATAGGTTCAACGCGGACGCAAGGCTCTCGCGAAGCTCCGCCGCGCAACTTGTTCCGCCGGCCGTTCCCAGATTGAGATCAGGGATCTGTCCGGGGAAATACCTTGTCACGACTGAGCGGATCGAGTGGCAATCGAAAAGAACCGCGTAGCCGTGCCGGGCTCGCGCGGCACTCAAAGCGGCGGAAAGCCGGTCGTGATAGGGACGCCAGTAGCGCGCGACCCGCAAAGCGATTTCTTTAGGATGGGGCTCCCGTTCGCTCTGGTAGAGGGGAACATCATCAAAGTCTGTCGTCGGTACCAGACCGGGGTGCTTGATCGCCGCATCGAGCGGTTTTCCGGTGGGGTCGCGGGCGAGGTCGATCACATAGCGTGACAGGCGGGACGAGATGATCGTGGCATCGCTGTCCCATAAGAAACGATACACCAGGTCCAGATCCCAATCGGTATCGCTCACCATGCGTCCAGCAGCCGACATGCGCTGCTGCATCTCGATCGGAATGTAGCTGCCGATATGCGGCATGCTGACGACCAATGGGGATGCCCCCTGCCTGTATTCGTAGCTGTGCACAGCTCCTCCCAAATCGCCGTTGACGTTTATCTTAGACCGGTATAGACCGGACTATACAAAATGACAACTGCTCAATGTGAGCTCTGATAGGAAGGACGCCAATGAGATTGCCTCCCAATGAACGGATACTGGCCCCGCGCGGCTTGGAGCTGAACACCAAGGGCTGGCAGCAGGAGACGCCGTTCCGGCTGCTGATGAACAATCTGGAGGTCGCTGAAAAGCCTCGGGAGCTGATCGTCTATGGAGGGCGCGGAAAGGCGGCCAGGAATTGGGAAAGCTACTTCCAGATCCTTGAAAGCCTTCGCAATCTGGAGGGTGACGAAACCCTGATCGTCCAGTCAGGCAAGCCCGTTGCGGTCTGGCAGACCAATGAGTGGGCGCCGCGCGTCCTCATCTCGAACGCGATGCTGGTCCCCTATTGGAGCACGCTTGAGCACTTCAACGAGCTCGAGGCCAAAGGGCTGACGATGTATGGGCAGATGACTGCCGGCAGCTGGTGCAACATCGGGTCCCAAGGCATCGTGCAGGGAACCTACGAGACCTTCGCCACAATCGCCAAGATGAAGTTTGGCGGGACGCTGAAGGGCCGCATCTCGATCACTGGCGGCCTCGGCATGTTCAGCGGGATCATGCCCCATTGCATCACCTTGAACGGCGGTGTGAGCATCGGCGTCGAGATCGATCCGGAGCGGATCGCCCGCCGCATCGAGCTCGGGTTTGTCCACGAACAGGTCGACAATGCTGATGAGGCCTATCGTAGGGCTCAGGAATATGCCGCCCGCGGCGAAGCGCGGGCAATCGCCTTGCTCGGCAACATTGCGGATGTGCTGGATTATTACCTTGAAAAGGGCAACCACTTCGACATCGTGACCGATCAGTCCTCGGCCCACGATATGCTGGAGGGCTACGTTCCTGGCGGGATGACTTATCCCGAGGCTCTGGCACTCAGGCGTAGCGACCCGACCGACTATATCCGGCGGGCGCGCGAGACCAGTGTCAAGCAGGTCAAGGCGATGGTCGGCTATCAGCGCCGCGGGGCGATGGTCTTCGACTATGGAAACAACGTCCGGCAAGAGGCCCTCAACGCGGGCTACAAGGATGCCTTTGCATTTCCCGGCTTCGTCGAGGCATTCATCCGGCCGCTGTTTTGCGAGGGCCGCGGACCGTTCCGCTGGATCTGCCTTTCCGGCGAGGAAAGCGACTTGCGCAAGACAGAGGCGGCGGCGCTGCACGAGTTCGGTGACGACGAAGTCTTCGCCAACTGGATCAAGCTGGCCTCGAAGCACCAGCCCATCGAGGGGCTGCCCGCGCGTCTCGGCTATCTCGGTTTTGGCCAAAGGGCGCATTTCGGCCTCGTTCTCAACGAGATGGTGCGTTCGGGCGAACTCAAGGGTCCCGTCGCGATCAGCCGTGATCATCTTGACACTGGCTCGGTCGCGTCACCGAACCGCGAAACCGAGCGAATGCTCGACGGCAGCGACGCCGTTGCGGATTGGCCCATTCTTAACGCGATGCTCAACGTGGCATGCGGCGCCACCTATGTCGCCATGCATAATGGCGGTGGCGTTGGCATCGGCTATTCCACGCACAGTGGCGTGGTCGTGCTTGCCGACGGCACGGATCTCGGCGCCAAGAAGGTTGAACGCTGCCTGACGGTCGACTGCGGCATGGGTGTCGTGCGCCATGCTGACGCCGGCTACGACATCGCGATCAGAACCGCGAAAGCGAAAGGCATCAGAATGCCGATGCTTGCCTAAGTGCCAAAATCGCTCCGCAACAAAGGTGGCATAAATGCTGGCAGACCTGATTGTCCAAAACACGCGTGAGATCGTCACCCCCGTCGCAACGGGGGCGCCATTGAAGGGGGCTGAGCTTGGCGCGCCCCGTGTGCTGGCCGATGGCGCGCTCGCCTCGTATGAGGGCCGCATCGTCGCGGTCGGGCCCCGCAAGGATCTGCTTGCGGGGATCGAGCTTACTCCTGACGCCCTTGTCTTGGATGCAGGGCAACGTGTTGTCGTCCCAGGACTGGTCGACCCTCACACGCATCTGCTCTTCGCAGGCGGACGCGAAGATGAATTCCAGATGCGTGTGAGGGGGGAGAGTTATCTGGAGATCGGTCGCAAGGGCGGCGGCATAGTCAGGACCACGGCCGCAACCCGCTCTGCCTCGCAAGATGCGCTGGTGGAGCAGGGGCGGGCTCATCTCCGGATGATGATGCGCCAGGGCACAACATCGGTGGAGATCAAAAGCGGGTATGGCCTCTCGACCGAAAGCGAATTGGCGATGCTCCGCGCCATCCGGATCCTGCGTGAGACCGACAAGGCCAGCATTCGCTCGACCTTCCTCGGCGCTCACGCAGTGCCACCTGAGTACAAGGCAAGTCCCGACCGCTATGTCGATCTGGTCATCTCCGAAATGTTGCCGGCTGTCCATGCCGCAGGTCTCGCCGACTATTGCGACGTATTCTGTGAAACGGGCTACTTCGATGTCGACCAATCACGAGAGATCCTGCGTGCGGCCAAAAGCCTGGGCATGAAACTCAAGGTTCATGGCAATGAGCTTGCACCGTCTGGCGGATGCCGCCTGGCGGCGGAGATGGGAGCGGTCAGTGTCGATCATTGCAACTGCTTGGACGACGGTGACCTCGAAGCGCTGAGGGCCGTAGGAACGATGGCGGTTGGGCTGCCCGGCACTCCGTTCTTCAAGCTGGCTCCGACTTATGCCAATGGCCGGCGCATCGTCGATGCCGGCGTGGCCCTCGCATTGGCCACCGACTACAACCCGACAGCTTCCATCTCCTCGATGCATTTCGTGATGTTCCTCGGCTGTCTGGAGATGGGGCTGGAGCCGGCCGAAGCGCTGTGCGCTTCAACGCTCAACGCCGCTTTCGCCATGGGCGTCGAAGATAGCGCGGGCTCGCTCGAGGTCGGCAAATCCGCCGATCTCCTGATTCTCGATGTGGAGGACTTCCGTCATGTGCCGTTTTACGTTGGCCGCGACATCATCGATCTCGTCGTTAAGGGCGGCAAGCCGGTCGCCGGCAAGCGGCTCGCAGGCGGCACCTGGCATTGAATCCGCGATCGGCTGCCAGCAAAATCAGCTAACCTTGGAGTGCGCCTGTGACCATACAAAAAATCGAACTCAATCCCGGAGCAGTGACGCTCAAAACGTTGAAAAGGGTATTCTATCACAATGATCAGATCGAGCTCGCTCCAGGAGCCCGAGGCCAGGTCGAGGCCTGCGCCCGGCAGGTTCAGTCCATCATCGATAGCGGACAAGTCGTTTACGCGCTGAATACCGGATTCGGCAAGTTCTCGCAGACACGGGTAACGACGGAGCAAATGGAACTCCTTCAGCGCAATCTAGTGCTGTCGCACAGCACCGGGATCGGGGACCTGTTGCCGGACGAAACCGTTCGGCTCATGCTCGTCTTGAAGGTCATCGCCCTGGCCCGCGGCTTCTCGGGCGTGCGTTATGACGTCATCGATTTTCTGCTGAGGTTGATCAATGCGGAGGTCTATCCCTGCATTCCCGCCAAGGGATCGGTGGGCGCATCAGGGGATCTGGCACCGCTCTCGCACATGGCGTCGGCGATGATCGGCGTCGGTCAGATGCGCGTCAAAGGGCACGTCGTGCCGGCACAGGAAGGCCTGCGCGCCGCCGGGCTCGAGCCTTACAGACTTGGTCCGAAAGAAGGTGTCGGGCTGGTGAACGGCACGCAGACGTCCACCGCTCTCGCCCTTCAAGGGCTGTTTGTGGCCGAGCACGCCATGGCGGCGGCGATCTGCACCGGCGCCTTGTCCGTCGAGGCGGCGGCCGGCCTGCACGGCCCTTACGATCCGCGCATCCATGCCGCCCGGGGGCAGGCTGGCCAGCAGAAAGTGGCAGCCGAGATCCTTCGCCTCGTCACTGGCAGCGGGATCCGCCACGCCAACGGCAACAGCGGCAAGGTCCAGGACCCTTACTCCTTGCGCTGTCAATCGCAGGTTCTGGGTGCTGCCCTCGACGCCATGCATTACGCGGCTGGTGTGCTGGAGATCGAAAGCAACGGTGTTTCAGACAGTCCGCTTGTCTTCACCGAGGAGGGCGACGTGGTGTCGGGCGGCAATTTCCACGCCGAGCCGGTGGCCATTGCCGCGGACGTGCTCGCGATCGCGACCGCAGAGACCGGCGCGATTTCGGAACGCCGACTTGCCCTCCTGATCGATCCGATCTTCAGCGGCCTGCCAGCCTTCCTGATCAAGGACGGAGGCATCAATTCCGGCTTCATGAACGTCCAGGTTTCAGCCGCTGCCCTTGCCTCGGAAAACAAGTCGCTCGCGCACCCGGCCAGCGTTGACTCGATCCCCACGTCGGCAGGCCAGGAAGACCACGTGTCTATGGCGACCTTCGCCGCGCGAAGGACGGTCGATATGGCACGCAATACGAGCGCGATCGTCGGCTGCGAGCTTCTCGGCGCCGCGCAAGGCATCGATCTGCGCAGACCGCTGCAGACGACGCCGGTGCTCGAAGACTTCGTGTCGGCCGTCAGACAGCGTTCCAGCTTTCTGGAGGTCGATCGGTTCATGGCGCCCGACATCGAGGCGACGACCGGCATGGTCGTGGATGGATATTTCTATGACACCGTATCCGGGGTGCTGCCTTCGGCCGCGTGAGATCAGATCATCGTGTTGCGAGCGCCCCAGCCGTTGTTCGCGGCTGGGGCGGCCGGTCGCTTGCAGGAGGAGTCCATGGTGCTGTCCCCGGTTGAAAATGTCATTGCCCGAATCCGCGAGATCGCGGGAGACCGCGTCTCCCAAGGCCAAGCTGATCGAGAGGCGCATTCGCATGGGGAGTCCTGGCATGCTGCGCCATTGCCGGACGCCGTCGTCTACGCCCAGAATGCGGAAGAGGTCGCCCGCATCGCAAGGATATGTCACGACGCGCGTGTGCCGCTGATACCCTTCGGTACGGGCACATCGCTGGAGGGGCACGTCACCGCCGTGAAGGGCGGCATCACGCTCGATCTCAGCAGGATGAACAAGATCGTCGAGGTCAACTCGGAGGATCTGGATTGCACCATCGAGCCTGGCGTTACCCGGCTTCAGCTAAACGACCATATTCGTGATCGCGGCCTGTTCTTCCCGATCGACCCCGGGGCGGACGCATCACTCGGAGGAATGGCCTCCACGCGCGCCTCGGGTACCAACGCTGTCCGGTATGGCACGATGCGGGAGAATGTGCTCGCCCTTGAGGTGGTGCTGGCTGACGGGACAGCTCTACGCACGGGCACGCGAGCGCGCAAGTCCGCGGCCGGCTACGATTTGACAAAGCTATTTGTCGGTGCCGAGGGGACGCTTGGAATCATCACTAGGCTTAGTCTGCGGCTGCACGGGATCCCCGAGACGATCGTTGCCGCGGTATGCTCGTTCGAAACGCTCGGTGGAGCTGTCGATACGGTCATTCAAACAATACAGTCGGGCATTCCCATCGCCCGAGTCGAACTCCTGGATGACGTGCAGATGGACGCTGTCAACCGCTATTCCAAGCTTAGTTATGCGGCGACATCTACCCTGTTCTTTGAGTTTCATGGGACGCCTCGCGCCGTTGAGGAGCATGTGGCTAGGGTTCGTGAAATCGCTTCGGAGAACGGCGGCGGCGCGTTCTCCTGGGCCGAGAATACCGAACAGCGCAACGCATTGTGGAAGGCGCGCCACACAGCCTACTATGCCGCTCTTGCCTTGCGGCCCGGCTCCAAGGGCTGGTCGACCGACGTCTGCGTGCCGATATCGCGCTTGACGCAATGTGTTCTACAAACGAAGGCGGACATCGAAGCAAGCGGCCTCCTTGCACCAATCGTTGGTCACGTGGGCGATGGCAATTTTCACCTTGCTCATGTGATAGATCCAGACGACAGAGATCTGTTGGCGCGCACTTATGCCTTCAACGAGCGCCTGGCGGACCGGGCGCTCGCCTTTGGCGGCACTTGCACCGGCGAGCATGGCATCGGGACAGGGAAGATGCGTTTTCTCGAGATCGAGGCCGGCGAGGGCGCGATCGAGACCATGTCCCGAATCAAGCGAACTCTTGATCCCAACAACATCATGAATCCTGGGAAAATCTTGCGGCTTCCCGAAAACAGCGACGCCGCCAAGCTTTTTTAGCCTGCCATCAACTGGTCAAGAGAGTTCGGCAGGTCGGTGCCATCCGCGAGGCACATTGCATGTGTCATCATCGCCTGATTGCCGGTGAGCACGCGCCCTCGGAGCAGTGAAGCGTGCAGCTTCGGCAGTGCCTGCCAGGTTCTCATGGCGGTACAGGGAACGAGCAGCACGTCGGCCGATGGATCATCCGCTTCTGCCAGTGCCTGCCGGATCGACCCGATGCTGAGGGTGGACATGGCACGATCGTCCGCCAGCGACAATGTCAGCGCGCGCGCCACTTCAAATCCTTCGGCTTCATAGGCAGCTACTGTTTTCTGGTTGATGGCGGAATCCGCGGTGGTCAGCAGCAGCCCAATGCGCCGGACGCCTGCGGCTCTGAGCACGGCAATGGCCGCTGCCCCAGGATCTGTCACCTTCAAATTCGGCCGTCCGAGCTTCAGCATGGCCGACAGTTCGTCGCGGCCGATCGCGAGCGCGGCAGCAGCGCAGGCCACCGCAATGACGTCGAGCCTGTCGTCGCGAAGCAATGTGTCGGCTACCTTGGCGATTGGCTGGGCAAGATCGGCAAGGGATTGGCGAGTGAAGTCGCGCGGATCGGCAATCCGGGCGACATGTAGCGTTTGATCTTCTCTCGTCAGCGCATGGGCGCACTCGGTCTCGCAAACCGGATCACGGCCCAGAACCAGAAGCCCGATCCGACCGCGGGCGCCCGGGCCCGCATCGAAATTTTTGTCGGTCGTCACCGGCAGTACAGAAGGCATCTGAAACCTCGATTTCCTATTGACGGGTTCATGAGCAGTGATAAAAGTATATACCGGTATGAACAGCACAGCAAGGACGTCGCATGTCCCTTACAGTACGACCCGGAATCGAGCAGATCGTTGGTTATGTTCCGGGAGAAGCGCGATCGCCGGCGAACACGCGGCCCTTGCGCCTTGCGTCGAACGAACTGCCATTTGGTCCCTCCAAGGCCGTCAAAAGCGCGGCGTCGGCGATCTGCGCGGTGGCGAATAGATATCCTGACGGAGGCGCGGTGCTGCTCAGAGAGCAGATAGGCCGACTTCACCGGCTCGAGGTCGACCGGGTCCTTGCGGGATCGGGATCGGAGGAGCTGCTGCAGCTGGTATGCCGTGCATTCGCCAAGGACGGAGACGAGGTGCTTAGCAGCCAGTACGGCTTCATGATGTATCCGATCATCGCCAGAAGTGTTGGTGCCACCCCGACATTTGCGGAGGAACGGGACTTTCACGTCGATGTGCGCGCCATGCTGGCGGCCGTGACGCCGGCGACGCGCGTGGTGTTCTTGACCAATCCGGCAAATCCAGCGGGCACCTACGTCCCAAGGTCGGACCTTGAATTGCTCATCCGCGAGCTGCCTTCGGACGTCGTCTTGGTAATCGATGAGGCCTATGCGGAATTTGTCGACGCACCGGACTTTGCTTCCGCGCTGCCCTATGCGCGCGAGGCGTCGAACGTGGTCGTTACCAGAACGTTCTCGAAAATCTTCGGATTGGGTGGACTGCGGGTCGGATGGGCATACGCGCCGCGCGAAGTGGTCGAAGCGGTCAACAAGATCCGCCTGCCTTTCAATGTCTCGGCCGTCGGCCAGGCAGCCGCGATCGCCGCAATGCACGAGCCCGACCACGTCCAGCGGACACGCGCTTACATACGCCAGGCGCGCGAATGGACGTCGGAGCGCTTGCTCAAGCTGGGACTGCAGGTGGCGCCGAGCGTCACGAGCTTTATCTTAGTGGGATTCCCGACCGGGTGCCCCGGGACGGCCGCAGAAGCCGTTGTCGACTTGCGGTCAAGCGGCATTCTCGTGCGGCCACTAGGCGCCTACGGATTGCACAATCACATACGCATCACGATCGGGGCGCATTCGGACATGCGTCGGGTCGCAGCGAGGCTTGCCTCGTACCTGAAGCGAGCGGCACGTAAATGAGTTCGGCGTCACTGGCCGCGGATCAACCTGTAGCGTCGGTCAAGGCTTCGAGCGAGCGGCTGTTTGCTCGCACGGCCTTGCTGCCGCAGGGCTGGGCGCAGGATGTCGCAATCGACATCGACGGAGACAGGATCGTTTCGGTGACAGCCGGCGCAAAGCCGGCGGGCGAGATTCTCGACGTCGTGATACCGGGTATCCCAAATCTCCATTCGCACGCCTTTCAGCGGCTAGTCGCCGGTCTGGCGGAATCGAGAGGCGCGCGCTCGGATTCGTTCTGGTCTTGGCGCGACTTCATGTTCCGCGTGCTTGGCGCTCTCGATCCGGACACGCTTGAGGACATCTATGCTTTCGTCTTCGCTTCGATGGTTGAAGCGGGCTACACGTCCGTCGCGGAATTCCATTACGTCCACAACAATCCCGATGGCGGCTCCTACGATAACGATGCGGAAATGTCGTTGCGCGCGGTTGCGGCGGCGCGAACCGCCGGTCTGCCGATAACGCACCTGCCGGTTGTGTATTGCAGGGGTGGATTTCGTGACGAACCTTTAAGCGCTCACCAAAGGCGGCTCGCCTGCGAACTCGACCGTTCGCAGGCCATAGCCATCGCGGTGCGCGAGGCGTTCAAGGATTGGGATAGCCTCAACGTCGGGCTGGCACCGCACTCGCTTCGGGCGGTCGCGCCGTCACTGTTACGTCCGCTCGCCGATGCCGTCAGCGAGCTTGGGCCGGCCTCGGTGATGCACATTCACGTTTCCGAGCAGGTCCAGGAAGTCCAGGAGTGCCTGTCCGTCCATGGGCTGACCCCGATCGAACTTTTGTCTCGATCAGTCGACCTGAACGAGCGATGGAGCCTTGTTCATTGTACGCAGGCCAAGCCTGAGGAGCTTGCGGAGATCGCGCGCTGCGGCGCCACGGTTGTTCTGTGCCCAGTTACCGAGGCGAACCTTGGCGACGGTGCGATCGACTTGCCAGCCTTGGTCCAAAGCGGCGCGCGCTTCGGTATCGGCTCAGACTCGCAGGCATCGCTCGACCCGTGGCGTGAGTTCATGCTCCTTGAGTATTCGCAACGCTTCCGACTGAGGCAGCGCAATATTGCGTGCGACGATCGCCGGTCGGTTGGCCGCTTTCTTTCCCAGGACTGCGCCTCGGCAGGCGCAAAGGCTCTCGGCAGATCAACCGGGCAGCTTGCACCCGGCTACAAGGCCGACATAGTCGAGTTGCGGCGTGACGCGGATCCATGTCTGGCACTCCTGTCGGGCGACCAATTCCTGGACGCCTGGATCTTTGCTGCCCACCGGTCCCGCCCCGCTTCGGTCTTTGTGGGCGGCCGCCGCATGGTCGAGAATGGAATGCACAAGGCGTCACGGGCGTTGAAGCAACGCTATCTCAAAGCCGTCGAACGACTGCGCGGACAGCTCTAGGAGGTCGCGATTTACCAGCTGCTGCAAGATATTAAAGTCGTTGAGTGGAGCGCCTTTGTTGCTGCTCCGCTCGCCGGAATGACGCTTGCGCTGCTTGGCGCGGAGGTGATCAAAGTGCAGCCGAAACGCGGCGCGCCGGATCAAGGGCGATGGCCGCTCTCTGAAGAAGGCGCGAGCCTGTTTTGGCATGAATTGAACAAAGCCAAACAGACAGTCACCTGGGACTTCTCCGATACCGCGTCCCACGAGGCCTTTGTTGATCTTCTTGCCCATAACGGACGAATCCTGATTTCGAGTCTGCCGCTTCCCGACCCTGTCTCGATCGTCAGGCTGAAGGAGCGCATCCCGGACCTGATCGTGCTTGAGCTTCAGGGGCATCCCGACGGATCGCCGGCGGTCGACTATACAGTGCAGGCCATGACCGGCTGGCCAGAAGCGACCGGTCCCTCCCAAGGGGCCGAGCCGATCAACAATCCCGTCCCCACCTGGGATATTGCCACAGGCTATCTGGCTGCCGTCAGTGTTCTGGCGGCGGTCGACAGGCGGCGCCGCACTGGCGCAGGCGCGCATATCCGGCTCGCGCTGACGGATGTGGCGCTGTCGACGATGTGCGGTCTTGGTCTCGCCGCCGAAGTTGCGCTGACAGGCGCGACCACGCGCGCGCGTTTCGGCAACAACGTCTACGGCACCTTCGGCCAGGATTTCCAAACCAGGGACGGCCACCGCGTGATGGTGGTGGCAGTCACGCGGCGCCAGTGGACGGCCTTCGTCAACGCCATCGGCGTTGCGGCGGATCTTGCGAAGCTCAGCGAAACGACAGGGCTGAAGCTCGATGACGAGGGGCATCGCTTCCGTCTGCGCGAAGAGATCCGGCTGATCTGCGCGCCGTGGTTCCTCGATCGCGATGTCGACGGGATCGCAGCGGTTCTTGATCGGGCAGGAATCCTATGGTCGCGGTATAGGTCGATTGCTGAAGCTCTTTCAGACCCGTCCCGGTTTACCCACGGGACCGACATCGTGGAAACGATCGATCACCCTGGTGTTCCTCCGGTGCCGACAGCCGGGCTGCCGCTTCGTCTGGTTGACGAACCCCGTCTCGCCACCGCGCCAAGCCCCGAAGCTGTCCGCGCCTCGGCCCATGATGGCGACAAAAACATGATCGCCAGCGCCGATGACGGCAGGCGTCCAAAATAATCGACGATCGATTGATTAGCACAAGCAAGGCAGGAGCGGTTCGAGCAGTGGCCCTTGATGATGAATGTTTCGACGGCTTTTCACCCGCGCGCATTACCGCGCTTGAGGAAGCAATCGATGGATACGCCAGGCAGGCGATCGCGGTTGCGGCAACCGACCTCGCCGAGGCGACCGAGCCACGCGGGTTTGAGCACAGCCAGGGCCGTACCCACGGCGTGGCATGGATCGCGGCCTATGCCGAGGCGCTGCGCTCGACCATCAGATGGTACGCCGCTCTCCAGGAGAGCGGACAAGAAAAGCCGATCGATCGTCTGCTGTTTGCCGTGGGCGTGGGTCGCTACCTGGACGACATGACGCATGGGATTGCGTTGAGCGCGACGGAGACCGTCCGGCCCGCCACCGTCGGCCTTGGCCCCGCCGCGAGCGAGCTGGAAGCCAACCCTGACGTTGCTGCGCTGATTGGCTGCGCTCAAAGCGACAAGTACAAAAGAAGGCTTGCTGAGGAACTGCGCAGTCAACCGCGCGGTGAGTTGGGGAGCTTTGCGCAAGATGAGTCCCTTGAGTTGATACGTGGGCAGTTCCGGCGGATCGCGGAAGATCTCATCACGCCGGTTTGCTCGACCTGGCATGCCCGCGATCTTCTCATTCCGGACGCGCTGGTCAGCGAGCTTGGCGAGATGGGTGCGTACGGGATTACCATGCCCGAGCAGTTCGGTGGTTCCAATCTCGGCCTGGAAGCGCAGTGTGTTGTCACCGAGGAACTCTCGCGTGGCTACCTCGGTGCGGGCTCCCTGGTAACGCGAGCAGAAATCGCCTGCACTCTCATCCACGCCAATGGCACGCAGGATCAGAAGCGGCGCTACCTGGAGCCGCTCGCCACTGGTCGCTCTCTTGCCACCGCCGTGTTTACCGAGCCTGGAGCGGGATCGGACCTTGGCAGCCTCAAGACCAGGGCGGTTCGCGATGGCGATTGCTATCGCATTTCAGGTGCAAAGACATGGATCACCCACGCCGCTCGGGCCGACATCATGATGGTCCTGGCGCGCACCGATGCCGACCAGCCGGGCTATGCGGGTCTGTCTATGTTTGTCGTGGAGAAGCCGCGCGGCACCGACAGGGATCCGTTTCCCGCAGCAGGAATGAGCGGCGGTGAGATACCCGTCCTGGGTTACCGGGGCATGCGGGAATATGAAATATCCTTCGACAATTTCGAAGTCCCAGCTTCCGCTTTGCTTGGAGGCGAGGAGGGGCAGGGATTCCGGCAGCTCATGGCCACCTTCGAGTCAGCGCGCATCCAGACGGCCGCGCGCGCCCTCGGGGTGGCGCATAACGCGCTGGACCTCGCGCTTGACTATGCGAAGCAGCGAACTCAGTTCGACCGTCCGATCATCGAGTTCTCGCGTATCGCCAACAAGATCGCCAACATCGCCGCAGAGATCATGGTCGTCCGCCAGGCCGTCTACAGTGCCGCCAGACAACACGCGACCGGAGCTCGCTGCGACGTGGAGGCTGGCATGGCCAAGCTACTGGCCGCGCGCATAGCCTGGCTTGCCGCGGACGATTCCCTGCAAATCCACGGCGGCAACGGCTACGCGCTCGAATTCCCGATCAGCCGCGTTCTCTGCGACTCCCGCATCCTGTCGGTGTTCGAGGGTGCGGCCGAAATCCAGGCCCATGTGGTGGTTCGCGGGCTCGTTGCCCGAGCAAGGAACCTGCGCAATGCATAGTCAAACCGCGATGGTCGCGATCAACGTGGAAGGCGCGCGGTTGCTGGCGGCCACACTCAGCCTGGAGCTTGATCTCAGAGAGGGAACGGCTCTGCCCCCCTGCTGGCATTGGGTCTATCTCCATCCCCATGCCAGGACCGAGGACCTGCGTCAGGATGGCCACCCGCTGGAGGCGGCGCCTCATCCGGAGGCATCGCAGTGGCCGCGGATGTGGGGATCGGGATCTCTGCGCTGGCATGATGAGATCAGGCTTGGAGAGATGCTGCGCCACGAGCGCTCCATCGCCGATGTCAAAATGAAGACCGGAAGGTCCGGCCGCCTTTGCGTCTGCGACATCGTTCATCGATGGAGCCGGGACGCAGACCTGCTTCTCGAGGAAGTCCAGACGATCGTCTATCGCGAGCCAGGCGAAGCGCCGCAGGCGCGGCCCGACCGCCCGAGCAATAACGACCCGGTCACTTCCTGCCTCGCCGCGCCATCGTGGGAACATACTTTTTGCGAAACGGAGTTGTTCCGCTATTCGGCGCTAACGTTCAATGCGCACCGCATACATTATGACGCCGACTATGCGCGCGACGTCGAAGGCCATCCAGGCCTGGTGGTGCACGGTCCCTTGCTGGCCACGCTGACGGCAGGCTTCGCGCAGGCGTCGACTGGAGACCTCTCGCGCCTGTCGCAGTTTGAATACCGCATCATGGCTCCCGTGTTCTGCCGGCAGGAAGCGAGGTTCTTGTTCGACGCCAGCAGCGGAGCGGCCTGCGTCGTGTCAAATGGAAGAACCACTCTGACCGCCCAATGCCGGTTCACCGGCGAACGGCCGGCGTGACCAGCATTGCAACGAGGTGTGTTTATGCAACCGCGATTTGATCGGGACGGCAAAAACTGGGGCATACTGCCGGTTCCGCACTCAAGCCACGAATCGGCTTACGGACAGATCGAAGTACCGGTGGGCGTCATCAGGAACGGCGCAGGTCCAACGATACTGCTCGTCGCCGGCAACCATGGTGACGAGTATGAGGGGCAGTTTGTGCTCAGGCGGCTGTTTCGTGAAACCGAGCCTAGCGACGTGGGCGGCCGGATCCTGATCGTCCCTTGCGCCAACCCGCCAGCCGTGTTCGCCTCGTCAAGGACATCGCCGCTCGATCAGGGCAATTTGAATCGCCTTTTTCCCGGCGAGAGATCGGGCGGCCCAACCGCAATCATCGCCAATACGATGACCGAGATTTTGCTGCCTCTGGCCGACTACCTGGTCGACCTCCACTCCGGTGGATCTTCGCTGGAGTATTTGCCGTCAACGATCATCCAGCGCGTGCGAGACGAGAAGATCTACGCAATGCAGCAAGACATGGCGCGAGCCTTCGCAGCGCCCCTCAGCCTGGTCTACGACGCCCTTCCCGGTCTCGAGCGCTCGCTCAGCGGCACGGCCATCTACATGGGCGTGCCCAGTATCGCAACTGAGCTCGGCGGCGGCGGTGTATGTACCCCGGGCACCATAGAAATCGGATATCGCGGTGTTCGCGGCGTGCTCGGCCGACTGGGGCTGCTTACCGCCCAGGATCCTAGAGCCGCGGGTGAGACCCTGTTCGTCGACACAAATACAGACTATCTCCGATCGCCCGATGACGGTTTTTTCGAGCCTCGCGCCGAGCTGGGCGACGACGTCGAAGAGGGTCAGATCGCGGGACTCCTTCACCGATTTTCCGACCTGGATGAAGCCCCTCGGCTCTTGCGATTTGGCAGCGCGGGACGCGTCGTGTGCAGGCGCGCGCAAACCAGGAGCGGTCGGGGAGACTGCCTCTTTCACACCGCCAAAGCCGCCTGATCGCGCACGCCGATGACATGGTCCGGTATCAGTGGATCGGCGATGCCACAAGCTGCATGAACAGGATTCGCTAGCCCGCCCAACGCATGTGGGCTTGCCAGCCGCCTGACAATATGAGCCGGCGCGTCAGGCGCCGATCAGTCGCAAAAACGTTTGTCGCGCGAATCCATATTGCCGAGCGGTCTATACCAGTATATAGTAGAATGAACAGCTTGGCCTTAAAGCAAGCGAAGGGGAAATAGCGGGTGACAGAATTGACCTCAATACCTGGATTCCAGCTTGCAGCCCAAGGTTTGACGGAGGCAAGCGCACCCGCCAACGCCATCCCAAAGCGGGAAACGAAGGTGTTGGTTTCGGTGGACAAAGTGTCCAAGCGCTTCGGTGACTTCGTCGCCGTGGACGATGTCTCCTTTCAGCTCAACGCCGGGCAGTTCCTCACCATTCTCGGCCCGAGCGGCTGCGGCAAGAGCACGTTGCTGCGCCTTATCGCCGGCTTCATGGAGCTCAGCACAGGCCATATCCTGATCGATGACAAGCCGGTGGAGGCGGTCCCGCCGCACCGTCGCTCGATCGGCATGGTGTTCCAGCGCCTCGCTCTGTTTCCGCACATGACCGTGGCGGAGAACGTGGCCTTCCCGCTCAAGATGCGGCGCTTCGACCCCAAGACGATTCCCGCTCGGGTCGACCGGTATCTCAGCTTGGTGCAGCTCAAAGGCTATCAGAACCGGCGGATTTCGGAACTGTCGGGCGGCCAGCAGCAGAGGGTGGCGATTGCGCGCGCCCTGGTTTTCGAGCCGGCTCTTCTCTTGCTCGACGAGCCGCTCGCTGCCTTGGACAAGAAGCTGCGCGAGGAAATGCAGATCGAGTTCCGCAGAATTCAGCGGGAGCTCGGCGTCACAACGATCAATGTCACCCACGACCAGCGCGAGGCGCTGGTGATGTCCGACCGCGTGATGGTCATGAATGACGGGCGGGTGCAGCAGTTCGCAGCGCCGGAAGTCGCCTATCAGTCGCCTAGCAACCGTTTCGTCGCCGATTTTATCGGCATGACGAATTTCTTCGAGGGCGACTTCTCATCGAGCGAGGGCGCGCCGTCGGTCGAGATAGCGAACGCAAAGATCGAAGTTGATCCTCGCGACAATGGCGTTCTTCGCGAAGGCGCCCGTGTCCAGTGTGCAATCCGCGCGCACAGTATCCTGGTTGGACCCGACGCCGAGCGGGATGCTGACGTCAAATTCAAGGCGAATATTGTCGAGTCTATTTTCGAAGGAGAGAGATTGATCTTGGAAGTCAAAATTCCAGAATTGAACGACGTCATTTTCAAGATCATTAGTCATCACGTAGACGAGGCCGGCCAGTTGAAATTCGGTGCGAACACTACAATCGGCTGGAAAAAGGAAAAACTGCTCCTCTTTGAGGTGTGAATAAAAATCAGCTGTAGACCTAACTCTAAAATGGGAGAATAAACATGAGTGGGAATGACAAAAATCCAACAGTATCCGCGGTGACGCGTCGCGAGATCCTGAAAAGCACTGTCGCGACCGGCATCGCTGCGGCTCTTGGTGCCGGCGTCACCCTGTCGGCGCGCCCCGCGCGCTCGGCCGGCGAGCCGGACAAGCCGTCCCAGCTGATCGTCCGAGCTTGGGGCGGCAGCTGGTCGAAAGCGCTCGAGGACACCGTGTCGAAGCCATTCACGGAAATGACCGGCATCAAGGTCGTCCACGACAACACCTTCCATACGGAAATGAAGACCAAGATCTGGCAGGCGCAGGCGCAGAAGCGCGAACTGCCTTGCCACGTCACGTGGGATACGACCGCAAACGCGGTGACATCGGCAAGGCACGGTTCCGCCGTCGATCTCTCCGACCTCAGTAACATTCCGCAGATGCGGGACATCGCCGTTCCGAGCGGCGCCGGCGGCATTCCCTACATAAACATGTATATCTATGTCTATTGCATGGGCTATGCGCCAAGCAAGTTTCCCGCCGGCGCGCCCGACAGCTGGGCGGCGTTCCTGGATCCCAAATTCAAGGGTCGTGTCGGCCTGTTCTCAAGCGGCAACGGCACGATCCACATCGCCCAGATAGCTGCCGGCGGCAAGCTCTCGGACTATCCGGACAATATGGAGGCCGGCTGGAAGTGGATCGAGGCCGTGAGAGCGCAGAACCCGGTGCTCGGCAAGGATGAGGACATCACCCGATGGGTCCAGCAGCGAGAGATCGACGTGTCGATGAATGCCATCGCCGACATGATCGACTTCAAGCGCGCCGGCGGTGACATCGCCTGGACGGTACCGAAGGAAGGGGCCTATGCGACGACAGACTGCCTCTGGGTTCCGAAGGGCCTGCCTGAAAACGAGGAGTATTGGGCCAAGCAATATATCAACCTCTCGATGAAGGATGAGGTCAGTCAGAAGTGGTGTGACCTCCTCGGCAATCCGAGCTTGAACAAGAAGTTCGTCGCTCCCAAGGACTTTGCCAATGACCCGGCATATCCCTCTAAAGAAGAAGACTTCAAGCGGCTGGTGATCCTGCCCATGGACGTCGAAGTCGACAATTGGGACAAATGGGTGCTGCGCTTCAAGTCCATTATGAACGTTTGAGTTGAACGCTGCGAGGCGGGATGTGGGTCGTCGTCGTGCATCCCGCTTTGCGCTGAATTCACTGGGAAGATTGTCGTGGGCACCTCCAGCACTGCTAGCCGATCCTACCGCCTGCCTCTGCGATGGAGGGTGGCTGACGCCGTCGAACATCTGTTTGCTTTGTGCCTTGGCAAAACCGTCCGCCGAGCCGCGCCCTATATCTGGTTGATTCCGGCCTTCATCCTTGTCGGCTTGTTGGCCGCTGGCATGATGCTCATGGTGGTCGACAGCTTCCATCAGCTCGACCAAAGCACATTCCTTCTCTCGGACGCTTTCTCGCTGGCCAACTATCAGCAGCTTCTGGCTCAGCCGGTCTTCAAGGTCGTGCTGTTGCGTTCGATTCTGTACTCGCTCATTGTGACGGCGATAACGGTGCCGCTCTCATTTCCCTATGCCTACGTGATGGTGCGCACGAAATCGGCACTTCTGCGCCGCATTCTGCTTTTCTGCCTATTCGTCCCCTTCTTCATCGGCTCGGTTGTCCGCGCCTACAGCTGGATTATCGTGCTTGGCCGGTACGGCCTTGCCAATGAGATGATAGAATTCGTCGGCCTGGAGCCGATCAAGATGCTCTATACGCCCTTCGCGGTGGTGGTCGGGCTGACCCAGTATATGCTGCCCTTCTCCGTGCTGATGATTGCGCCCGCGCTCACCTCCATCCCGGAAGAGATCGAGATGGCGGCCGAAGGACTCGGGGCCTCATGGGTTCAGGCCTTGGCGCGCATCGTTTTCCCGATGGCCAAGCCAGGTATAGTCGCTGCCACGATCGTGGTGTTCACGCTGTCACTGACGGACTACGCGATGCCTGCCATGATGGGAGGCGGGACTTTCGACTTCGTATCGAACCTTGTCTACGACGTCTTTTTTGGAATGTCGGACTGGGGTTTGGGATCGGCCTTCATGATCCTCCTTGTGATCGTCGGAACCCTGATGGTGATCCTCATAATGGCCGCCTTTGATCTCCCCGCAATCTTGAAGAGGGCATTGAAATGAATGAAGCACCTCTTCGGCGGTTCATTTTTGGCAGCCTCACCCTGTTCTGTGTTGTCTTCCTGACGGTGCCAACCGTCATCGTCGTTATCTCATCCTTCAATGCTGGAAACATTCTGCAATTTCCGCCGGATGGGCTTTCGCTGAGATGGTATAGATCGCTTGCCAGCCAGACCGATATTCAATCGGCGGTCATACGCTCGCTCTATGTCGCGACCATCTGCACCGTGCTGTCGATCCCGGTGGGCACGCTCGCGGCTCTGGCGATGAACAGGTACAGGATTCGGTTTCTAGCCTTTGTCAGGCTCTACCTGCTTCTCCCCTTCACCATTCCCGTTGTTGTGTCGGGCATCTCGTTGCTTATTCTTTACGGAGAGATGAACCTGGTCGACAACCTATGGGGCGTTGGGGTGGCGCTGTGCGCGATCAATCTCCCCTTCATGATCTGGGCAGTGGCGGCAAGCGTCAACGCGCTCGATTTCGATCTCGAGAACGCCGCTGCCAATCTCGGCGCGCCGCCGCTGCAGTCGTTTCTTTTTGTGACGGTTCCCGCTGTCACGCCCGGCATCGTAACCGGGGCCTTGCTGATGTTCATTCTGGCAATGAACGAATTCGTGGTGAGCTTGCTACTGGTCAGCAAGCGGACCATGACGCTGCCTGTCCAGCTCTTCTTGTCGATCCGCTCGAACGTGACGCCGGACGTAGCGGCAGTCGCGGTGATTTACATCGTCATATCGGCTCTCGCGATCGTGACTCTGGATCGTCTGGTCGGGCTGGACCTGTTCCTGAAGTCGCGCATCACGGTCTAGGCGGTGCGTGGTGTCGACTTCCATGGACGCTCGCAGTTGGTGTGGAACGTCATGAGCGGTCAGCCCAGGCGGCCTCAGTCGATCGCGGAGTTTCGGGAAGCGGCCAGGCGGGCATTGCCCAAAATGGTGTTCGATTTTTTCGACGGCGGCGCTTACGAGGAGACCACGCTCAGGCACAATCGCGAAGCCCTCGACCAGAAGCGCTTGATGGCCTCGGCGCCCGTCGATGTCTCCATCCGGTCGCAGCAAACGACGCTTTTCGGCAAGACGTACGCGATGCCGCTGATCATCGGCCCGACAGGGCTCGCCGGCGTCGCCTGGCCTGACGGCGACGTCGCGCTGGCTCGGGCAGCCGGCAAAGCGGGTATTCCGTTCGTCATGAGCACGGCGGCCACCTGCACACAGGAGAAAGTCGCGGGCGCCACGCAAAACAAGTGGATGCAGCTTTACATTTTCAAGGATCGGAATTTTAGCCACAGGATCGTGGACAAGGCAGACGCGCTCGGCTTCGAGGCGCTGGAGGTCACGGTAGACAGCGCAGTCGCTGGAAGGCGGCTGCGCGATGTTCGCAACGGCTTCTCACTTCCGTTCCGATGGAGCCCTTCAAAGATATTCAGCCTCGCCACGCATCCGGCCTGGACCTTGCGAATGGCGCTGGCCGGGAGCCCTCAATTGGAAGTCATGGCCGCCGAGCTCGGGCTCCAGGAAACGCACACCATCTCGGAACTGATGCAGAGTCAGCTCGACCCATCGGTCACATGGGACGACATCGCTCGCTTGCGCGATCGCTGGAAGAAGCCGCTCATCGTAAAAGGCCTCCTTGATCCTCGGCATGTCAAACGCGCTATCGCAATCGGTGTTGATGGCATCGTGATCTCAAACCATGGCGGCCGGCAGCTGGACGGAGCCGCGTCTACAATCGATGTTCTGCCGGAATTCGCGTCCGAGGCGGGAGGCCGACTGACACTGTTGATCGACAGTGGTTTTCGCACTGGCGCTGATATTGCGCGCGCCTTGTCGCTTGGAGCTAGCGCAGTGCAGGTGGGCCGGGCAACGCTCTATGCGCTTTCGACGGGTGGCGAAGGTTCCGTCGCGCACGCGATTGCGCTTCTAAAACAGGAGCTTGATATTGTGCAGGCTCTGACCGGTGCAAGCCGCATCGAGAACTTCCATCCCAGGATGATCCACCAACAAAGGCCGATAGACGCGGTCACACTCTCCGAATCGCATCTTAGTGGCTCAGCGAAAAAGCGCTGGTCCGATGACAACTCGAGCACCACGGAGTCCTGAATAGAATCGTCGGAAAATGTTGCGCGACAATAGCGCTGTTTCGCTGCACGCGGATGCCGTCTGGCGGTGGCGCAGACAAGCGCCGAGCTGAGAACTATTGAAGGGACGCGAGGAAATTGCACTCCGTAAAGTCAAAAACGGCAGCCTTCGATGGCTGGCTTGTCGTGGCAGCCGCATTTATCGTCACCTTTATCGGCTTTGGCAGCGCCTATACCTTCAGCTCATTTATTGCGCCCTTACAACAAGAATTCGGAGCTTCCCGAGGGTCGGTGTCGCTCGTCTTTTCACTTGCAGCCTTCCTGTATTTTAGCTTGGGCACTGTATCCGGTCCGTTGGCTGATCGTTTCGGCGCGAGACCCCTTGTCGCAGGCGGAATGGGCCTGGTTGGCCTGGGTCTCATTCTGGCAAGTCAGGCTCAATCGTTCGTGCAAGTTTATGCGGCATACAGCATTGGCGTGGGCGTCGGTGTGGGTGGCGCATATGTTCCTACGCTGGGCGCAGTCCAGCGACGGTTTGTGAAATGTCGCGGATTCGCTTCGGGACTGGCCGTAAGCGGCATTGGCGTCGGCACGCTTGTGATGCCCTTGCTCGCCACATGGTTGATCGCAATCTTTGGCTGGCGGACTGCCTATCTCGTCTTGGGTGGCCTTGCCGTTGCCATCGGCTGCAGCGTCGCCCTCTTCATCATTGACGATCCAGGACAGCGCAGCCCTGCGCGAGATGGCCTACCTTTTCAATCCGTTCCAGCTGTGCATGGTGGGCGAGGGCTATCGATCGCAGAGGCCGTTCGCACGCCGCGCTTTGTCGGCCTTTATGCCGCCTGCCTTATCAGTGCATTTGGCGTCTTCGTGCCATTTGTGCATCTGGTCCCGTATGCTGTCGATCGCGGCGTCTCCCTTGGCTCCGCAGTAGCGCTTCTGAGCATGATTGGCATCGGAAGCACGGTTGGCAGGTTCTTCCTCAGCGGCATTGCCGACCGGATGGGCAGGGATGCATTCTTGGTCGGAATGTACCTCGGAATGAGCGCTTCGCTCGCGATGTGGGCGATAGCAGGAGAATTCTGGTCCCTAACATCCTTCGCTTTGCTGTTCGGTATTTTCTATGGCGGCTGGGTCGCGATACTTCCTGCCTTGGTAACAGACCACTTTGGCGGGCGCCATGTGAGTGGGATAATCGGCGTACTGTATACCAGCATCGGGTTTGGAACCTTGTTGGGTCCGAGCACAGCGGGTTATTTTTTCGATCTCAGCCATAGTTACTTTTTGCCAATAGTAGCCAGCGCGCTCGCTAATATGGCCGCCGTGGCTATCGCAGTCGCCACCAACAAGTCGAGATCGCCCATGAACACCGTGCAAACGTGACGAGCCCCGAAGTTCAATGGCTGTTACGATCGTCCTTGGCAGGCGACCGGGAAGCGCTGTCTCGCGCAACCGCGTATCACGTATTGACATCAATCGGCGCCGAGGCGGCCGCCAGGCGCAACGAGGGCGTTTTGAGCGTGCTGGTCGTGGCCAAGATGCCACCCCGGGTTGACGGGTACATCGCCCACATCGGCATTTTGTCGGTCCTCTCAGAGCGCTTTGGAGCCGGTCAGCCGCGACGGCTAACTGGCTCCTCCAAGGTCGAAGATGATCCAAGAATTTCGGGATAGCGTTAATGGCGCTCCACGATTTTGTCTTCAGGGATTTTGTTGACGCACTTGAAACCGCCCACGACGATGTTGGTTTCAGAGGTGCCGCAGATCGTTTTGCGAAGCGGCTTGGTTACCGATGGTTTGCCTATCTCGGGTTTTCGGAACCAGCGCTCAAGGTGCTTTCTTCCTATCCAACCTCCTGGGCACAGCAGTATATGGAGCAAAGGTATGAGGACATCGACCCGGTCATCGGCTTGGCTCGATCGTCGCGGCGATTGTTTCAGTGGAGTCGCCGAACCCTGCGCTTGCCATCAGCGTCTCAGCAGCGCTTTTTTGCGGAGGCCGCCAAATTCGGAATTCAGAGTGGCGCGACCGTTCCAATACCCGGAGGCTTCGGCCGCTTCGCCGCCTTTACAGTCGCGGGCAATGGGGAAGAAAGTCTGGAAGACCATCCAGCGGAAGTGATGGATACGTTGCAACTTGCCGGGCTCTACTATCATGCTCACGTGTACGCGAAACTCCAATTGGGCCTGGCCCGCGTTGCCGACGCACCTCTGACCCAAAGAGAGCGGCAGTGCCTTTCCTGGGCGGCGTCCGGCAAGAAGATGCCTGAAACCGCGAAAGTTCTCGGGATCACCACGCGAACAGTGGTTTTCCATCTCGAAAATGCCCGATCGAAGCTGGGCGCGTCTACGGTGGCGCAGGCCGTGGTCGAGGCTGCGCAACGCGGCCTCATCTAGTCCTGACAAAGCTCTCGACTCTGCTTCCCATCAGGCCGCCGCGGGCGTCGTGAAGCCCCAATCTGCTCGGTCTGATCGACATCAACCTATCGATGCAGCGCTCACTACAACTGTAGTGGTGGCCACCGTTCGCCAATTCTACGCTAGAGCCTCGTTCGCGCTCCCGACCTGTAAAACTCTACAGCTACGCGACTGGTCCCATCATGCTCTTTGTTTGCGGCAACCAAATAGGAGCCAATGATATGCGCGTAATTTCAGTTGATCACTTGGACTACTCTGAATTCCCTGATCTGATCGAGGGAATGCACCGATTGCGATATCGCGTATTTCGCGATCGTCTGAATTGGGATGTTTCTGTTTCGGACGATATGGAGATCGACGCTTACGACGCGCTCAAGCCGACCTACATCCTCGCTATCGACGACGGCCGCTCGGTGGTCGGCTGTGCGAGGCTGCTGCCTACAATAGGGCCAACCATGCTAGCGAACACCTTCCCTGCGCTACTTGGACCGCATCCAGCTCCGCGAAGCGAGAAGATATTCGAAAGTTCGCGGTTCTGCGTGGATACCAGCTTGGCTGACGGTGTGGCTGCGACCGGACTTCGTGACGCGACGTTTAGTCTTCTCGCGGGGATCCTCGAATGGGGCCTATCGAAGAGTCAGGAGGCAGTAGTCACCGTAACGGATGTTCGCTTTGAGCGCATTTTGCGACGGGCTGGATGGCCATTGGAGCGGTTTGCTCCGCCCATGCAGATTGACGACACAAAGGCGTTGGCAGGACACCTGCCGGTCTCTGAAACCGCGCTCATGAACGTCCGCCAGATGGGTCAGCTCCATGGGGCGGTGCTCGCAGCTCGCGTCACCCGACCGTTGGCAGCGTGATCATGGCTGCTGCAACTCGATAATGGCCATCGAACTGCGCCATCTTCGTTACGCTGTCGCCGCCGAGCACTACGGCAGCTTCCGTCGCGCGGCGGAAGCGCTTGGCGTCAAGCAGTCGTCGCTCAGCCGCCGCATCCAGCAAATGGAAGATCGCCTGGGTGTCGCCATATTTGAGCGCTCGAACAGCGGCGTGCGGTTGACAGCCGCAGGCACCGATATCCTGCGCACCTCCCGGCATCTGGTCGATGGGTTGGACGACATGATGACGTCGGCCAAGGCCGTAGGCCGAGGGGAGGCTGGCCGGCTGGCAATCGGCTTCTATACGTCGCTATCTGCGGGGAACCTGCGGGCCAGTTTAATGGAATACGCGCGGCGATTTGCGCAGGTACAAATCCGCACGGTCGAGGGAGCGCGAGCGAGTCTTTTCGCAGGTCTGCAGCATGGCGCGCTAGACGTTGCGATCGTCACCGGCGAGCCCACCGGTCGTGACGGGGGCGCAATGGCCTTGTGGGGCGAACGCATCATGGTCGCGCTTCCGGAGAACCATCCGCTGGCAGCGAGCGAGATCGTCTATTGGACCGACCTCAGGAGCGAGACTGTGCTGCTGAGCCATCGCGACCCCGGACCCGAGCTCCGGGACATCTTGGTGGCGAAGCTAGCGTCGCCAGGTGTCCAGCCCAAAATTGTCGGGAAGGACGTCAGCCGCGAAAGCACAATGAGCCTGGTCGGCATGGGGTTTGGGGTTAGCCTGATCTGCGAGGCCGGGATCGGCGCAAATTATGCGGGGGTTGTCTATCGCGATGTGCAGGACGGCAACGGCTCGAGCCGGATCAGCTACGCCGCCTATTGGCAGAGGAACAACGACAACCCCGCGCTGGCGCATTTTCTCAAGCTTTTGGAGGAGCGCTATCCCTCGCTGTCGACTAGGGTTGCCGAGTCCGCCGCGCCTTCGCGAACGCTCGATCACTCGCCATGAAGCGCTCGATCATCGGTACGATCAGCCTCGCCGGCTCGCCAACGGGCTGGCCCGTCTCACGGCCAAGAGCCTCGGCATAGGCGATGAGGTCGCGATGCAGAGTGGCCGATAGCTCAATCGAGATCTTGACCGGCTTGTCGTCGGCAATGATTCCAAGTTTCAGCCTCGTCATGGATCATCCTTCATAGGGTTCGAGCACGAGATCGTGGGTGACGATCACCCGAACGGGGAAGCCCGGCCGAATGGTGAGCGTCGGGGCGATATCGAGCTGGCGGCCAACGATCTGCTGCCCGATTTGGCTAATGCTGTTGGACGCGCCCTGGCGCAACGCGCGGGCGATATCACTTTCACCGCTCGACGATCCGCTCTCCGCACCGATGCTGAGCAGCGTGGATAGCGCGGCGGCCTTGAAGAGTTCGCGCCAGTGATAGTCGACACCGTCCTCGAGGCCGGCATAGCCTTCAGAGTCAGCGCCCGGCTGCCGTTCCAGCACGATGGACCTGCCGTTCGGCATGATGATGCGGTTCCAGACCAGCAGCACGCGGCGCTGACCAAAGCCAACGCCGTTGTCGTACTGACCAATCAGCCGCGCGCCCTGCGGGACGACGAGTATCTGCCCGGTTGGGCTGTCATAGACATTCTCTGTCACCTGCGCGGCAATCTGGCCGGGCAAGTCGGAGCGGATGCCGGTGATGAGGGCGGCCGAGATGATTGAACCTGCCTGCAGGATACTGGGCGCGGCCGGTGCTGCAACGCGATCGGGGCTGACGGTGCGACGGTCGACGGCGGCGTCGAGGAAAGCGGCTTGTCGTTCCTGCGCGGTGGGGGTCGCAGGCTGTGGCGCGAGGCCAAGGCCCGCGATCGTCGGCGACTCGGCTGGCGTTTGGCTCGGCGCGGGTGGCGCAGTGGCTGCTGCTGACCGCGCTTCGGTGCCGGCAAACAGGCGGCTGGTGCGCGCGGCTTCGATCTCCTGGAGCCGCCGTTGTTCCTCGGCGCTGACACCTGCGACGGGCTGCCCACGGTTCTGGGCGCTGAGTATGGGACGCCCCAGATCACCTGGAAGCGGGGGTCCTAGTTGTGGAACGTCGAGCTTTGCCACTCCGGAATAGTCGCGCGGGAGTCCGGCAAGTCCGTCCGCCGTGGTGCGGTTGTCGGTCGAATACAGTTCCTCGTTGCCGGGACCACCATGACGTGTTTGCAGCGCGTAGATCAGCGCGCCACCAACGCCGAGGCTGGCGACCAGGCCGAGCCCGGCCAGCACACGCCGGGACAGACGGGTGACGCGAGGCGGCTCGCCACGCAGACGCATGGGCTCGGGACCAGGCCCTCCGCCTGCCGCCGGCGCCTGTTCTTCCTCTTCTCGGTCATCGCTCATGACGCGGGCCTTCCGTCGGTGCGGATGATCCGGACGCGCTGTTGCTTGCGGCCACTGCCGTAGCGCAGCTCGGCCGCAGCGAACATCCGATCCACGATCATGTGATTGCCTCGGACGCGGTAGTTGACGAGTTCGGAAGTATCGCCCCCGGCGCCGACGATGAACAAAGGCGGCATTTCGCCCTGGCCGATGCCACGCGGGAATTCGACGAGGACCGCCCGATAGAACCAGTCGGGAACGATCAGTTCGATACCCGCGGGACGCCCGCGCCGATCCGTGCGCTCGACCCACTCGTTGATCCAGGAGAAGCGATGTCGACGGCCCTCTGCGGGCTGGCGAATCGTCGTCGCCACCGTTGTCGATTGCAGGCGATCGAGGGCCGCCTTGAGGCGCTGGTAATCGCGAGCGCCAACGCCGCGTCCGATGAAGGTGAGAATTTCGTAGGGCGTGGCCGCCATGAGGCGCGACGTGCGCAGTCCGGCGTCGCGCGCCTCGACGATCTGGCTTGCGGCCCAGATCAGGATATCGGCGTCCCAGATGGTCGCCATACCATGTTCGGGCACGGCTTCGACGCGAATGACAACGTCCCCGGCGGAGAAGTCGATGGGCTGTATGCGATGGGATTTGGAGAGGCTGAAAAACGGATAGGCCATGAGATCCTGCGTGTCGCGGGGTGCGAGATCGCTGCCGCGCGTACGGAACAGTTCGAGTTGTCCGCGTTCCGACAGGGGGCGACGGCGCACCGGCATTGAGGAAACGGCGCGACAGTCAGCGGGCGTGACGTCCGACTACGACGGGCGTCACGGCCTCGTGGCGTTTTGCGGGGAGGACGGCGCCGCGAGGATCGGAGGTTGAAGTAACGGCGCCCCGGTCCGCCCAGGCCTGCAAATCGTCGATCGAGTAGACGACGCGTCCGCCGAGCTTTCGATAGGATGGGCCGGTCCCGTAGGTCCGGTGTTTTTCCAGGGTGCGGCCGGATAGACCCAGGAATCGAGCGGCTTCGGGAGTGCGAAGAAAGCGCGGCGGCAAGCCGGTGAGGTTGGCGGACATGATCGGGCCTCCGTGGGTTCATTGAGGCCGCTGGCGATAAGCGGCGGACGAAGGCCACGGTGGCGGAGAGGAGCCGCGAGGGGGGATGGCGAAGAAGGGTGAACTAAATTCGCACCCCCAGTCGTGTTGCGAAGCGTGTCAGGACTTGCGGCGATGGCGCAGAAGCTTGCGATAGCCGCCGGCGATCATGGCGCGGCCGTCCTTGACGAGGTCGATGGTGCTGTCTCGAAGCGCCGAGGTCTTCCAGGAATCTGCTGCGACGCGAGGCGCGCCGTAGATGACCTTTGCGATCTCGCGATAGCTCGCGCCGTTCATGTTGCCATCGATGGCCTGCAGCATGTAACGCAGCCTTCGGCGTTGCTGTGCCGTCAGGCGGGTATCGGGGAAAACGCGACGGCTATGCAGTGCTCGCCAGAGCCGCGTGACGGCCTCGATGCGATCGAGGCCGTCAGCGTCAAGCGGAACAAGGGCCGCCAGCGGCTGATCGGGCCGCGCATCGCCAAGCACCAGAAGGCGGATGGCGGCGGCACCCTTGCCGTGCACGATGCTCAGCCCTTCCGGACCTAGGTGCGCGTTGCGGGGGTCGAGATCAGATGGCGCAAAGCCTTCCAAGCCCGGCCACGGCAATGGCGGGATCGCTGTGAGCATTACTGTGCCCGGATCGGCTCCCGGCGCCCAGAAGACTACCGTCTCGATGGCACTGAAAGTTGGGTCGACAGGGAAATCGCAGCCCCCAGCGCATTCGCAACATGTTCGTCAGGTGCTCACGGTCCGCGTCGGAGTGTTCGACTTCAGCGTGGTCGCGCTGATAGTCGGCGTTGCGGCGCAGCCATTCCCACGCGAGGTCGGCGGCGACTAGGTCGTCGAGATAGTCGTACGTCGACGAGGATCGCCACTGTGATGTGTCCGGCCGCATCAGTGTCCTCCAAGCGTGCATGTCTCTTACATGCTGGGAGCGACACGATTGCCGGATGGAAAGGCCTCGGGAAGCCCTCACGTGGACAACGCGCGATGCGGCCGCTGCATCGCGGTCGTGTTAGTGACGGCCCTCGCGAGCAAGCTTGCGGTAGCCGTGCTCTGTCATCCAGTGTGCTCGGGCAAGATGGGTGTCGTAGACGCGGCGGGCTCGTTCGGGGTCGAGGTCAGCATCTAAACCAAAGAGGATCGAGACTGCCTCGTGCCAGTCGGCACCGTCCGCCGCCGCGTCGAGCAGGCGGATATAGAGCGTCATGTGCTCGCGATCGTACCTGGTGAGCTCTTGGCTCTCTGGTGGTTGGTCCAGAAACGCTTTTTGTGTCACGCCGATCTCCCGCAGCCAGTCATCGCAGCGGCTGCATCATGGTCAGCAGTATAGGCTGGCACGCGAATGCGCGAGTGCACGATGGCATCAGGTGATGCGCGCTGCGCATCGCCGCGCCGGCCCGTGAGAGGCTAGGACGAACCGGGAGAACCGATCTTCGCACGAACAAGCATCACTCCTTCCCCTTGGTCGGAGGACAGAAAGACGATACCGCTGCTCTCAAGAGTCCGGCGCACCTGATCGCGTGTCGTCTCGTACACCTTGAAGTCGTTCTCGGACTCAAGGCGCTTCAACGCGGTCAGCGATACCAGGGCCTTCTCAGCGAGCGTCTCCTGCGTCCAACCAAGCAACGCGCGCGCGGCCCGCGTCTGTCGGGCGGTGATCATGCATGACCACGTCCTACAGACATAACTGCGCACGCCAGAACTACGGCTAAAATAGTCGTTCTTCTGTAATATGGCGAGAGAAAAGTGCCGCCCGGATCAGGCTTTGAGGAATTAAGCCCGAACTGATTCGGTCGCCCGAAAAGGGCTTGGCCCCGCCCGGTGTGTCCGGGCGGGGCGTTGTTCAGGCAGCTCACTCGCCGTTACGGCGGCTTGGGCGGGACCAGATGAGGCTGAAGCCTTCGCCTTCCTCGTCGTCGAAGAGGTTGGCGTAGATCGGGGCGTTGAAACTCGGGTCATCGAGCTTGAGGCCAAGGTAGTCACGGCCGTCGTTGGAGGTTTTGGACCAGGCGGCGCCGATCTCGGCTCGGCCGACAAAGACGCGGTGGCTTGGGGCGTTCTCGCCGACCTGGCGGCTCTCGGGGACGATGCGGACGTTCTTGGTCTGAAGGCTCAGGGTGACGATTTCGCCGGTGAATTCGTTGCCTGACTTTTTGAAGGTGCCGATGGTCGCCATGGTAGTTCTCCTTGATCTCTGCTTCGAGCCCGCACCATTGCGGCCTCGATGGCGATCGGCAGGCCGGAGGCGATCGACGCGGCATCGTTTGCGACCGCAGCGTCAGCGGAGGATGGCAGCAAGGCGACTTTGTTGTTTCGCGAGGAATGACGGCGCAGCCGGCAGGGGAAGAAAGTTGATCTGCGCCATTGCCGGATAGGCGGTCGAGGCATAGCCGACCTTCGGTCAGATCAGGCCATTGATGAGGCCGTTTTGGAGCGGTCGACCTGCAAGAGGACCTCAAGCGAGATCAAGGCGACCAACGTTCACTTCGAATAGCCGGCGTTGCTCTACGGCGCTCAGCCCGCCCTTCGACCATATCCGCGATGTCACCGGAGCCTCCCAGGGAGGAGACCACCGTTGCATCTGTGATCGACCGCCGCTCAGGGCCGTCATAGCGGTCAATACCTGACGGGGTACTGCTCGGATCTGAGCCGTGCGGGAGGGAACCCCTTGGACTTGAACGGTCTGTCCGTGACCCTGACGCTGCGAGGAGTGGCTTGGTAGTGATCCTCGCTGTCCTGGCTCTCAAGCTCCGGATGGCGCCTAGCCGCGAGCGACGCCTTCCATGGCTGGCCCGGGCGGTGCCATCGCCAGCAACCGAACCCAAGCGACAACGCCGACGGCGATCGCGCCGACGATCGAAAAAGCGATTTGCCATCCCAGGGACGGCATGGCGAGCTTCGCAAGACCATGTGTCGCGTGATAGCCGGCGACCGATGCTGGTGCGGCAAAGAGGAGCGTGACCGCAAGACGAGCCCAGACCGGGCGAACGAATGTGAAGGTGAATTGGCCGACCGCGAGCGTCGCACCGGCGGCGGCGATGCCGACGATGAACGCGCCGATCGGACCGGCTCCGGTGCCGTAGGCCCACACGCCCGTAGTCACGCCTATGAAGAACGGAAGCGCGTAGACAGCGAGCGTGAACAGCAGCCTGCAAAGGAACCCGATGCCGGCGATGCAAATGAGGATGCCGAGGATGATCGTGGTGGTGGTCTCCGTGAGAAAAGGTCTAACGGTTGCGCCTCCACCACCACCACGGCGCAGTCTGAACTATAGCCGAAGATGAGCGGCCGCGGGAGCGGAATCCGACAGGACTTCCGTTCCCGCGGCGAGGTGCCCGGTCACGAGGCGAAAGGATCGATCTCATGGACTATGGCGGCCGTATCGCCATCGTATTCACTCGCGGGCATGACGCTGAGGCTGCCGTCGCCGGCCTGAAAGATGACGATGGTGACCATGAGGGTTACGGCGAGGCTGAAGGCGAAGGCGTGAGCGTCGTTGAGTGACATTATTCGGCTCCTGTCCTGGAAGGCGGGAGACCATCCCCCGCGCGACAAGCGCCCGATGTGTTCGACCCGTGACCGCAATCACCGCAGGGGCGAAGCCTCAAGGCCGCACGCTTGCGTAGCGGACCCTTTACGGGTTGATGGCGTCAGGTCATGGGCCGGACCAAAGGATCAGCGCTCTTAGAGCGGGGAGGTGTTCGCTTGCCCAGGAGACGGTGTCAGGAGCCTTGGAGGCCCACTGCCTTGTGCAATCGGCGCGGGATGGTGAGTCAGATCATTCTGAAGGATGTGTCATGGCAGAATTCAAGAATCGCGATCGGCACCTGGTGAAGCGCCAAGCGGGGCGATTTCTGTCCGCGACGGATCAGAGCGACATTAGGGGCTGCTGGACCAGTTGATTGATGGCGATGTGGAACTGGAGCACATCCACGGGCTGCCCGCATCGCGGTGACGGGCAAACCAGTTTGAAAGCCGGTTTTCAGTGGAATTGGCGAAACCGCTTAACGGAAGTACGGCGGCGCTTACGCGCCGTCCTTCTTGCGGAAGTCGTAAGACTTGATGCCGAGCTTCTTCGCTTTGTCGGCGAGATTGTCCTGGATGCCGGTGCCCGGGAAGACGATGACGCCGATCGGCAGGATGTTCAGTATCGTATCGTTGCGTTTAAACGGCGCGGCCCGGCCGTGTTTGTCCCAGTCCGGGGCGAAGCCGATCTGGGGAACCTTGCGGGTGTCGGCCCATTTCGCGGCGATCAATTCGGCGCCTCGGGGTGATTTCCCGTGGATCAGCACCATATCGGAGTGCTTGGTGTGGACCTTGTCGAGCACGTCCCAGATGAGCTGGTGATCGTTGAAGTCGAGCCCGCCGGTCAGGGCGATCTTCGGGCCTGTGGGTAGCATCACCTCGGCGTCGGCCTTCCGCCGGGCGGCGAGGAAGTCGCGGCTGTCGATCATCGCCGAGGTGAGATCCCGGTGGTTGACCATCGATCCGGTGCGCGGTCGCCAAGCCGATCCGGTGTGCTGCTCGTAGTGGTCGCCAGCCTGGTCGCGCATCAGTTCGAAGGCGTCACGCCGTTCGATGATCGTCCGGCCCTGGGCGGTGAGGTTCTCGAGTTCGACCGCCTTGATCTCGGTGCCGTCCTGTTCCCGCTGCATGCGACGCTGCGCCTGCTCGTTGTCGTCCAGTTGGCGCTCGATCCGCAGCACGGCACGGTGGAAGACGTTGGTGACGGACCAAAGCAGGTCGTCGAGATCCGGTTCGAGGCGCGTATCCGCCAAGGTGGCGATGAGGGCATCGAAGATCTCCACCATGGCTCTGGCGACATGATCGCCGTCGGGAAGTGGTCGCGGATCCGGCTCGTCGGCGTAAGGACGCCAGCCATAGAGCTGGAGTTCGGTGAGGACGTGATCGGTTGGAGAGGCGGCGTGGTGTGGCTCGGTGTCGTCGTACTCGCTCACGGTATGCTCCCGTCGATTGGACCGCGACCCTCGCGGCCTTCATGGCGACGAAAGCTCACAGGCGGGATGGCCTCGCACCCGGAGCGACGCGGAGGGCCGGAGCGACAGCGGAGGATGGCAGAGACCGACTATTTTGGCTCGCGATGGAAAGGCGGCGCAGCCGCCGCCGGAAAATAGTCGGCCGACGCCATTGTTGGGCCGACCCGCTTGTGGGCCCGATCGCCCTCTCGAAGGCTGGGTCTGGCTCTCTCCGGCGGAGACTTCTGGGGCGCGTGACGCCGGCCTCGTGAACCGCACGGCGCCGCGCTCCATACCGGTTCAGGTCACACGTTCGAGGAAACGATGGCGATCCCGGTGAACCAGTTGGCCCGCGATCGATTTGCGGAGTGCGGCGAGGCCCAAGTAGCGTAGATCCTCGTTGAAGTCCTCCATCCTCGGCGAGAGGACGATCGCCTCGATCCCGGCACCGGTCGCCCGCTCGATCAGATTATCGCGGGCACCGTCACCGGCCGGATCGTTGTCGCGGATGATGTAGAGTCGGTTCAGCGTTGGCGGGAACAGGATGGCAGCGAGATGAGCCGCTGAGAGAGCTGCCGCCATCGGCATGTCGGGCAGGGCGCATCTGAGCGAAAGCGTCGTCTCGATGCCCTCGCCCGCAGCCATGACACTGCCGGGCACACCGAAACGAACGGCGTTGCCGAGGAGGTCACCCATGGCGCGGCGTGGTGTGTCGACGGGTGCCTTGCCGGTGCCGTCCGGTGCGATCCAGGTGCGGTGGGCGCCAGTCAAACGGCCTTCGACGTCGGTAACGGAAGCAATCATGGCCGCCCATGTCTCGGTCGGCCCATGATCGTCCGGTCGATAGTAGCAGCGGGGATGGAAGCGCAAGGCTCCGGTTCCGTGCAAGGTCGTAATGCCGCGTCCACGGAGATACGTTTCCACGATGGTTCCTATGATCGGCTGGGACGCGCCTACAAGCCGACGGACTGCCTCTGAGGAGCCGGCTGGAGCCTGGACACTCTTCCGGACAGGAGATGCCTGACACGCGGGTTCATGGGAGAGGCCGAGAAAAGCCCGCGCTTCCTTTGCGACATCTGCGAAAGCTCTGAGGCCAAGCGCCTCGCGCACCACGTCGAGCAGATCGCCATGCTCGCCGGTAGCGGCGTCGGTCCAGCGTCCGGCCGAACCTCTTGCGGAGTCTGCAAGTCGGACGAACATGGAGCGACCAGGCGTGTTGCGCACATCGCCGACGGTCCAATAGTTCCCCTGGCGGCGACCATTGGAGAGATAATGCCGGCAGACCGCCTCGGCCCGGTCGGCGAGGCGGCGTGCTAGCGCATGCGGCGGTTCGCGCATGGTGACCTCCTTCAAAAAGAAAGGCCCGCCGTTGCCGGCGGGCCAGTCGTAGGGTCGAGAGACTATTCGGCAGCCATGATCGCTTCGACGCCGACCCCGTCATCATCGGCGATGCCGTTTTCGTCGGCCATGGCCGTTTCGTCCGCTACCTCCGCCGTTTCTACGACGGCCAGTTCCACCGGTGATATGTCGGCGACTGTCTGCCGGCCCGGTGTACGGAGCGGCTCGGGCAACCAGCCAGTGCCGTTGAGCAGCGTCGTCGCTTCCGTCGCCATGTCGCCCTTCTTGAGATGGGCGATCCGGTCGGCAGCGCGCTGGCCCTTCGCCTCGGCAACGGCCTGTAGGATCCGCGCCTTGGTGACGCGACCGAGGAAGGTGTCGACGTTCGGCTTCCAGCGCGCCGACATGTCGAGGTCGACGGCGTCCGCCACCTGGTCGGCATGGGCGAGTGCACGGGGCCGTCGGTTCCAGGCTTCGTAGACCGCGTTGACCGAGAGGCTGACGACATGGGCGAACAAGGCGGCGCGGCTATCGCTGTCCCAGTCACGAAGCGTGTCCCAAAGGTCGGCCGAGTCCTTCGGCAGAGCCTTGGTCCAGCTCTCATGCCGCGCACGGATCGCCTCGGCCGAGACGCTGTCATTCAGCCCTGGCGCCTGGGCGCCGAAGCTGACGGTCTTGAGGTCCAGCTCGAGACAGCTATCCGAGCCATACTGGTAGAAGACCTTGAGTGTCAGGGCATGCAGCGCCGCACGGAAGGCCACACCAGGATGGTCGCCGAGGGCGTCGCGAAGGCCGAGAGTCCGGTGCGCCGTCAATTCGGTCATCAGACGGTCCGAGATCGGCGAAAGACCCTCGTCTTCCTCTGGCTCGGCCATGGCGTCACTGTTGGCATTGTGGTCGCCATCGGCATCGTCGCCGACTGTCGCTCCCTTACCCGTTGCGCCATCGGGGGCGTTCTCGGGTTCGGCTGGTGTATCATCCTCGGGCCGGACATAACCGCGATCGACGCGCAGACGGCCATCGCCAGCGATGCTGATGAAGGCACCGGCGCGCGCGATCTCTTCGGCATCGAAGGATAGCGGCCGTTCGTCGAATGCGTCGAGCGCGGTCTCGAGCTCGCCCAGCCGCTCGTCGACCTGGTCGGGCAGTTCGTCCGCGCCTTCATGCTCCGAAACAAGGCGATCGAACTCGGCCTTGAACGCGTCGCGCGTGGCTTCTTCCTCGGCCGTTAGCGGCACGGGTTCACCATGGAGCCGCCGCAGCCCATAGGTGTGGCCATAGGCGAAATCAGGCGCGACCTCGGTCCACTTCCAGCCCTCGGCGGCAACCGCCTCGGATTCGCCGCTGAGCTTGCCGTTCACCATCTTGTCGATCAGGGCGACATCCTGCAGCCAGCCACCATCATCGCCCTCGAAGAGATCGCGCAGCACCGAGCCGCCCGCTTCGACATACGCCTCGATGCCGATGAACTGCGCCCGCTTGTCAGTGGCACGGACGGCGCCCTCGGTCAGCATGCGCCGGATGGCGTACGCCGACTTGTCATAGGAGGTTTTCAGCCGTTCGAAGACCTGTTCCTGGCGTGCATGGTCGCCCGACACGGTGAACGCTTCGAGCTGGGCGAGCGTCATGCCATCTTCGGCATAGACATCGAGCAGCACCGGAGAGACCGATGCGAGCTTCAGGCGCTGCTTGACCACGTTGACCGAGACGAAGAACGCCGCGGCGACCTCGTCTTCGGACTGGCCCTTTTCGCGCAGGGTGAGAAACGCGCGGAACTGGTCGAGCGGATGAAGCGGCGCGCGTTGGACGTTCTCGGCCAGCGAGTCCTCCTCGGCGATGCCGCCCTCGCGGACCACACAGGGAACTGGGGCGGTCCTGGCCAGCCGCTTCTGCTTGACGAGCAGCTCCAGCGCCTGGAAACGCCTGCCGCCGGCCGGCACCTCGAACATGCCGGTCTCCGTGCCGTTTTCATCAACGACAGGGCGGACGGTGAGGCCCTGAAGGATGCCGCGCCGGGCGATGTCCTCCGCCAGTTCCTCGACCGAAACGCCGGACTTGATCCGCCGGACGTTCGACTGGCTCAGCACGAGTTGGTTGAAGGGAATGTCGCGCGAGGGCGACAGGGTGATGGTGGGCTTCTTCTTGGCAGCAGCCATGGGGATTTACTCCGCGACGGGCGGCCGGGAGCCTCTCTCTCGACCTCCAACCCGTCACGAAGATCGGCGCCGCCCTCTCACTCTGAGGGACGACGCCGCCCATCCGGCCTTCCGGAAAAGCACGCAGCCGGAGACACGGAAATCCGTATCGCCGGCTTCGCTGAAATCAGGCGGCCCGGTCGAGCAGCTTCTTGGCCTTGCCCTCAAGCTCGAGCCGGGCGTCCTGCTGCGGCTTGTCCCGCGCGACGGCGGTGATGCCCTGCACGAAGTCGAAGACGCTCGCGGGCTTGCGACCTTCTTCGGCGAGCACCGTCTCGATGATCTTCGCTGTGTCCGCCTTGGAGAACCCGCGCTTGCGGAGGAACTCCATGCGATCCTCGTCGCTGCGAGCGACGATCTTCTCCCGCGCTGCGCGGATGCCGTTGACGAAGGGCATGGGCGAGGAGTTGGCGAAGCGGGTTAGCGCCGGCGCCGCCTGGTGCGCGAAGCGTGAGGCAGCATATTTGGAGTGGCGGATGGTGATCTCCTCGAAGTCCTCGACGCCCCAAAGGTTGCGATTCTGGCACACGGCGCGGAGATAGAAGCTGGCGATGCCGAGTGTCTTCGCACCGACCTCTGAGTTCCAGCAGTAAAAGCCCCGGAAATAGAGGTCGGGCGAGCCATCCGGCAGCCTGCCTGCTTCGATTGGGTTGAGATCGTCGACCAGGAACAGGAACACGTCGCGATCAGAAGCATAGAGCGTGGTGGTGTCGGAGGTGATGTCGACACGGGGATTGTAGATGCCGGTGGACCAGTCGAGCACGCCGGGGATCTTCCAGCGCGTGTCGCCAGTGCCATTGCCGGCGATCTTCTGCACGGCCGCAACAAGTTCGTGATCATAGATGCGACCATAGTCCGGGCCAGTTACGGCGCGGAGTTCGACGCGACCGTTCTCAACCACGAGCGTCTTGACCTGCTCGGCGCGATGCGCGGTCAGGCCGTATTGCAGGTTGATGCCGGCGAGCGGTGCCGGAAGCTGGCGCAGGTAGGTCGCCGGGGCGCCCACGATGCCGGCGAGTTGGCCAAAGCTCCAATGCGTGGGGGCAACCGGTCTATCCGCACCCGGAAGCACCAGGGCAAGCCGCTCGGCATCGTCGCGGCCGGCTTCGATCCGGATCGCGGCGCTTTCGACGGTACGGGTCTGGCTGCGCTCGGAGCGCCCCTGCACCGACGCCATCAACTCGGACAGCGAGAGGTAGCGTTCGTCAGCCGGACGGTTGAACCACTCCGAGGATACGCGGCCGATGCGTTCGCCGCGGCTCGCATCCACCTTGTAGCCGCCGCGTTCGCCGCCCGCACTGCTGTCTGCAATCACTGAATTATTCATGGGAGTTCTCCATGACGGGCGCCGGAAGCCTCTCTCCCAGCCCTTCACCGTCATGGCCCTCCAAACCGCCCTCTCACTCTCGCGGTGCGCAAGGCCGACACCGAAGGAGGGGCTATGCTGTCGGCGCCGTGCCGCGTCAGGGATGGAAGCCCGAAGGGTGAAGACCCGCGAGCGGGGCTTCAGCGCCAGCCGAGAGCCCGCCCGAAGAGACGCCCCACCTCGAATTCGTTCCTGTTTCGCGATAGAGTGCGCGGCATGTGCAACGCTTACGAACAGCATGTGAAGTGGGTCGAATACGTCCAGATGATGCAGGCGCTCGAGCTTGGCATCCCGACGCAACAGACAGAACTCGATCTGCCGGAAAGCGACGATATCCGGATCAACGACACGGCGCCGGTCATGCGCGCTGCCGGCAACGGCATTGAACTGGTGCCGATGAATTTCAGCTTCCCGCCATCCAATCCGAAGGGCGGCCCAGTCTTCAACTACCGCTCTGACGGCCGGCATTTCGACAAGAGCAACCGATGCCTCATCCCTGCATCGGCGTTCTTCGAGTTCACGGGCAAGAAATACCCGAAAGCAAAACATCGGTTCACGCTGAACGATGCGCCATTCATGGCGATCGCCGGCATATGGCGCGACGGCGCAGAGGGCTCCAGCCCGGCCTTCGCCATGCTGACCACCGAGCCTGGGCCCGATATTGTTGCTTATCATGACCGCCAAGTGGTGATCCTGCGTCCCACCGACTGGGCGCACTGGATCTACCTGACGAAGACAGAAGCGGAACTGCTGCGCCCCCTGCCGGAAGGCTCACTCACGGTTGAAACTGTTCGACAGGGATCGGACTAGGGCGGCGTAGGCGGGCCAAACGGCGGAATGGGGCTCACTCCACTGCCAGCTTCCAACGCCAAGGCCGCAGTTCAAGAAATGACTCCCGAACTCCCAAGAGCTGCCATTCGGCGTCACAAGGCAATGTCGGCCTGGCGCCAGTAGCGGTCATTGGCGGACGGGTGAGAGGGCTGAAAAAAGAAGCGTAAATCCACTATAACCTAGAGCGGCCTTCGCCACCGCACGTCACCAGCCGAAATGCGAGATCGTTCATGCCCAAGAAAATTAAGAACGACCCGGAAGCGGACGAGGTGATGACGAAGATCCGCAAGCGTCTCAACAAGACTCTGGCAGGCTTCTCACCTGATTTCCCCGCCGGCCTGGATAGTTGGGATATGGAGTCGTCACGGCCACCCGCAGAGCTTTTTCCGGTGCCCGAACTGGTGCTCTTCACTTTCCGCAACATACTGGGCTGGCGGTGGAGTGGGGCCGGAGAAAAGGTGCGTTGGACGGTCTATGGCAGCGTGCTGGGTGAACCAGTGGGGTTTGAGCTGAGGAAGTTCGGCTTCACCATCCTTCGCGCCAAGGACCACAAGGTCCCTTACGATCGCATCGTCGGGCAGGTGGGCGCGGCCATGCGGCAGATCGAAGAGCTTCTGGCGCCGTTCGCGGCCGAACAAGCTCGCTTGGGCAACGTCCTGATCGTCAACCGCTTCGGTGAGTTCGAAAGCCGTTACCGCTACTTTCGCGGCAAGGCCAGGAAGGCCTTCGCCAAGGCCGACAAGCCGGCCCAGCTTCCCAAACTTCCAAAAGCAAGAAAGGAGAAAGAGAGCGAGGCAGGCTTGCCGGTGGGGATGATCGCGGCTGTGCTCAACCAACTGCATGCAGCACAGACCGAGGGGTACTTCCTCACCACCGCGATGATCGAGGCCTTCTTCAGCGCGATGGAGCACAGACTAATTCTTCTCCGGGCCTTCAGCGGCCAGCCGCTCGAGTCAGGAGGCCTTGAGGTGTTCCTGGAAAAATCATGGGACGAAAAGCTCAAGGCGGTTTTCCCACTCGACAACAATCATCAGGCTGGCGTCACATTAGGCAAGCTCCGGCGGATTAAGGAACGCCTGCGCAATCCTTTCAGCCATGGCGGCGTCGAAAACGACGGGGGATCGCTTTTCTTCCACCTTCCGGGCATCGGAGTCGTTCCAGCGAATTTTTCGGACTTTGCCGACAGTCCTCGCTTCTCATTCATTCCCATCAAGGTCGACAACTTTGAGGAATGCTGCTCGGTGTTCGATGCAGTCCACGACATGCTGTCGACGGGACCGCTAGTATTTCCGCACCGGTTCGTTGATGCGGGCGTCGATCCTTCATTTGATGCCAAGACACTCTCTGAGTATGCTGGCGCGATGGCCAAGGGAGCAGAAGCCGTCGCCCAGTGGATCGAGCTCTGGGGCCATAATTGGACCACCCACGCAAACATGGACTACTGACGGGAGCCCACAAGACTGCACGCCAAGCAGCGAAGTGCAGGTCCGCGCCGGAGCAAGAGCGGACGTGGTGATGACTAGCCGAAGGCCGACTTTCGCGAGTCAGATCCCGAAGGCTACCATTCAGCTTTCCACCCCATATCAGCCAGCGCTTTTACGTTTACGGCTGGCTGGACGATGAGAGCGCTAGCGAAAGTCTCGCGTCTTCACCTTGATCGGCTCAACCTGCAGCGTTGGATCGACGAGGTCCCGGGGCCGCAGACCCTTCGGCAAGCTTCGCGGATCGATCCCTGGTCCACCGTGATGGGCTTCGTCGCCTGGTCCATGCGGAAGCGGAAACGGTACATCGCGATTACCAACGCTGGCGAGCTCACCCGAAAGGTCGGTGAGGGAATTGGCGATGAGATGCACGACCTCTCCTTCACGCTGGATCTTGCCGCGCACGGCGAGCATCGACGACGAGAGCAGTACGCGGCGGAACTTTTCGAACACCTTGACCCAGACCACGACGTTGGCGGCGCCGGTCTCGTCTTCCATGGTCAGGAACATCACGCCCTTGGCCGAGCCGGGCCGCTGGCGGACAAGGACCAGACCCGCCGCCTCCAGCCAGCGGCCGTCACGCGCCTGCATGGCCTCGCGGCAGGTGACGATGCGACGCCGGGCGAGATCGGCACGAAGGAACGAGAGCGGATGATTGCGCAGGGTCAGGCCAACATGACCGTAGTCCTCGACGACTTCCCGGCCGGCCGTCATCGGCCGCAGCGCCAAAGCCGGTTCCTGGATTTCCGAGACGGTCTTCTGTTCGCGCGCCGAGGCGGCGGCAAAGAGCGGCAGGGGTTCGTCGCGCAGCCCCTTGAGCGCCCATAGCGCCTCGCGCCGGGCCAGGCCGGGATCGGGTCGGAAGGCGTCGGCTTCGGCGAGCTGGACGAGCGATGCCGCCGGCACGCCGGCACGATACCAAAGATCGTCGATGGAAGCGAAGGCCTCGTCGGCCCGGGCTGCGACGATCGCGGCCGCGTCGGCATTGGCAAGGCCCTTGACCAAGCGCAGGCCGAGGCGGACCGCGAAGCGGCCGTCCTCGCCGATCGGCTCCAGCGTGCAGTCCCAGCGGCTGGCATTGATGCAGACGGGCCGGATCTCGACACCATGGTCGCGGGCATCGCGCACGATCTGGGCCGGCAGGTAGAAGCCCATAGGCTGGGAGTTGAGAAGAGCCGCACAGAATACATCGGGATGGTGGCATTTCATCCAGCTCGAGGCATAGGCGATGAGGGCGAAGCTGGCCGCATGGCTTTCCGGGAAGCCATAAGAGCCAAAGCCTTCGAGCTGCTTGAAGGTGTTGGCCGCAAATTCCGGCGTGTAGCCATTCCTGATCATGCCGCCGATCAGCTTGTCGCCGAATTTGCTGACACCGCCGGTGTGCTTGAAGGTCGCCATGGCGCGGCGCAACTGGTCGGCCTCGCCGGCGGAAAAGACGGCGCAGACCATGGCGACTTGCATGGCCTGCTCCTGGAACAGGGGAACCCCCAAGGTCTTGCCGAGCACGCGTTCGAGCTCGGGGGTCGGGAATTCGACCGGCTCCTTGCCCGCCCGGCGGCGGAGATAGGGGTGGACCATGTCGCCCTGGATCGGGCCGGGCCGCACGATGGCGACCTCGACGACGAGATCGTAAAAGGTACGCGGCTTGATGCGGGGCAGCATCGACATCTGGGCGCGGCTCTCGATCTGGAAGACGCCGACCGTGTCCGCCTTGCGGATCATGGCGTAGGTCGCCGGGTCCTCGGCCGGAATGGTGGCGAGATCGAGGGTCATCCCCTTGTGCTCCGCCAGGAGGTCGAAGCTGCGCTTCATGCAGGTGAGCATGCCGAGCGCCAGGACGTCGACCTTCATGAATTTGAGGATGTCGATATCGTCCTTGTCCCACTCGATCACCTGACGGTCGACCATGCGAGCCGGCTCGATCGGCGCCAGATCGTCGAGCCGGTCATTGGTCAGGACGAAGCCGCCAGGATGCTGCGACAGGTGCCGGGGCGTGCCCTCGAGTTGCTGGGCGAGTTCGAGCGTCAGCCGCAGCCGGCGATCGTTGAGGTTGAAATTGAGCTCGCGGGCGCGCTTCTCGTCGATACCCTCGCCATGGCCCCAGACCTGGGACGAGAGCATCTTGGTGACGTCCTCGGGCAGGCCGAGGGCCTTGCCAATGTCATGCACCGCTCCCTTGGTGTGATAGCGCACCACGGTTGAACAGAGGGCGCTGTGGTCGCGGCCATAGGTCTCGTAGACCCACTGCATGACGATCTCGCGCCGCTCATGCTCGAAGTCGACATCGATGTCCGGCGGCTCTTTGCGCTCCTGGGAGACGAACCGCTCGAACAGCAGGTTGTTGCGCTCGGGATCGATGCTGGTGATGCCCAGCACGTAGCAGACGGCGGAGTTGGCGGCCGAACCTCGGCCCTGACACAGGATGTCCTTGCTGCGCGCGAACTGCACGATGGCGTTCACGGTGAGGAAGTAGGGGGCGTATTGCAGGGTCTCGATCAGGCGCAGTTCGTGCTTGATCAGCGCCACCACCTTGTCGGGCACGCCCTCCGGATAGCGCCGTTCCGCGCCCTCCCAGGTGAGGTGTTCGAGAGCCTGCTGCGCTGTCAGCCCCGGCAGCATCTTCTCTTCGGGATACTGGTAGGCGAGCTCGTCGAGGGAGAAGCGGCATTGCCGCGCGATCTCGAGCGCGCGGGCGAGAGCCTCGGGATAGCGCGAAAACAGCCGGGCCATTTCCTCGGGCAGTTTGAGATAGCGGTCGGCATGGCGCTCACGCCGGAAGCCCAATTCGTCGATGGGAATGTTATGGCGAATGGCCGTCACCACGTCCTGCAGGATGCGCCGGCCGGGTTCGTGGAACAGAACATCGTTCGTCACCACGGTGGGCACGCGCATTTGCGTCGCGAGGTTGGACAGTTCGTGGAGCCGGACGTGGTCGTTGGGGCGCCGGCGCAGGGTCAGCGCCAGATAGGCGCGATCGCTGAAGGTTTCCCGCAGCCGACGCAGTTGCAGGGCACAGGTGTCATCGGCTCGGTCAGGGACAAGAACGGCGATCAGGCCCTCGGCGTAGTCGGCCAGGTCGCTCCATTCGAGATGGCATTGCGCCTTGCCGCCACGTTTCTTGCCCAGGGTCAGCAGCCGGCACAGTCGGGAATAGGCGGCGCGATCGGTGGGATAGACGAGCAGGGACATGCCGTCGACGAGATCGAGGCGACAGCCGACGATGAGCCTGACGCCGGTGTCCTTGGCGGCCTGATGGGCCCGGACGATTCCGGCCAGAGAGTTGCGGTCGACAACTGCCAGAGCCTCGATGCCGAGAGCGGCCGCCTGCGCGAACAGGTCGTCGCAGGAACTGGCGCCGCGGAGGAACGAGAAATGGCTGGTCACCTGCAATTCGGCATAGCGTGGGGTGGTCATGCGAAGACCCCATGCAGGAACCATTTGTGGGAACCGGTCCCGGGATCCTCGCCGTCGCCGGCGCGGTAGATCCAGAAGCGCTCGCCGGACTCGTCCTCCACCTGGAAATAGTCACGCACCGCGATCAGTTCGGCATCGCGCTGCCACCATTCGCCAAAAACGCGTTCCGGACCGTCTGCCCGCGCGACGCGATGCCGGATGCCGCGCCAACTGAACCAGACCGGCGGATGGTCGGGCAGCAGGGCCATCGTCTCAATGGGTTCGGGGTGGGTCAGCAGGCGCGGCGGGCGAGGCCAGTCACCGGGCCAACTCGTCCCGTCGTCCGGCGCATTCGGCGCGATGCGGCGGACTGAGCGTTCGGCAACGTCACTCTCGACCGGGGCAAAGCGGTAGAGCCGCTGCTCGCCAATACGGTTGGCAAGCACGTCGATGAGATCGGTGATGTCGGGCTCCGGCTCCTCGACTAGCGAGGAGATGATTTGCTTGCTGCCGAAGGGCTCGGCGAGCGTCGCGGCCAGGGTCATCACCTCGATGCCGAAACCGGGATCAACAGTTTCGATCCGGTCGGTCAGGAGACGGGTCAGCCGTTTGACATCGCGCACTGGCACTGCGGTGCCGACGCGAATGGCCTCGATGCGGTTGTCCACGCGATGAAACAGCAGGTCCAACCGGCTGGCGCCGAGCCCCTTGGCCTCAAGTGCCTCGCAGAGGGTTGTGACGAGCTTGCCAGTATAGCGGGCTATGGTCTCGGCGGCGCCGATCGGCTCGCCGAAGGCCCGGCGAACCTCGATGAGTTCGGGAGAGCGGGCTGGCTCGAAGGGTTCGCTGCGCCGCCCCATGGCCTGGTCCAGGCGACGGCCGAGTTCGGGCCCGAAGCGAAGGGTGAGAGAGGCGCGGGGCGCCGCCTCGACCTCGCCCACCCGTTCGAAACCGAGCGTAAGGAGGCCTTCGACGATATCGTTGGGAAGCCTCAGGGCGCCGATCGGAAGACCGCGCATAATCGCCGGGGCGTGCCCCACTGGCGCGACGAAGGTCGGCCGGGCGAGAAAGCGCGCGCAGGCATGAGCGGCCCCCCAGGTATCCGCGACGGCGGCACGTGACTCGATTCCGGATGCCGCCATGCGCCACACCAGCCCCTCAAGCATCGTTTCCTCGCCGCCATGCAGATGGTCGGCGCCTGTGGTGTCGATGATGAGACCATCGGGTGGATCGGCGGCGACGATCGGTGCATAGCGCAGCGACCAAATTGCCATTCTCTCGAGGGCCTCGGCATCGGCGGCTGCATCGAGGTCGAAGCTCTGCAGGTTGGGCACCAGCATTTGAGCCTTGCTCGCTGGTATGCCCACGCGCAGGCCGGCCGCGCGTGCCGCCGCATCGGCGGACAGCACGAGCCGCCGGTTTCCCTGCCGACCGAGCATGACGATCGGGGTTTCAGCCGATGGCGCGGACTGGCCCATTGCGCGCCTTAGGCGATCCGTCGGCCAGGTCGGAAAATAGAGCGAGACGACCCTTGTCATCGCAGGCTTCCACTTCAAAATCGGCGCTTTCTCCCGCCCGTACCCGGATCAATTCCAGCTGCCAGCGAGCGCGGCCGACGCCTGGAACCGGCAAGGGACGGGAGGGGAGTGCGGTGACCCGCCAGCGGGTAACCGCGGCGGTTGGTTGTCCAAAATCGGTCGCCTCGGTTTGTCGTCGCCAACGGCGGATGGCGATGCCGATGGCACCGGACGCTTCGGCGGCGAGCTGCAGGCGGCGGGAGGCGGTCATGGAGAGGCGCGCCAGTTCGGCAACAACGGCGCCTAGACCGCCATGGCGAAGCCCTTCTTCGAAGCAGGCGAGCACGGAAGCTTCGTCACCGGCCTCGACATAGACGACACGGCCGGGCAGCAGACCGGCCTGGGCGAGGGCAGGGGCGAAGAGATCCTGCCGGGTGACGCACCAGAGCACCTTCCCTTTGGTGCGGGAGGCAATACCGGCGGCAAATAGCGCCGCCGCGGCGCCATCGATCGCTCCGTTACGGCCGCCGGCGACCTCGTGCAGAGCCCCGAGCGCCAGCCCGCCTCCCGGCAAGACCTTGTCGATCGTGGGAACGCCGAAAGGAAGTGTCGCACGGTTGCGCGCCGGCCCGCCTTCGAGGCGCGCGATTCGCTCGCGAAGCGCGGCGATAGCAGGGCTGGCGGCCGGCTGACCCATGAACGAAACACTCTCAAACTGTCTTCCCAATGGATTTCGGGGCTGATATGTTCCTTATTTGTTCTCTTTGCTGTCCGAGAGTCAATTGGACTCGTTGCGCCGCTCCGAGAGTTGATCCCAGACGGCCCTTGATCGAGGTGCGGTCTATCTTGATATGCCGCAGGTGATGCAGGGACGGCGAAGTGGGCGAGCGAAGCGACATAGGCCAAGAAATTGGTGAGCCGCGTGAAGGGACGGCCATCCTTCGCAAGATCATCCATGTCGACATGGATGCTTTCTTCGCCTCGGTCGAACAACGCGACAACCCTGACCTGCGCGGCAAGCCCGTGGCAGTCGGGGGCTCGGCGGCGCGCGGTGTGGTCGCGGCTGCGAGCTACGAGGCCAGAAGGTTCGGGGTGCGTTCCGCCATGCCTTCGATCACGGCGAAGCGCAAATGCCCGGAGTTGATCTTCGTGCCGCCGCGCTTTGACGTCTATCGCGCCGTCTCCCAGCAGATCCACGCGATCTTTGCCGAGCACACACCACTCATTGAACCGCTCTCGCTCGACGAGGCCTATCTCGACGTCACCGACAATCTACAGGGCATTCCGGTCGCGACGACGATTGCGGAAATGATCCGCGCGAAGATCAAGGCCGAAACCGGCCTGACGGCCTCGGCTGGCGTCAGCTACAACAAATTTCTGGCCAAACTCGCTTCCGGCCAGAACAAGCCCGATGGGGTGTTCGTTATCACTCCGAAGCAGGGTCCCGCCTTTGTCGAGGCCTTGCCCGTGCGGAAATTTCATGGTGTTGGCCCGGCAACCGCCGACAAGATGGCGCGGCTCGGCATCGAGACCGGCGCCGACCTGCGGGCACAGAGCCTGGCGTTTCTCGAGGAGAAGTTCGGGAAGGCGGGTCCGTACTATTACTGGATCGCCCGGGGCATCGACGAACGCCCGGTGCGGGCCGACCGCGAGCGCAAGTCCGTGGGGGCTGAGGACACCTTTGCGAGCGATCTGTTTGACGTCGAAAGTGCTCGCAAGGAACTGGCTCCATTGGTCGCCAAGGTCTGGCGCTATTGCGAGGAAAGATCGATCCAGGGTCGCACGGTGACATTGAAGGTGAAATTCGCCGACTTCCAGCAAATCACGCGCAGCCGCACGTTCGGAGGCGTCATCGAGGGCGAAGCCGACCTAGCGACCGTCAGCGGCACCCTCCTCGATCAGGTATTTCCTGTCAGCAAGGGGATCCGCCTGCTCGGGGTGACACTTTCAAATCTAAGCGGAAAGAGAACCGAGGCCGATCGGCAGATGTCGCTGACGATCTAGGACTGGCTGCAGCTATCGGACTGCTTTTCGGATACGCTCTGTCAGCGTTTGTTCGACATCGAAATAGCCCTCCCAGGCGTCGGACTCCTGAGCCCGGGCGGCGGCAGCGAAAACGTCAAATGCGCTGGCACTCTTGAACGTCGGCAGTTCATCCCAAGTGACCGGTACGGCGCACGACGCACCGGACCGCGCGCGGGTCGACCACGGGCAAATCGCCGTGGCGCCCTGTCCATTGCGCAGATAGTCGATGAACATGCGGCCTTTGCGCCGCGCCTTGCTCATATTCGCGACGAAACGGGACGGATCCGTGCGGGCCAGCAGTTCGGCGAAGTCCTGGCAGAAGTTCTTGACTGCTTCCCAGTCGGCCTCGGGAACGAGCGGCACGACGACATGCACGCCCTTGCCGCCGGATAGCAGCGGCCAGGATTGAAGGGCGAGTGCATCTAGAACGCCGCGGATGTCGATCGCGGCCTGCTTGACGTCATCAAAGCCCAGGCCCTCGTCCGGATCGATGTCGAAGATTATCCGGTGTGGAAGGTTTGGCTGCTGGCGCAAGCTTCCCCAGACATGGAACTCGAGCACGTTGATCTGGACGCCGGCGATCAGCCCAGCCAGGTCGTCGACCCAAAGAATGCGGCTCTCCTTGCCGGACATCTTCTCCAACTGGCCGTCATGGATTGCCCTGGGCATGCCAGGCAGCTTGTGCTTCTGAAAAAAGGTCTGCTGCAGGTCGCCGTCGGTATCGCGCACCAGCGAAAGGGGCCGATGCTGGATGTGCGGCAGCATCCTCTCGGCAACTGCGGCGTAGTAGGCGGCGAGCGTCGCCTTTGTCACCGCAGTGCCGGGATACATCAGCTTGTCGGGATGGGTCAGGTTAACGCCGACAGCGCGGGCGATCTCCTTGCCCATAGCGGGATCGAGATTGGCCGTGGCGGTGGTCGCGACGGTCTTGGGCATTTCCATCACGACCTGGTCGGCGCGCTTGTCTTCGCGCATGCCTTGAAAGCTCGGGTGACGCAGGCTGCCGTCCGGTGTCATCTCGGAATAGGTGACCTCGGCAACGAGTTCGGGCTTTACCCAGCGGGCGCGTCGCGCAATGTCGCGGGGCACGGAGACGAAGGCGGGTTTGTCCAGCGGCCGCTTCTCCAACTGCGCGAGAATGGATTTGCGCATCGCCTCGGTGAATCCGGTGCCGACGCGGCCGCGGTAGATCAGCTTGCCGTTTTCGTAGGTGCCCAGGATCAGCGAGGCTATGCCACGGCCGGTGTCGCTTGGGCGGTAGCCGCCGACCACGAATTCCTGTCGTTTCGTGCACTTGATCTTGAGCCAACTGGCAGTGCGGTCGCCGACATAGCGACTGTCCGCGCGCTTGGCGATGATGCCCTCGTGGCCGCCGGCGCACATGGTGTCGAAGACCTTCTTGCCGTTGTCGGCGATATGGCTGGAAAACTGCAGGCTGTCGTCCGGGTCCCTCTCGCCCAAAAGGTCCGCAAGCCGGTCCTTGCGCTCGAGCAAGAGCCGGTCGGTCAAGTCCTCGCCGTTCAATTCCAGCAGATCGAAGGCGTAGAACTTGAGCGGCATGCCGGCAGCAATGCCGGTTTTTAGCATGGAGAAGTTGGTGCGGCCCCGGCTGTCGATGGCCACGATCTCGCCATCGATCAGCGCCGAACCCTTCGTGAGCGCCTTAAGCGACGGCAGGATTACCTTGAACTGGCGGGTCCAGTCGTGGCCGTTGCGGGTGTAGACGACGACTTCCGAGCCCGAGATGGCGACCTGGGCGCGATAGCCATCGAACTTCATTTCGAAGAGCCAATCGGCGCCAGCCGGTATGTCGTCGGTGAGCGTGCAGAGTTGGAAAGGACGAAAGCGGGGTAGGGGGTATCTCGGGGTAGATTCTGAGTCCCGGCGCCGTGCGCGCTTTTTGGGGAAGGCGGCCTCTACGGCCGACATGGGGAACCCGAATACATAGTACGATTCAATACTCTGCCCTGGGTTTCAGTTCCATACCGCGTGCCGATGAATTGAACCGGAAGAGTCTGGGCGCGTTGTTGGGAATTGGAACGCAATCCCTGGAGGAAGAAATGGCCACTACTCAAACAACTCGCGGGCGCAGCCAGGACCGCGCAAAGGTCGCTGGCGGGCAGGACCATGAGGTGAAGTACGAGGCGGGCAAGACGGGGGCCAGCAAGGCCGACGTCAAGTCAGCCGTGAAATCGGTCGGCAATAGTCGCAAGAAGGTCGAGGACAAGCTGGGTAAGAAGTGAGCCACGGCCGCGAGGACAGATGGTTCGCATCGCTACTTTCAATGTCAACGGCGTCAATGGTCGACTGCCCGTGCTCCTCAAATGGCTCACGGCTACCAACTACGACATCGTCTGCCTCCAGGAACTCAAGACGTCCGACGAGAAATTTCCGGCCCAGGCCATCCGGGAGGCGGGGTATGGCGCTATCTGGCATGGCCAGAAATCCTACAACGGAGTGGCCATTCTATCTCGCGGGGTAGACCCGGTTGAACGGCGGCGCGGCTTGCCGGGCGATCCCGATGACTCCCACAGCCGCTACATTGAAGCCGACGTGAAAGGACTCGTTGTCAGCTGTCTCTATCTGCCGAATGGGAATCCAGCGCCTGGTCCCAAGTTCGACTACAAGCTGCGCTGGTTCGACCGCCTGATCAGCTATGGCCAGGACCTGCTCAAAGCGGGAACGCCGACAGTGCTGTGTGGAGACTACAATGTCGTTCCAACTCCGATTGACGCCGTGGCGCCGCGACGATGGCTGGGGGATGCGGTTTACTTCCCCGAGAGCCGGCAAGCCTATGCCGAGATGCTCAAGGATGGGTGGATCGATGCGGTTCGGCGCATCCATCCGGACAAGGGCATCTACACCTACTGGAATTTCTCCTTTGGCGGCGGCTACGACAGGAGTTCTGGCCTGCGAATGGACCATCTGCTCTTAAGTCCGTCGTTGACACCGCAGCTACGAGGGGCCGGGGTGGATGACAAAGTGCGAGGGTGGGAAAAGCCAAGCGACCATGCCCCTACATGGATCGAACTCGACTAATCTTACGAGGCTGTGCGGGTGCGAATGATGCTTCCAGGCGCCGTGCCGTACGACCCGACTGAAACCCATTTCTTGCCGTGGTATGCTTTGAGTGCTCTTCCCGAGCATAGGCAGTCATGGGGCCGTTTCATTGACAACAAGCGAAAGCATCGAACTTCATTTCAACGACGCGGATAGCAAACTCTACGGCAAACTGCATGCTGCGCGGCACGACTTGGCTGCTGCTCAGAGCTACGGGCTGTTTCTCCTAAAGAAGCGGTGGAAAGCTAAACCTTGGAGTCGCGGATCCACATACCTGCAGCAATCCGCGTTCGTGACTGCGATGGTTACCTCGTATGGTCGCGCGTTCGGAGGCAGCAGAGGATGGCCACAATTTCCCAAGGAGCTTCTGGATGTCTAGGACACCGCAGAAGGTGCTCTGCACAGGAATGTCATCCGCCTGCGTCACCAGGTTTACGCTCATTCTGACTCGCAGAGCTATCTTGTTCGACCGTGGCGGTCGGACTACCATACCGACATCGAGCAGGTGCCCATCTTGGAGTTGGATGCGGCGAGTACCCAAACGCTCGTGACGATGTCTCAGAAGATGATGGCAGCCGTCGGCACGGCGATGCATCGAATAAAGGATCGGTATCCCTAGATCCGTCCCTGCCTTTCTTGTCGAGATGCTGGTATGAATTTCTATTCGCGGCGGGGGGGAGAGCGTGTTTTTTACAGTATTGCCAGTCGGCGGCCGGCCACCGACCAACGCTCGATCGCGCGCATTTCTTGTCACCGACAATTGGGACGACTGGTTTGAATTTGCGACCATGTATTTCCTGACCTATGTCGACGCCGATGGTGAGCGTCAGGACGTCGGGTCGGTGAAAATCGGCGAACTCGGGATGGGGAGATCTCAGCGGCGTCCCGACATTCCAGAGCGCTTCGATGCCTTGGAGGAGCAGTTCTTCTCTTTGGGGCAAGACGATACCTATTATGAGGCATTGAACGAACTCGGGCCCGATCTTCGCGACCGGATTCTCGAAGGCCTCAGAGACATCGCTCTCGATGAAGATCTTTTTGAGCGCGCCCTGCAAGAGCGTGTCACTGGATTATCGCTGCTTCGTTCCGTGTCGCCACAGGCGGTGCGTGGGCAGTACCGCCGGATGGCAAGCGGTGGGGCTCGCGTTACACCTTTCGAATTCTCATACCGGATGGCTCGCGATCGCAGGTCGTCCGCGAGGCGAATGGAGCTGACGTTTGGGGTTTTTCCCGAAGCTCAGCCACCGACCAACATCCATGTCATCACAGGTCGGAACGGTGTGGGCAAGACGTACCTGCTGAACTCGATGACAGAAGCCTTCTTGGAAAGTGAGGATCGCGCAAAGGGGCGCTTCGTCGTCAATGACGAAGACGAAGCCGCCGGCTCGTTCACAGGGCTCGTGTCGGTCAGCTTCAGCGCGTTTGACGATTTCACTCCACTCAGCGTTCCAAGAGACAGATCTTCGGGTCCGCAATATTCCTACATTGGCCTCAAGCGGATCGGAGTGTCCTCCAGCGGCAGGCCATTGGCACCGAAGAGCCCCAACTACCTGGGTCGGGATTTCAGTGAAAGCGTCCAGATTTGTCGGCAGGGCGCCAGGGTCTCCCGTTGGAGGCGAGCCCTACAAACCCTGGAAGCGGATCCCATCTTCAGAGACGCAGACGTCGCCAAGCTGGCAACTGAGGATGAGGAAGACATTGCTCCAGAGGCGTCGCGTCTGTTCGCAAACCTCAGTTCCGGACACAAGATCGTTCTGCTGACGATTACGCGTTTGGTCGAGACGGTCGAAGAGCGGACCCTGGTGCTCCTCGATGAGCCTGAGGCACATCTCCATCCACCGTTGTTATCCGCATTCATTCGCGCGGTCTCGGACTTGCTGATCAATCGCAATGGCGTGGCGATTATTGCAACGCACTCCCCCGTCGTGTTGCAGGAAGTGCCGATGAGTTGCGTCTGGAAGGTTCGACGCAACGGACGCACAGTCGTCGCCGAACGGCCGGAGATTGAGACTTTTGGTGAGAATGTTGGAATATTGACCCGCGAGGTCTTTGGTCTCGAGGTGACGGATTCGGGCTTCCATCGCATGCTGCGAGATCAGGTGGCATCGGGCGGCGACTTCGACGAGATAATCGAACACTTCGGCGGCCAACTCGGACTCGAGGGGCAGGCGATCGTTCGAGGCCTGATCGCTGCGCGTGACGCGAATGGCGATGACTGATGTGGAAATTGCCAAAGCCCGAACAAACCGCCGAAGACGTGTTCACGACGACGATCAGCAAGGTGGCAAATGCAGAGCTCAAGCAGCGTCTCACCGGCATTACCGCCGCAATCGTCGAGGCATCGATTGAGTTCGATGACGCAGCCTCCAGCAATGAAATTCACACCATTGCCCCAAGCACCAACATTGGCCTTGTAACCGTCAAGGAAATGTCGCGAGTCTACTCGGGGAGGCTCGCGGCGAAGGGAGCTCCTGGGCGGGAAATCTACGATGCGTTGATGGCTGTGCCAAAGCACGGTCGATGCCCGCTCTGTGGCCAACACGTGGTCTCAACGCTCGACCATTACCTGCCGAAAACTCAGTTTCCGGCGCTCGCTGTAGCTCCGTGGAATCTAATTCCGGCCTGCCATGATTGCAATAAAGCTAAGGCGGACGTTCGGCCGTTGACGGCGAGCGATGAGACGATTCATCCCTATTACGACGATATTGAGGGTGAGCGCTGGCTTGTCGCTGAAGTCGTAGATGGCACCCCCGCCGCTCTACGGTTTTTCGTTTCGCCACCGGCCGGCTGGAGCGAAGTTTTGACTGCTCGAGTCCAACGCCAGTTTCAGATGCTCAGTCTTGCGGCTCGATACGCCGCGAAAGCGGCCCAGGAACTCACCGAACTGAGCGACCTGATGACCACAAACTACGCAGATGGCGGGGTGGACGAGGTGCGTTCGCTTCTGCAGAAGACGGCAGATAGCTGTCGGTTGGTGAATGTGAATGGCTGGCGCACGGCCTCCTACCAAGCTCTCTCCGACAGCGACTGGTATTGCCAAGGCGGCTTCGCGATGAGTGCGGCATGAGAAGGATTATCAACGGGGTCGTGTACGATACTGACACTTCCGAGCGATTGGCTCGAGGCGATCATGGCGACGACAGATCGGATGCGTCCTGGACACTTTATCGGACGCCGACCGGCGTATTCTTTGAGCTGGTGGCAGGTCATGATGGTGTGTTGGAGGGGTTCTTTCCGCTAACCGACCAAGAAGCGCGCAAATTTCTAGAACGCCATGCCAATGATCGGGTCGAGGAGTATTTGGGACCCGCTCGCGAGGCGGCCCGACCACTCTTTTCCCGCAGGACGATTATTGCGGCGGCCGACGTTCTGGAAAGCCTCACCCAGGCTGAAATCAGTGCGCTGCTCACCGATTTTGGACCGAGTGTCTATGAGCACATCGGGGGTGGGAGCGCTAAAGCGCGCATGGTTGAGTTGAAGCGGTTTATCGATAGAAATCCGAGACACTCGGTTGACGATGGACTGCTTGAAAACGTGCTGGTAGAGCGCGCGACCGCGCGCCTTCCAGCAATTGAGCCGGATTATGAATGGTCGACGGCGAGGGTTGAAAGGCCTGAGTTTCAGAAGCTGCGCTACGCCCTGGAGCAAGACGGGTATAGGATTGTGGATGGCACGCTCCGACGCAGCCTCCCTAGCGATATTGGACTCCCACAAACCGACTCCGAGTTGGTGGCGCTTCTAAAGAAGCATCGGTTCGAGACGTCCCTCGGTCATCTTGTTCAAGCACAGGATGCTCACGCCCGTGGGAACTGGGCATCCGCGAATGCTCAACTCCGATCATTCTTCGAGGGGCTGCTGAACGAGATCGCCACTGGCCTAGACGCGAAGGTGGAAGAGTTGAAGGAGAGTGAGAACAAACGCGCATATCTGGCAAAGGTTGGCTTCTTGGCCGAGGACCTCAACGAGTGGGGATCAAACGGAAAAAACTTTACGAACGGTCTTCTTCGGCGACTTCACCCGGAAGGATCTCATCCAGGACTATCAGACAAGGACGATTCCACATATCGGCTGCACCTAGTGCTTTTGACCGCTGCCCTGCTCATGCGTCGGTATGATGGCTGGCCGCGCACGTGAGGGTGCAACAACGTTTGAGCCGCCATGGTGGCGCGCGCACTGGGCCTCTCTGGGCCTCACACCCGCTTGACCAAAAGACAAGATTGAGCAATATGTTCCGCATTTGTTCTTCTCCCGGATGCTTGAGTCGAGGATAAGGCAGCCACGACGACCCGCGTGGGTTGAAAAATTAGCGATTCGGCCTCAGGATAATGTGCCGCGGATTGCCGCGGATTGCCGCGGAGGCCGGATTGGGTAAAGACGGTCGCGACGCCGAGCGTGTAACCACTACGTTGACGCGCGCGCAAAAGGCAGAGCTCGATCGACTTGCGAAGGCGCAAGGCGTGAAAGTTGCCTGGCTGGTCCGACGATCGGTCGAGAGGTTTTTGGAAGAAGCCGCTGGCGGGCCGATGTTGCCGCTGGACTTTAAAGGGGGCGAAGATGCAAAGCGCTGAACTCTTCGCCGGCTGTGGGGGGCTGGCCCTCGGAATGTCCCGAGCAGGATTTCAGCACCAGCATATGGCGGAATTTGATCAGGACGCTGTGGCGACGGTCCTGCACAATAAAACAAAGGGCGTGGAGCACGTCCGAGATTGGCCGATGGGTCTTCAAGATGTGCGGGAGATCGATTGGACGAAGCTGACCGCCCTCGATTTGGTTTCGGGTGGGCCTCCGTGCCAGCCTTTTGGAATTGGCGGCAAGAAGCATGGTCAGGACGATCATCGCGATATGTGGCCGGAAGCTATTCGAGCGGTGCGGGAGGCAGGGCCTCGATCATTTCTCTTCGAGAATGTCAGGAACCTTGCTGGTCCGCGTTTCCGCCCGTACCTCGAATGGATCATCGCCCATCTAGAGCGGCCAGGGTTGGTCCGGACATCGAACGAGTCGCATGCTGAGCACCGCGCGCGACTGGCAGCGTCCAAGTCTCGCAAGGAATTCAATGTCGTGTGGCAGCTTGTGAATGCTGCTGATTATGGCGCCGCGCAAATTAGGCATCGCGTTTTGATCTTTGGCATCAGAAGCGACCTCGATGTTCCCCCCGCGCTTATGATTCCGACCCATAGTCGCGATCGGCTTCTCTGGGAGCAATATGTTACCGGCGAGTATTGGGTGCGGCACGGCCTCAGGAAGCGCGAACGTCCCATACTCCAACAGGATCGCGCACGCGTTGAGAAATTGAGGCGGTCCAACATCGAGCCGGTCGGATCCGCTTGGATCACGGTTCGTGATGCCTTGGATGGTCTCGGTGAGCCGGACGGAAGGAGCAACCATATCCTTCAGTTGGGCGCGCGGGTATATCCAGGCCACACGGGAAGTCCTTTGGACCTGCCCGCGAAGGCGCTCAAGGCTGGAGACCATGGTGTTCCTGGCGGCGAAAACATGATGGTCCGAGATGACGGGTCAGTTCGCTATTTCACCACGCGTGAAGCTGCGCGGCTGGTGGGGTTGCCGGACGACTACGAGTTTCCGCGTTCCTGGACAGAAAGCATGCGGCAGCTGGGTAACGCGGTCCCTGCTCCCTTGGGAGCGGCGGCGGGTCGCTGGCTTGCCACACAGCTCGACCGCGCAAGGGCCAGCGACGGCCTAGCTTCCACACGTCGCGCCGCGTAACATTGATTTTTGTATCAGCCGGAGGGCGAGTCGCAGCCGCTAGACCTCGTTCGGCTACGAAGGGGTTAGTGGATGGCGTTGGCACCAGATCGAGCCGCCATAAAGGCACTTGAGGACGCGCTCGCGGCGGTGCTCTTGGCTGCCGGCAGCAATCCTCCTCAAGCGGTGGTTCGTCGGATCCGTGAAGGTTTGGCCGCACACGCCGACGCAGTTGAGGCCGTGCGCTCGTCTACAGATCCAATACGCATGCCTCGCGCGACCTTTGACCCAGCCGACCCAAAGGCGATTGGGCGAATGGTCTCGATCGCGCTCATTGCGCAGCCGCTGGTCGCGCTAACTGACGTCCGGCCTGCCTACGGCTCGGGTGTCTACGCGATTTACTATCGCGGCGATCACCCGCTCTATGGATCCATCTCAGGATCTGAAACGCCGATCTATGTTGGTAAGGCCGATCCGGCGAAAGATGATGCCAGCACGACGCGGGAGCAGGGCGCGAAGCTGACAGCCCGCCTGTTGGAGCATGCGGGGACAATCGGGACCGCGGAGGGCTATTCTGACAAGCTGCCGGCCCATCTATCGCTCATAAAATTGGCGGACTTTGTCTGCCGCCGCCTTGTGTGCGCGACGAACGCCCAACTGGTAGCCGAGAAGCATCTCATTCGTACCTTTTGGCCGATCTGGAACTCAGAGACCAAGGCCTGCTGGGGAATGAGCAAGCACGGCGACGCGGCTAAGACGCGAGCCAACAAGCGCTCCCCATGGGACGTCGTGCACCCGGGGCGTCTCTGGGCATTGGATGAGCGGCTGATAGACTCCCTGACGCCGGATGAGATTTCCAAGCGGATCGCCGCGACCTTGGAGCGTGTGCCACCGCGACAGGATCACGCAGCGTTACTGGAGGAGATGCTGGCCGGGTTCCGCCAGGACGACGCAGTGTTGGCGAACCCCGAGATTCCGCCGGTGGGCGAGGACGTCGCGGGTCCCGAGCCCGATGAGGCTGGTGGTGTCGACGACGAGTGAGACGGAAGCCGCAAGAAGCGTTCAGATGTCGCGCATTCGAGGGCGGGACACGAAGCCGGAAATGCGCGTGCGCAAGGCGCTCCATGCGGCGGGATTGCGATATCGTCTGCATGCGGGGGATTTGCCCGGAAAGCCTGATCTTGTGTTTCGGAGCCGACGGATAGCCCTGTTCGTGCATGGATGCTTCTGGCACCAGCATCCCGATCCGAATTGCAAGCTCTCAAGAATGCCAAAGTCGAAGATCGATTTCTGGCGCCCAAAACTCGAGGGCAACAGATTGCGCGACGAAAAAACGCGATCCGCCCTAGAAGCGCGAGGTTGGACCGTCGTCGAGGTTTGGGAATGCCAGATTAAACCTGATGACTTGCGGCAACTGGTTGCTAGACTTCAGATAACAAAGCCGCTGAGCGCGGCGGAGAAAAAACCCGATTGAAAGTCGGGTAGGAGGGGCGGGGAAATGACTCAGGAACTGGATCTTACACCGGCGCCGCGCGTGCTGCAGATGCTCGGCGAGATCAATCTTGAGCAATGGCGATGCCTGGCCGAGCTCATTGACAATTCTATTGATGGTTTCATCGATGCTGCCAGAGCCGGGATACTGATCGCCCGGCCTGAAATCACGGTCGCCATCCCAACCGCCGACACCGAAAACGCGCGGGTGTCCGTCAAGGACAACGGGCCCGGCATGTCCCTGGAGACGTTGGAGAACGCGCTTCGGGCGGGTTGGTCGGGAAATGATCCACTGTCAAAGCTCGGCCTATTCGGTATGGGTTTCAATATCGCCACCGCGCGTCTTGGTATCGTAACAGAGGTCTGGACCAGCCGGCGGGGGGATCCGGAACAAGTCGGTGTTCGCATCGACCTAGAGGAACTGCGAGCATCCGGAAATTACAAAGTGCCCCGTCAAGTGCGAGCCAAGTCGAACCATGAGGATCATGGGACCGAGATCGTGGTCACTCGGCTCAAGCCCGAACAGCGCGCCTATCTGGCAAGAGCGAACAACCGCACGACCATCAAGAAGCATTTGGCCAAAACATACTCCGCGTTGTTGTCGAGTTCAGAAGCGGGTGTAATCCGGCTGATGCTGGGCGGCGTGAGGGTCACGCCGCTCCGCCCTTGCGTCTGGGATTCGAGCCGATCGGTTGAGCTACCTGATGGCACCGTCGCTAGCGCGGTGGAGCAGTTCGATGTCGCGCTCGCCCCGCGACGATATTGTGAGCACTGCATGCGCACGTTAGCGAGCGATCAAGAACAATGCCCCACCGGAAGCACGCATTGCGCGATCGTCGAGACCCCGAGAAGAGTTAAAGGTTGGGTCGGCATCCAAAGATACTTGGACAAGACCGACTTCGGAATCGACTTCATCAGAAATGGTAGAAAAATCGAGATCGGAAGCAAGGACCTCTTCATATGGAACGATGGGGAGACACAGGAGGTCGAGTACCCAATCGATGATCCGCGAAGCCGAGGTCGCTTCATTGGAGAAATCCACCTCGACCACTGCCAAGTGAGTTACACCAAGAATCGCTTCGAGCGGGACGATCCGGCATGGAATGAGATGGTGCGCGTGGTTCGCGGCGAGGGACCATTGCGGCCCAACACCGCGCGCCAAAAAGGCTTCGATGGCAACCAAAGCCCTCTGTACAAGCTGTTCCAGGCGTTCCGCCGCACCAGCCCTCAAGGTAAGAACGGATTGTGGTCCAAGATCATGGTGGTCCAGGACAATGATCGCGCGCTGCAGATGGCCGGGCAGTTCGCGAACGCGGACCCCGATTACCTAACGGATGAGCACTGGTGGCAGCTCGTCGAGGAGCAGGACGCGAAAATTCTCGGTGATACACCGGGTTCCGGCGATGGCGCCGCTATCCCGGAGGGCTTCCTAGGTGGTGCCAACCCCGAGGACCCAGCCGCTGGCGTTGGTGGCGGATCCCAACCCGGCGGGGAACAGCCAGCCGCCGCTGGTCCCGTAGCGCCCGAGCCCGCCCCTCCACCCGCGCGGCGACCGATATTTGACCTCACTCGCAAGTATGTTCATCCTACATATCGCGCGGAGTTCGACGTCGAGGCATTCGCGGTCGATCCAGCCGATCCGCAATTGCCCTCGGGCCAGCCGTGGGCGGTTCGCTTGGATAATGTGGCGACGCGTACCTATTCGTATCTCGTCGATACGACACACAACGTGTTTCGATCCTCGACGATGACGCCGATCGACGCCTTGCTCGTTGACCTGACCTACCGAACTATCGAGTTCCTCCGCGGGCACAGCCAGGAAGCGACAGCGGCGAGTGTCCTCGCGGATTTTCGCGCTGAGTACTGCGGCGACACACGATTGGACGAGCAAGAGATCATCGCCCTCGCGGGGAGTATCCTGAGCGATATCTGCCGGTCGGTGGCCGGCCTTGTGGGAGAACAATCGGCCGAGATGTATGGCGAGCTATCGAATCGCGAGAAAGAGGGCATCGCGCGGCGGATGGCAGGCCGCGGTGTCGCCGACCCACGAGCGTTAATTGACGATGGTCGATACTGGGACTATGCCGACGGAAGCACCGTCCGCAGGCTATTCCTGAGGCATGCCGAGCTATTTCTTGATGGAAGCTACTGGGAGGATGCCTATGCGGTCCTCGACTTCGGCGCTCCCGACGTGACGAACGATGCCAAAGCGGCGACGGTCGCCCGCTATGACGCATACCTCGGGGACGCCATTTGGCTTGCCGATCAAACGCCAGCTGACCTGGCGCGCGCGTCGCGGGACACCGTGATCCGAGCGACGTGTTCGCTCCGGCTCCTCAGACCGGATGTTGTGGTGTGACCGCGGAGCCCTTCCTCCACGCCCAGCGACTGCTAAGGGGACCATGGCAAGCCTTCGAAAGGGATGTTGCTCGGCTGCTGGTGTGCAACGGGTTTGAGGACGTCCGGCTCATTGGTGGTTCCGGCGACGCTGGCGCCGACATCCTCGGCGTCAAGAATTCTGAACTGTGGGTAATCCAGTGCAAGTTCACCACCGGCGGTTACCCGTCGCCGACGGCAGTGGACCAAGTCGGCGAGGCGGCGCGGTATTATCAGGCCGACCGACTCTACGTCGCCACGAGCCGCCGCGCCGGGCCCGCGATGCAGGCCTCGGTCCGACGTTGGGCCGCTCTTGGCGTCGAAATTGGTGTTCTGGAGCCGGCGACGTTGCTGGAGATGGCGAGGCGCAGTCCGGAATATCCGCCGAGCAGGCGGGATCTTCGCGACTATCAACTCGGGGCTGTCGAACGGTTTGTCGGAGCCTTGCGCGAAACGGGCCGCGGGCAGGTGGTCCTCGCGACCGGACTTGGGAAGACGGTGGTGCTGGCGGAGAGCCTAGCCCAACTCTTTCGCGATGAGGCGATCACGGGAGGGCGGGCTTTGGTGCTCGCCGGCACGAGGGAATTGGTCGATCAGCTGCAGAGGGCATTTTGGGACCAGCTTCCAAAATGGATTCCAACGCACCGCTTGATCGGCGGCGAGTCTCCGAGCGAGTGGAATGGCATCACGTTCGCGACTGTTCAAAGCGCGGTGTCGCGGCTCGACGACTTGCCTGACTTCGGAGTCGTGCTGATCGATGAGGCGCACCATGTCGGCTCCGACACCTTCCGCCGCGTCACGGATAAAATGACGGAGGCGATGATCGGCGGCGTCACTGCCACCCCGTGGCGGGGCGATGGCTACGATATTGACCACCTGTTGGGCCCGCCCGTCATTCGGATCGGTATCGCGGAGGGTCTGAGACGAGGATTTCTTTGCGAGGCGGATTACCGGCTGCTCGCGGACAACATTGATTGGTCGTTTGTGCGATCGCACTCACGCAACAGCTATTCGATCAAGCAACTCAACAAGCTCTTGCTGCTACCAACCCGTGATGAGGAGGCGGCGCGCGCGATCCGAGACACATTCGATAAGGAGGTCCGACGTTCGGCGATAATATTCTGTTCCTCGGTGACCCACGCCAAAAGTTTCGCGGCCATGCTGAGGTTGTTCGGTTTTCGCGCTGAGCCGATCACCGGTGACATGGCGCCTCGGGAACGAGATCGGACCATGGCCGCCTTTCGAAAGGGGACGCTCGACGTTGTTACCACTCGCGACCTTTTCAACGAAGGCGTTGATGTGCCGGACGTCGACATGATCGTCTTCATGCGTGTCACGCACAGCCGTCGGATATTCGTGCAGCAGTTGGGTCGGGGACTGCGCATCAGCCCGAGGAAGAAGAAGGTCGTCGTTCTAGATTTTGTCAGCGACCTGCGGCGCCTAGCGGAGGTTGTTGAGCTCGAGAAAGCCGTGCGAGGGGACGTCGAGCGATTGCGTCTACCAGGTGTCATCCAGTTCCGCGACGAAGGTGCTGGCACATTCATGCTCGATTGGATGAAGGACCAGGCAGACCTGTTCACCCGTGAGGGGGATCCAACACTAGAATTGCCTGCCTTCGATTTCCCGGCGCCTCATACCAGGGGCGGAATTCAGTGACCGGAATATCAGCAGCTCTACGCGATGCTCTACAGGACAGGCTCTGGCAGCAGTGCGACGATCTCGGATGGATGTCACTCCAGGACGTTGAGCGGGCGCGCTACTACGAGCTCTGGACGCGAGACGCATCAATTGGTGGGCAGCTGGCCCACGTGATGGATGCCAGAAAAGTGCGCGTCTACATCAAGGATTCCCTTGTGAAGCCATATGTTCGCGCCCGCCTGTCTCTAGACGAGGGCGAGGTCTGGCGCCTACTTGGACTCACCCCTGCCGATCGCGTCGTTCACGTCTACATCAAACCACACGGGCGCAGGACTGACGACGGTAGGGTTATCGGGTGGGGTCGAAGCCGCGATTGGAAGTCTGTGTTAATGGCGGTCTTCGAGCGCGGTCGCGCACAAAGTTCATTCACGTCGTTCGGTGTTGTTCTGCTTGAGAGTGGGAAGACCGAGGCGGAACGATCCCGGACCCTCGTTAAAGAGGCCGCGCGGAGACTCGGAATTGAGAAATTAGCCTGGTTGGAGTGATGATGAGAGAAAAGTATCCAGGCTGGTATCCAAAGTCGGCGGCTGAGGCCTCGGCCTTGTGGGACAACGCTATTTTTGTCCCGGATGCGAATGTCCTGCTGCACTGCCTCCGTCATCCCGCCGCCGTTCGAGAGGAACTTCTGCGCCTGTTCGACGCGCTAAAGGAGTCTCTATGGATTCCGTACCAAGTTGGGCTGGAGTTTCATCGCAATCGTCTGGATGTCGAGCTTGGCGCGCAGGATGCCTACGACGCCTTGATCAAAGACCAGGAAGCGACGATCGAAAAGGCGCGGGAGCGGCTGAGGCAGCTCCGCGCCCATCCAACGATAAGTGTGCCCAAAGAATTGGCCGCCTTGGATATGTTCTCGGCGGATTTTCGTTCTCGAATGGCGGCCTCGCAAGCGGCCCACCCGACCGAGGATATCGCGGCTTCTGTCACGCGCCTTACGCAGCTTCTGGATGGTCGAATTGGGGACAAGTGGAAGGTCGAGCAGCTAGCTGCCCTCAAGAAGGAGGGCGATGATCGCTATGCGAAGAAGGTTCCGCCCGGATACAAGGACGCCAAAAAGGACGCTGGCGAGTTCGACAAGTATGGTGATCTAATTATTTGGAAGGACATGATCGGCAAGGCCAAGGCGGAGAAGCGACCGATCATTTTCATTTCGGATGACGCCAAGGAAGACTGGTGGTGGATTCACAAAGGTCGGAAGTTGGGTCCTCGCCCTGAGCTGATAGAGGAGTTTCAAGCCGGCTCGGATCAAGACTTCCACATTTACGAGTTCGGCCAGTTCTTAAGGTTCGCGGCGGAACGCTTCCCGGAGATCAAGGCGGGCGTGGATCAGGTCGAAAAGAGTCTGCAGGACGACGTACGTGCTCGTCGGAAGCAGAGCGAGGCCGCCGAAGCGAGCGTGACACGAGCAAGGGCACGAGAACTCGAGGACGAACGGGACCATATTGTAGGCCTGTTGTCGGGGGCTCCGGGCGCAACGATGCCTGCTGCGACCGCTGACCGCTCGGTTTTGAGGGCGCGGCTCAGCGAGCTGAACGGCGAACTGCAGTCCTTGTCACTGACGAGCTCCGCCCCTCCCGAAGACCAGGACGATGGCGGAACGCCAGCGAGCCAGGAAGCATGACGAATTCCGCCACGGCATCACGGGTGCCCCGGTCGCCGCAGCCACGCTCAACCGTTCGATTTTACTCGATCGTGTTATTCACGCCTCGGGTGGGGGACGTCGCACGCATAAAAGGCCTTCATGCCTCTCGGGCTCTCTGGAGCTCATTGGTTTGAAAGGCATTTTCGATACCAAGGCGAACTCGGGGTACGATGACGAGATCACACGCCGTTATCACTTCCCGCCGCAGTATCGAGCGATAGCGCAGCGACTTGTCGGCGAGTGGATCGTTTATCGAGAGCCACAACGCAACCGAGGTCGCCGCGCCTACATCGCTGTGGCCAGGGTATTGCGGATTGATCCCGATCCGGGGCGGCCTGGCTACTCTTATGCGCTGGTTGAAGATTACCTCCCCTTCGACCGGCCCGTCCCATTTTCCGGCGCCTTCTATGCTGAAGCCGCCTTACGTGAGATCGGGAATCCGAGCCGCGTCGGCGCTTATCTACAGGGCAAATCGATACGGACAATTTCTGAGGCAGACTTCGCCGCAATCGCGCGTGCTGGTTTCGATGAAACCTTGGCGCCCGAAAACGCAGTTCGTTTGGAGCTTGATTATCGCCATGTTGATCCGGAGACCTTGGATCTTTTACGAGCGCCGCCCGAGGATCAGGCGAGACGGATCGAGCAGATACTCGTCAACCGGAAAGTGCGAGACGCAAATTTCCGCCGCCAGATTTGCGAAGCCTACGACAACCGATGCGCCGTGACCGGGCTGCGCATGGTAAATGGTGGCGGCAAGGCGGAGGTCCAGGCGGCGCACATTTGGCCTGTCGCGTCAGGCGGGCCAGACGTCGTGCAGAATGGCCTAGCACTTTCCGGAACCGTGCACTGGCTTTTCGACCGACACCTAATCTCTCTCACGGACGACTATCGCCTGCTCGTTTCCCACAACAAGGTGCCGGACGAGCTGCGCAGCCTTTTTGCTCACCAGTTGGATCGCATTCATCTACCGCAAGACCCGAAGCTCTGGCCGCATCCCGGCTACGTTGCTAAGCATCGAGAGGCATTTAGCGGAGGTTAGGCGGCCGTCCAGTTCCGGTCGGAACGCCGTCGGGGTGGGAATTGGCCGTGCCTGACGAGTTTCAGAGTGGGGTCCTTCTTCGTCACCTCGGCGACCCACTTCCAATCGTCGTACTTGTCTCCGGTTTGGCGCAGGTGTGTGTAACGCTTGAGCGAGGTCCAGGACCGGTGTCCTGAATTTGAGGCGACCCGTGGGATGGTAAGGCCAAGCTCGAATAATCTCGAAATGCCATCGTGCCGCAGGTCATGAAAACGAAGGTCGTCGATTCCAAGCCGCTTACAGGCGCGGGTGAAGGAGGCGCTGATCGCGTCTGTCGAATACGGGAAGATTTGTGCTGCAACCTTGGGCATTTCCGAGAGGATACGCATTCATGCCGCCAGCGTGAATGTGTTCCGTGCCAGCATCTTTCTGACATATGCGTCCCATTTCTTCATCGCTGCGCGCTTCTCAGGCATGTAGGTCCAGCGATCGTAGCTCTTCGAACTGACATCCTGTAGCGCATGGTTCTGCAGGCGGTCGCGGATTTCCTTCGAGATGCCGGCTTTGCCTGCGAGGGTTTTGAAGGTCCGCCGTAGGTCTCGGTTGGTCGCGAAAGGTATGACCCCGCGGTCCCGTTGCCGCCATACGAAACTGTAGAGCGAGCCGTGGCTGACCGGCCGGAATGGATCGTTCGCCGATGGGAAGTACCAGCCATATTCGTTCGGAGTGATGGACCCGATGAGTTCTGCAGCCAGGGACGGTACGGGCGCGGCGTGCGGCTGGTCGTTTTTCGTCTTCGACCAGTCTATTATCTTTTCGGCCGCATCCCATTGTTCCACATGGAGACGGGCGATCTCTTCAACGCGTTGCCCGGTGAGCATGATGAGTTGGATTGCGCGCGGATAGGAGGGGTGGACCGGGACGTCAGGGCAGTCGAGCCACCAATAGAGACGGGCGAATTCGGCCTCATCGAGCCAGCGTGTGCCCCGCACCTTCGGCTCGGTCGGAATCGCGGAAGCGGGATTGAACGGAATCCGGAACCTGCGCGGTGATGAGTTCCGATAATCGTGTTCGGATTTCATGCCCCAGCTATAGGCGGCGTGGACATAGCTTCTGACGTGGTCCGCCATGGCGCGGGCGCCGCGCTCATAGATCGGCCGGATCACCTCCACAATTTCCTCAGGATCAATTTCGCGGGCAAGCCGGTGGCGGCCGAGCGTGTTGGCTATTTTGTTGAGACCCTTTTCCGTCTCTTTCCAGGAGGGCTTGCCCGCGCTCTTGAGGGCGGCGACATAGCCTGAGAAAAGGTCTTGGACAGTCCCGGCCCGTGCGTCGGTCGCGATCTTGATGCTCCGGCCCTTCTGAATAAGTCTTGCAAAATCGCGGTCGAAAATCTCGCGCGCCGTGGCGAGGGACATCGACGGGTAGGATCCGATCTTCTTTTTGACGCGCTTCTTGTCGCGCCATTGTTGCGCCATCCAATCGGCCGTCACGCGAGTCGGCATGGGCTTGAGAATGAGTATGAGCCGGCCGGTGCCGTGCCCGTCGCCATCAACAAGCGTTTCCTGCTTTGCACTTTGTTCGATCCGCCTGATTGCGGCGCGTATTTCTCCGTCTGAAATAATCGGCATGCTTGTTCTCCCTTGGGTTGAGAGTGGGCTTTGCCGACGGATGAGGAGTGGGGTTTATACCCACCAAAAAAGAAGGGCCGGCAACTGGGGTCTGAAGGGGTTTTGATCCCCCGAAAACCACCCCGAATCTGCCATACTAACCGGGCCTACGACAAGCCAGAAAATACAGATGAATCAGCGGGATAGAGCGTGATCCTGCGGGAGCGAAATAGGCACTTTTGGATGATTGTGGATCACGATCAGTCACGCTGGATCACGTTGGCACACGATGGAGCAAGGAACTGTGGGTGGATTTAGCGAGCCAAAACGGGGTATCGATTTGGGGCAGGGGATTGGTGGTTGCATTAGAGGCAGCCAGACAGGGTGACTCGTGCTCAGCCCGCTCGCTAACGGCAACTGATCGGCAGCCATTGCAATTGCGTTTGGCTGAAATATAGGCGGTCAAATGATGGATGGGGCAGATAGATAAATAAAATCAAATAGTTATCCGAGGCTGTCTGCAAAAAATGCACACGAAAGTTCCGCTCTCTTCCATTTTCGTTCCTGCGATAGGGTAGCCGACAACCCTTCCCGGGCGCTCTTCTGCCGAAGTCGTTGACCTCTCCAACGCGGATATCCGCCGGGATGCCCGTTGACCTATCTGCCGCGGCGTCCAGTTTGCCCGGGTTCCTGGAAGCTTTTCGAAATGCCTTGCGCCTCCAGCCGAAACGCGCGCCTTGTGGAGGACGTTGGCGTTCGGGATCCGCAGTGGTGCAAACTTGATCAAAGCGCTTATCGGGGGCTCGAGTCGGAAGAGCGCTATCGCCTTTCCCCACCCAGCTTTGCTGCATTTTGCACTTCGTTGCCGCGCGTGGCACCCAATAGATTTCAGGGACGCGCGATATCCCAGGGTTCAGTAGGAGATCTCCGGCGAAAAGGCGGCTGAACCGCAGCCTCGGCAAAGATTTCAGCGAACTGCCGCCGGACCAGTGCGAATACTCCGCGAACGGCAGGCGGCCTACCATCTTGGCATCGCGACGATGATCGATCAGGCCGCCAATCAGTGTGCGGGCAGTCTCCCGGTCGATCTGGGGCGATTGTCCTTAACGTCTCCAAAGCTGCTGAGCGATCACATGCGCCAGCAGCAAGAGGCGATTCACGTCCGATGCTTGACGCGGTCCACCGCGACAAACAAGCGAAGCATAGCATCTGTGCTTGGCCCGCACACCCGAGCAGACACTTACTTTCTGGTCTGATGAGTGAGGCCGTGATGCATCCCTCCGGCTATGCATGGTGGAGAGGTCCGAACGAAGAATCCCCCAGCCCCAAAGCGAACGGCAAACCTGAGAATGCCAACTCCAAGGCGACAGGGGTTGGGAACGGCACCACCCCACAGGCTCCCAGCGGCGCTTTTCAGCGGTGTCGATTCTGTCCTCAGCTCAAGGCGTGGCCGGCCAATCCATAAACCCACGGTCCGTTCTCTTCTCGGTTCAGGAAACGGCGCCCTTTGGACATGGTCGTAACGGTCTCGGCAACGCCAAGGCCGCACTGCTCGAGAAACGTGGCAAGCACGCCATCCTTTTCCCTGCTATCCAATCGGACGAAGCGTCCTGCAAGATTCGTCAGATGGACGGCGGTGAGATGGACCGCGTCCAGATCGTTGTGCGCGACCATCGGCCCGATCACATAACCACGCCCAAACTCGCGACACATGGAATAGCCGACGATCTTGCCGCCACGGCTCAGAGTTTGGATTGAGGCATTCGCTGAAAGCAGTGCGAGCAGCTTCTCGCGGTTCGTCCCAAACGCGCGCGTATCCAGCTCGATGATCTCATTCAGCCGGTCGCTCGACAGCGCCTGCAATTCGCCGTCCAGGGCCGGCATGGCCGGGAGTGCGGGCGGAACCTCCCCCTGGCGCATGAATACGATTCCCTCAGTCGTGAAACCGAATGAGACATAGAGGGGATAGGCGGCATGGGTGGCGTTGAGCGCCAAATTGCGATCGCCACATTGCTCAAGCACCTGTTCCATGAGCCATCGGCCGCCGCCTTGCGCTTGTGTGCGGGGCGTTGTGATCACCACGCCGATGGTGGCGAAATCGTCCCCTTGCGGAAACCACATCGCGCTGCCGAAAACCCGGCCAATGCCGTCTACGGCAACGATGCCGCGGCCCGCACGGCGCAGAATGTCCCAGTCCTTCGGCCGATGCGGCCAGCGAACTGAGATCGAGAGCGCGTGGAGAAGATCGACGTCGACTTCGTCGATGTCCCGCGCGACCAGTTCGAAAGACTTCAGGCGCACTGATCTCTGCATTTCAGTCGACCTGCTCCTTATATCCAAGTCCCATGCTCGCGACCCCGTCCTCGCTGACGTGCCGCAGCCGTCTTTTGCCCCATGATTGCACCCGACAGCCAGCAGGTTTCGCTGGTTCCGAGCCAATATTCGAAATCTTCGGCCAAAGCATAGCTTCATTCGGCACGGAATGCTCTGGCCGACTGCCACACTGTACGCATCAGGCGAGTTGCGCCAGTGGAGCGGTGCCCGTGAATGTTAAAGAAATTCTTGCGAGGCTGATCGCGTTCCCATCGGTCGTGGGCTCGCCAAACGGCGCGATCGTCGACTGGGTGCGTGAATATTGCGAGGCGGCCGGAGCAGAAGTGACCGTTCTTTGCGGCCCCGACGGCGACCGGTCCAACCTGTTTGTCACAATCGGACCGCGGCGCGCCCGCGGCTACATCTTGTCGGGTCACATGGATGTCGTGCCGGCCGGTGAGCGAGAATGGAGCTCGGATCCCTTTGTGCTGTTCCAAGACGGTGCCAGGCTTCATGGTCGCGGCACCTCCGACATGAAGGGCTTTCTCGCCTGCGCCCTGGCCGCGCTGCCGCGGCTTGCGGCGATGAATTTGCAGCGGCCAATTCATCTCGCATTCTCCTATGACGAGGAGGCAGGTGCCCGCGGTGTGCCGCATCTTATCGCCGCGCTGCCAAGCTTGTGCGAGAGGCCGCTTGGCGCGATTATCGGTGAGCCGAGCCGAATGGAAGCGGTGCGGGGGCACAAGGGCAAGGCGGCTGCGCGGCTCGAGGTGATTGGACGGTCCGGCCATTCTTCACGGCCCGAGCTGGGACTGAATGCCGTGCACGCAATGGCAGGTCTCGTCACGCAGATCGTGACCTATGGCCAGACCCTCGAAAACGGGCCTTTCGACACGGATTTCGCGCCTCCATACTCGTCATTGCAGGTCGGTGTCATCGCAGGCGGCCAAGCCGTCAACATCATCCCCGATCGCTGCACCGCCGATATCGAGGTCCGTGCCGTGCCGGGTGTTTCCCCATCATCCCTGCTCGAGCCGGTAAAGGCCCAGCTAGCGGCTCTACGCGACAGCGGCTTTGAGGTGGCGTGGCATGAGTTAAGCGCCTATCCGGGACTTTCGCTCGCGCAGGGGAGTGAATTGACGGCCCTTCTGGTCGAGTTGACGGGGCGCGAGCCCCTGTCTGCGGTGAGTTACGGCACGGAGGCTGGCCTCTATCAGCAGGCCGGCATCGACGCGATCATCTGCGGTCCCGGCGATATCAGCCGGGCTCATCGTGCCAACGAATATATCGAGATCGGCGAACTTGCTGCCTGCCAGAGCATGATCGAACGTCTCGGCACGCGCCTTGCCGCATAGCGGGAGAGGGCGGTTTCATGGCTTTTCTTTTCAATTCCGACCCGGTGCGTGCAGCGGTCTTCCGTAAGGTTTTCGCACGCGAACTCCCGGACGTCGAATTGTTCCACAGCAGCGAATGTGTCGACCCGGAGAAGGTGCGCTACCTCCTGACCTGGACGGCGCCGGACGATATCGCGCGCTATCGCAATCTCGAAGTGCTGTTTTCGCTCGGCGCCGGCGTCGATCAGTTCAAGCGTGAAAGCCTGCCCCAGCAGGTGAAGCTGGTGCGCATGGTTGAGGATGGCATCATTCGCATGATGCAGGAATATGTCGTTCTCGGCGTGCTGAGCCTCCACCGGGATATGGTGGCGTATCGTGAACAGCAGAAGCGCCAAGCATGGCGGTGTCTTGCCGCTCCGCAAGCGACCGCGCGCCGCGTGGGCTTTCTAGGCCTCGGCATGCTGGCGCAGGCGGCTATCGAGCGCTTGCTGCCGTTTCGCTTTCCCATTGCCGCCTGGAGCCGAAGCAGGAAGGAAATCGAAGGGGTCACCTGCTTTCATGGGGCCGACCAGCTTGCCGGTTTCCTCGCGCGCACGGACATTCTCGTCTGCCTGCTGCCGCTGACGGAAGAAACCCGCGGCATTCTCGATGCGGAACTCTTTTCCCTCCTGCCGGCCGGGGCGAGGCTGCTGCATGTCGGCCGCGGACCGCACTTAGACCAAACCGCCCTGATTCAGGCTCTCGATAGCGGGCACCTCGCCGCCGCGATGCTCGATGTCACCGATCCCGAGCCGCTGCCGGACGACCATCCACTCTGGCGGCATCCGAAGGTGGCGATCACGCCGCATATTGCTTCCGTGACGCAAGCAGATTCCGCGGCGCAATCCGTCGTGGACAATATCCGGCGCCACCGCGCCGGAGAAGAACTGATCGGCCTCGTCGATCCGACACTCGGCTACTAACCAGGGAAACATGACATGTCACTTCTGATCACGATCGACACAGATCCGGCCTTCGCGCCCAAGCAAGCATTACCGGCTCCGGAGCGGCTCATCTCCGGCAATCCATCCTTCAAGACTTGGGCGCAGGACGCTTCGAAAGGCGAGAAGGTCCTGACCGGCGTCTGGGAGGCGACGCCTGGCGAAACGCATTCGATCAAGGGCACGACCTGCGAATTCTGCCACATCATTTCGGGTCTCGTCGAGATCGAGGAGAAGGGCGGTGAGACCAAGACTTACCGCACCGGCGACAGTTTCGTGATGAAGCCCGGCTTTGTCGGCGTCTGGCGTACCATCGAAACCGTGCGCAAGATCTACGTCAGCGTTTACGACTGAGCTCAACGCTCAAGGTCCGGCCGAATAGCGCGCGCGGCGGTTCCAGAACAATCGACTTTCCAGGTCCCGCCCGACGCGATGCGACGCCGCCGGGCGGCTCATCCTCGGCGGAAAATGCGGCGCGCTGTCGACTATTGTTCCGATGAAACCCGGTACGAGATGCCGAATGTCGCTGCCGAGTTGAGCAGGCTGCGGCCTTCGGTGCCCATCGGTCCTTAGGAGGATCTTCATGAAGGCTTACACGATAGCGCACATCCCAGGCGACGGCATCGGCAAGGATGTGACCGAGGCGGGATGGGAGGTGCTGCAGGCTGCGGCAAAGCGAGGCGGTTTCGCCCTTGAGGATACAAGGTTCCCATGGTCGTGCGCCTACTATCTGGAAACCGGTGCGATGATGCCGCCTGACGGCGTCGAGATCCTACGGAAGTTCGATGCGATCTACCTTGGCGCTGTGGGGTGGCCAGCGAAGGTGGCCGACTCCGTATCGCTTCACGGACTGCTCCTGCCGATCCGAAAAGGGTTCACGCAGTATGCCAACATACGCCCGCACAGGCTGCTGCCAGGCGTTCAGGGTCCCCTTCGTTGTGAGGGTTTCGATGTCCTGTGCATCCGCGAGAACACGGAAGGCGAATATTGCGGCGCCGGTGGGCGCATTCATTCCGGCACGGCCAATGAGGTCGCGATCGAGACGGCGATCTTCACGCGTGCGGGTGTCGAACGAATCCTTCGTTTCGGTTTCGAACAGGCGAGGGGGCGCTGCAAGAAGCTCGCATCCGTCACCAAATCCAACGCCCAGAAACATTCCATGGTTTTCTGGGATGAGGTCACGCGCGAGGTGGCGAAAGACTATGCCGATGTGGAGGTCTCGCACTACCACGTCGACGCCATAGCCGCCCGCATGGTCCTGGCGCCTGAAAGCCTCGACGTGGTCGTCGCCTCGAACCTTTTTGGCGATATCCTCACGGATATTGGAGCGGCCATTCAGGGCGGGCTGGGTTACGCCGCCTCCGCCAATATCAACCCCGATCGCAGCGCGCCTTCGATGTTCGAGCCGGTCCATGGTTCGGCACCCGATATCGCGCATCTCGGCGTCGCCAATCCGATCGCCGCGATCTGGTCCGGCGCCATGATGCTCGGGCATCTGGGCGAGGGGCAGGCGGCAGCCGAAGTGATGTCGGCAATCGAGTCCGCAACCGCCCGTGGGATAGGCACGATTGCGGGCAAAGACAGCACTGAAGCAATCACGCAGGCCGTGCTGGCAGGATTAAGCTGAAAGAGCAGAGGAAAAGACCATGAACGCAATAACGAAGATTGGTTTCCTGAAGGATGCGGACCTGTTTCGCCAAAGGGGGCTCATTGGCGATGTCTGGCAGCATGCGCACAGCAACGCGACTGTCGATGTGATCGATCCGGCCAGTCTGGAAGTGCTTGGAACCGTGCCCGACATGGGCAGGGATGAGACAAGGGCTGCAATAGATGCAGCCCAGGCGGCGTTCAAGGACTGGAAGGCCAGGACCCATGCCGAACGCGGAGCGCTTCTGGAACGCTGGCACGGCCTGATACTGGAAAATGAAGAGGACCTGGCGTTGCTGCTGACGCTGGAACAGGGCAAGCCTCTGGCGGAGGCACGCGGTGAAATCCGCTATGGCGCCTCCTTCGTGAAATGGTTCGCCGAAGAAGCACGCCGGATCGGCGGCTCGACCATTCCCTCACCCACGGCCGGGCGCCGCATTCTAGTGCTGAAAGAACCTGTGGGCGTCTGCGCCATCATCACGCCATGGAATTTCCCCAACGCGATGATCACGCGCAAGGTTGCGCCTGCCTTGGCCGCCGGCTGCACCGTGGTGATCAAGCCGTCGGAATTCACGCCATTCTCGGCACTGGCGCTCGGCGTGCTGGCGGAACGGGCGGGTATCCCTGCCGGCGTGATCAACATTGTGACCGGCATGCCCGTCGAAATCGGCAACGAATTGATGTCCAACGAGACGGTGCGCAAGATCTCCTTCACCGGCTCGACCCGCGTCGGAGCGCTGCTCATGCGTGGCGCGGCCGATAGCATCAAGCGGTTGAGCCTGGAGCTTGGCGGGAACGCGCCTTTCATCGTCTTTGATGACGCGGATCTCGATCTCGCCGTCGAAGGGGCGGTAGACTCCAAGTTTCGGAATGGCGGCCAGACCTGCGTCTGTGCCAACCGCATTCTCGTGCAGGCCGGCGTCTATGAGGCGTTTTCTGGGAAGCTCGCCAGCCGAGTTGCAGCAATGAAGGTCGGTCCGGGCACCGAGGAGGGCGTCGTCATCGGGCCGATGATCAACAGTGCTGCAATTGAAAAGATCGAGCGGCATGTCGCGGATGCCCTGGAAAAGGGCGCTAGGATCATTGCGCAGAGCGATTCAGTGCCGGCAAGCCAGCAGTACTTCCGTCCCATTCTGCTCGGTGGCGCGACGACCCAGATGCTGCTGGCATCGGAAGAGACGTTCGGCCCGGTGGCCCCACTTTTTCGCTTCGAGACGGAAGAAGAGGCCATCGCGATCGCGAATGGTACGCCCTTTGGTCTTGCCGCCTACTTCTACACCGACAATCTCAAGCGGTCGTGGCGCGTTGCCGAGGCGCTGGAGTTTGGCATGGTCGGGCTCAACACCGGCCTCATCTCGACCGAGGTTGCGCCTTTCGGCGGTGTCAAGCAGTCGGGAGTGGGCCGCGAAGGATCGCAGCTTGGCATCGAGGAATATCTCGAGGTCAAAACGCTTCATGTAGGCGGGCTTAGGTAGTTGACTTTGCAGGTAGAACGCCTGCTGCTTCGCAGCGTTTGGAACGACAAGAAAGGGGCGGTGAAAACCGACCCCTCTTTATTCAAACCAGACACCACGTCGGCACAAGATGCGGCGCCGGCGGCAAACGAAAGTCAAAACACCTAACCCAAAGGTGCGCGTCGGGAGGAACTGCTGGCGACCGCAGCCTAACTTGGCATTGAAGAGTTCAGGCCGGAAAAAGACCCATGACCGCAGAGCAAATCACGCTCAAGACGATGACAACCGAGCATTTGAACGATGCTGTCGAATTGTCCCGTCATGTTGGATGGCCGCACCGTCGTGAAGACTGGGAACTGATGCAATCGCTCAGCCAAGGCGTCGTTGTCCAGGAGGAAGAACGTGTGGTGGGGACGATCTTGATGACGCCCTATGGCGACGATGCCGCCACCGTCAACATGGTCATCGTCGATGCCGCAATGCGCGGTCGCGGGCTAGGTCGCAAGCTGATGGAGGAGGCGCTTGCCAGAGCAGGCGAGCGCACTTGTTATTTGGTGGCAACGCAGGAGGGGCTCCCACTCTACGATAAGCTGGGATTTGTCGCGACCGGCAAGATCGTGCAGCACCAGCGGCCTGGCGCGTCTGTAGACGCACCGGCACATGTGTCATGGGGCGAGGACTGCGACCATGCGCGCCTGGTTGTTCTGGATCGCGCAGCCTTGGTCATGACCGGTCGGCGCTCATGGGCTCGTTGCGCGAATGCGCGAAGTTCGCCGTCGTTCGCGATGAAGGCGATGTTCAGGCGTTTGCGGCAATTCGTCGGTTTGGCCGAGGGCTGGTGTTTGGGCCTGTGGTGGCGAGGAAGCTTCACGAAGCGAGATGCCTTATCGACTTCCTGCTGGCCGACAGTGCGGGCGAGTTTGTCCGCATCGACACTGATGAATCCACAGATCTCGGCGAGTGGCTCACCCGTCACGGGCTGGCCTATGTCGGCGGTGGCATAACGATGCGACGAACCGCAGGCGAGCCGAACGACGAAACCACGGCACACCGAACTTATGTGCTCGTCAGTCAGGCGCTACGCTGAAATCGGAGGAAGAAATGCTTGCAAACTCCCTGATCGAACTCGATCGCGCGCATCTCGTTCACCCGTTTTCAAGCTATCGGAGCCACGAAGAAACGGGCGTCCGGGTGCTCAAATCCGCCAAGGGCGCGACCGTGACCGAGGCAAGCGGGAAAACCTTGCTGGACGGGTTCGCGGGTCTCTGGTGTGTCAACATCGGATACGGGCAGGAGAGCGTCGTCGAGGCAGCGGCCAAGCAGCTAAGAGAGCTTCCTTATGCGACGGGATATTTCGGGCTTGGGTCTGAGCCGGCCATTCGTCTCGCCGCCCGGCTTGCCGAACTGGCGCCTGGCGATCTGAACCATGTCTATTTCACGCTGGGCGGATCCGACGCGATAGACAGTACGATCCGTTTCATTCGCTATTTTTACCATGCCAAGGGGACGCCGCGAAAAGACCAGTTTATCTCGGTCGAGCATGGCTACCATGGATCCTCGACGGTAGGGGCAGGTCTGACCGCGCTTCCGGCTTTCCATGCGGGCTTCGGCGTGCCTTATAACTGGCAGCACAAGATCCCCTCGCACTACGCCTATCGTAATCCTGTCGGTTCCAACCCGCAGGCGATCATCGATGCATCGGTCGCGGCGCTGCGGGCCAAAATCGCTGAACTGGGCGCCGATCGCGTCGCGGCCTTCTACGCTGAACCCATCCAGGGTTCGGGTGGTGTCCTGGTTCCACCGACAGGTTGGCTAAAGGCCCTGCACGCCGTGTGCAAGGAACACGATATTCTGTTCGTTGCCGACGAGGTCATTACCGCCTTTGGCCGTACCGGTCCCCTTTTCGCTTGTGAGGAAGACGAGGTCGTGCCGGATCTGATGACCACGGCGAAAGGACTGACGTCGGGCTACGTGCCGATGGGCGCCGTCTTCATGACCGACCATGTCTACAATACGATCGCGGACGGAGCCGGCAAAGCGGCTGTCGGCCACGGCTATACCTACTCAGCCCATCCGGTGAGCGCGGCAGTCGGGCTCGAATGCCTGCGTCTCTATGAAGATGGCTTGCTCGAGAACGGGCGCAAGGCCGGGAAGCGCCTGATGGATGGCCTCCGCTCGCTCGCCGATCACCCGCTGGTTGGCGAAATTCGCGGTCGCGGCATGCTGGCCGCGATCGAGCTGGTCACGGACAAGGATCGTAAAACACCACTGCCGGCGGCGGCCGACCCGGGGCGCCGCATCTTCGACCGCGCCTGGGAGAACGGCCTTGTCATCCGCGCCTTCAACAGCGGCATCCTCGGCTTTGCGCCGCCGCTCTGCTGCACGGACGACAATATCGATGGTATCCTCGAACGCACCCGGATGACGCTCGATCAAACACTCGAAGACAAGGATGTGCGGGAAGCGATGAAGGGGTGATCGATGCCATCGCCGAAGCGAACTTGGCAATTGTCAGCTACGTGGAACGTCCTGCCTTTGCACAAGCGTGGCGAAACAGCAAGTGGGCGCAGTTGTGTACGGGCTCTCAGGTCCAGGACAGCAGCGCGCCTTTCATCTGTCGAAAATGACATCGAGAGGCAAATGGGATTTCACGATCGGTGACTTCAGCACAACGAAGCTGAAATATTTGTCGATCCCGATATCCAGTTCGAGCATGCGCTCCATGATCGTCTGATACTCGCTTATGCCCGCTGTGACGAACTTCACAAGATAATCGTACCCGCCCGAAATCAGATGGCATTCGATCACGGAATCGACTTTCTGAATGGCGGCGAGAAATCTCGCGAAGTCGTTCTGTTGATGGTGCTTGAGCGTCACCTCGGTGAAGATCGTTAGAGTCTGTCCGAGCTTGGACACGTCGATCTGGGCGGAGTAGCCGGTAATGAAGCCTTCCGCCTGAAGCTTCTTCACCCGCATCAGGCAAGGGCTTGGCGATAGATTGACCAGGTCGGCAAGCTCAACGTTGGTGACCCGCCCGTTCTTTTGCAGTTGGGATAAGATCTTGATGTCGATCTTGTCGAGCTTCATTGCATACCTGTCACACGTTCGAACCGCTGATCGTCCGGCAGACGGCGTCCGTCACGTCCTGCGTGGTCGCTGTCCCTCCCACGTCCGGCGTCAGCACGCCTTCGCTGGTCACCGTTTCCACAGCGCTCATCAACCGGACGGCGGCTGCGCTTTCGCCCAGATGTTCCAGCATCTGGGCAGCGGTCCAGAAGGTGGCGACGGGGTTGGCAATACCATTGCCGGCGATGTCGAAGGCCGAGCCGTGAATTGGCTCGAACATAGAGGGATAGCGCCGCTCGGGATCAATGTTGGCGGTCGGCGCAACGCCGAGACTGCCCGCGAGCGCGCCTGCAAGATCTGACAAAATGTCAGCATGAAGATTGGTGGCGACGATCGTATCGAGGCTGCGAGGTTTGAGTGTCATACGCACCGTCATAGCATCAACCAGCATCTTGTCCCACGCGACGTCAGGGAACTCTTGCGCCACCTCGGCTGCGATTTCATCCCACATTACCATGCCGTGACGCTGCGCGTTTGATTTCGTAACAACCGTCAGGAGCTTTCGCCGTCGTGATTGCGCCAGTCGGAATGCATAGCGCATAATGCGGGTGACGCCGACGCGCGTGAAGATCGCGACTTCGGTTCCCACCTCCTCGGGGAGACCGCGGTGGGCACGGCCGCCATGGCCGGAATACTCGCCCTCGGAATTTTCGCGCACGATCACCCAATCCAGGTCGCCAGGGCCAACGCCTGCCAGCGGCGAAACGATGCCGGGCAATATCCTGGTCGGCCGTACGTTCGCGTATTGATCAAAGCCTTGGCAGATCGGCAGCCGGAGACCCCAAAGCGTGATGTCGTCGGGCAGATCGGGGACGCCTACCGCGCCAAAGAAGATAGCATCGAAGCGCTTCAGTTGCGCCACTCCATCTTCGGGCATCATCCGGCCATTGGCCTTATAGTAGTCTGAGCCCCAGTCGAAGTGCTGGACGCGCAGTTTGAAGTCGCCGCAGCGCTGCTGCAGCGCCGCAAGCGCCTGGAGACCGGCGGCGATGACCTCTGGGCCGATCCCGTCAGCAGGAATGGCGGCAATCTCATATTCGCGCATCGTCACCTTCCCTGTTTTTTGTTCTCGCCCGCTCGCGGTCTCCTGTTCGACCGATTGCCGTCTTGGCAGACCGTACTCAGAACTCAGCGACCTTTCCCCATGCAGCGGTCTTCAGACGCCTCGGCCTATATGGGCGCGGATCGACGATCGGCTCGCTGCCCGTAACGATGTCTGCGATCATATGACCCGCGCCGGGGCCAGTCGCGAAGCCGTGACCACCGAATCCCGCCGCCAGGATTAAGCCCGGAATTCCCTCCACTTCACCGATTGCGGGAATGCCATCGGGCGTGCTGTCGATATAACCGGCCCAGACATCGGAGATCGCGACGCGCTGGAGTTCGGGCACCACTTTGCAAGCTCGTCGATATGTCAGCCGAATTTGCCCCATGTCGGGCTTCGGGTCGAGAATCCGGGTCCGCTCCATTGGCGTGATCTCGTCGAGGCCCCATTTGCGCAGGCTTTCATGACCTTGAACCCAGCCCTCGAAGGCGCCTGGGGCGAGATTGCGCCAGCGGCGGGCGAACATGGGTACAAATTCGCGGCTGAACCTGAACTGCTGCGGGGTTGGGTCGACGCGAGCTCGCCCGCCGATGGCCAGCGTGTATCCACCGTTGCCGCGCCGGGTTAGCGATACCCCCGCGCTATGTAGTGCGTCGGGCACTCCATTTGCTCCCGGCGCCACGGCAAGTATCGAAGCGCGCACGGAAGCCTGCGGAAATCGTACGCCGAGCTGGTTGCAGAACGAAGAGGCCCATGCGCCTCCGGCCATGACCACGGTCTTCGTGCGGATGGTTCCCGCTTCGGTTGCGACGCCGCTGACCTTGCCGGCGCTCAACTCCAGTCCACGCGCCGCGCAATGCTGATGCACGGTACCGCCCGCCGCCATGATACCGCGCGCGGTAACCGGCACTGCCTTGGACGAATCCGCCGTCCCGTCAGTCGGTGAGAAAACGCCGCCCTTCCATTTGCGCCCGGTCGCCTTGCCCTTTTCGGTGGCTTCCTCTGCGCTCAGAACATGCGTCGTAACGCCCACCGTCCTGGCGAAGTCACGCCATTTCGCCCAGCCAGCCAGTTCATTTTCGTCCTGTGAGAGATAGAGGAGGCCGCAACGGCGAAAGCCTGTCTCGTGCCCGGTCTCGTGTGCTACTTTCTCCCACAGATCGAGACTCTTGGTTGCCATCGGCAACTCCCGTGCATCGCGGTTCTGCTGGCGGCACCAGCCCCAGTTTCGGCTGGACTGCTCGGCGGCCACGCGCCCTTTCTCTACCAGGGCGACGCTGACGCCGCGGCGCGCGAGATAATACGCCGTGAACACGCCCACGACGCCCCCACCGATCACGACGACGTCCGCCTCGCGGGGCAGGGAAGGGCTGCACTCGATTTGCATTAGCGGCGCGGGCATCTGCGGAACTCCGGAAACTCTGAAGCATTCTAACTCGCGCCGAGAATAGGCAGGCTGCGGAGTTGTGTGCCTGGACGGAATATCCTGCGGTTAGTGGCCCTTAGGACATGCAATTATTGCGTGAAAAGGTCGCCGGCGTCCCAGCTCACAGAGGGGGTAGCCTATAGCCTAGAGCCATCTCGTGTGAAGGCGCGTCGATTGCGTATGCGGCCTAAAACTCAACGACCTTGCCAGGGACATGATGAATCTTGTTCTACGTCAGGCCTGGACGCTTTGAACCACGAAAAACTTCGCCACGCGATCGTTACTTTCCCATCCGATAGATGCGCCCTGGGGCACGAAAAGCGTATCTCCGGTGCCCGCCGACAGCACGCTGCCATCGGGCGCGGCGAATCGTACGCTTCCGGCCAGCAGATGCATGAACTCGTTCTGGCGATGCGGGCGAACAACCCGGTGGTATGGGGTCGAATCCCAGGTGCCCGCACGGTAATCCGCGCCGTCGCTGGAGAAGACGTTGTCGCTGCGGCAGTGCGGCGCGGGGCCAAGCAAAGCCTCAGCCGGTAGCGAAGCAGACGGCTTGAAGTCGGCGTCCGCGCGCAACTGGACAAGGCCGGGCTTCTTCGGTTTGTCGCAAGCGGCCGCGCAGAACGAAAACCGCGCTCCTGATTCAGTCTGGATGCGAAGCGTGGTGCCGCATCCCATGACAACACCCGATTGCGGACCGAGCACCAACGGGGCCGCGCCGGCCGCCGTCAGGATCAGCTCTCCTTCAACCACGACGATGGTTTCGATGTGGGGGAAGCTTGCGACTTCGAGCTCACCAACAAAGCTGGTTCGGCCCACGATCATCGAGTCCGGTCCTTCCCAGGCGATTTCGCGATGCCCCACAAAGGGATCATCCGTGCCGAACGCTGTCCTGCGGAAAGGGGTTGCAACGGGTGCGCCGTCGGCGCGATGCAGCACTATAGCCACGGTCATGATTGCTCCTGCGCGTTGCGCCATGATGTTACTGAAACCTAGCAGTCGGGACCGTCCTGCTAAGCACTCAAATGGGATCGATCAGAATGAGCGAGGTCAGTTACCTCGGGTGGATAGCAGGGTAGGGCGGTTGACGTTGCCAGCAACACTTCACATCCTTCCTCGCTCAAGGCCACCGCACTGTGCTCAACGCCATATGGGACGACGATGAACTCTCCGGGTTCGATAATTTCTTCACGGTCACGAAATTTCATGAGCAGGCGTCCCCGGTGAACGAAGAACAACTGATCGTCGTGCTGTCGAAATGACCAACTGGAGGCGCCATTGAACATGGCAATCTTGATTTGCATGTTGGTGGTATGCAGCTCGACTTTGGGCGCCGAAGGCGCGTGCAGCCCCGCAAACTCAATTGACAAATTCTTCTTGTAAATTGGCGAAAGGTGCTTGTTCAGGGCCGCGACGTCGCGAATGATTGCGGTGAGTTGGCTTGGTAGGTCATTCCCACTGGCCGGGTATTTGCCATCCAAAGCCGCAGTCCCAATCGTAAAACCAGCTGCGCCGGCGCCTTGGACGACTGCAATTCGTTCAGGGGTATCGATCGAACCTGCAATGTAGACAGGCTTGGTGACCGCAGCGCAGACTGCCTTCATCAACTCGGGCACGTTCTGCGCCGAACGATATGCCAACAGGTCCAGGCCATTCACTCCATCACGCCCTGCGATCGTCTTGGCACTTTCGACAATTTCGTCGATGGTGCCTTCAAGCACGCTCGGATGACCGGCGATCCGACCCGGAAACGGGAAGTACTGGATGCCGGTGTCCTTGATGATCGGCAGCACATCGTCGACCCGCGTGCCACCAAGAAGAACGTCAACGCCGATTTCGGCAGCTGCCTTTGCCGAAGCAATTTCGCTTTCGCGGTCCAGCGACACGACTTCCAGATAGGAAGTTGCACCGCCCGTCCTGATGGCCGCATTGAGGCCTTTCAACTGCTCGATCGGCAAGCCGATATCCTTGAATCCGATGTGCCGCACGCCGAGGCTGAGCGCGGTTTGAAGTTGCTGCGACGCGTCCGGAACCGTGCGGTCGTGGCGCGTAAGCATGAAGATGAAGCGTAACCCCATTGGTGGTGGTTCCTTTCGAATCTAGTTCGTGTTGGTTCGCGCCCCTACCAGCTGCTTGGCGTAGGCAAGTGCCGTTTCCAAGCTTGTGTGGTCTGCAATTCCACGGCCCGCGATGTCGAACGCCGTGCCGTGATCTGGGCTGGTGCGGACGAACGGCAAGCCAAGCGTGATGTTCACGCCCTTTTCCAGCCCGAGATACTTCACAGGGATCAGCCCTTGATCGTGGTATTGTGCCACCACAACATCGAATCGACCTTGCCGTGCTTGCATGAAGACAGTGTCGCCCGGATAAGGACCAGTGGCATCGATGCCCTCGGCCCGGGCCGCGTCGATTGCAGGGCGGATGATCCGGATTTCCTCGTCCCCGAAGAGGCCACCTTCACCTGCGTGCGGATTGAGACCCGCTACGGCGACACGCGGGGTCGCGAAGCCGAGAGCTTTTCCACCCTCGTGGGCAAGCCGGATGGCGGATAGCTGAGCGTCGAAATCGCCCTGTTCGATCGCCTTGCTCAGTGACGTGTGGATGGTGACGAGCACCGTGCGGATGTCATCGTTGGCAAGCATCATCGCCACGCGGTTGGCGCCGCCATAGTCGGCCAGAATTTCGGTATGGCCGGGGTAGCGGATTCCCGCGCTGGCCATCGCCTCTTTGTTGATCGGCGCCGTGACGATGCCGCTCACATCTCCGGACTTCGCTGCCGCGATCGCTGCCACGATGGCGTCGAAGGCCGCCTGCCCGCAAATCGCGCTGATACGCCCGATTGGTGGAGGCTCGGTAATCCGCGAGGTTTCGATGACTTCAATTCGCCGCGGCTCGAATTGGGCCGCATTGGCCGCGTTGATGCGTCGCACCTCGACGTTCAACCCGAGCCGCCGCACGGTGTCTTGCATGACAACATAGCTGCCGAACACGACGACGCGTTCGCCACCCTTCGCAAGCACCTTCGCCACGATCTCCGGCCCAATGCCGGAGGCGTCGCCCATCGTGAGAGCAAGCGGGGGAATGTTCATCATTGCGTTGCTCCACGTATCCGCGCGACGGCGCGCTCCAGAGCGTCGTCACCGCCAAAGCCTCCGGCCTTCATAGCGAGCAAGAGCGAGCGCCCATCGCCAAGCCTGGCGAGACCAAGCGGGAATCCGGGATCGAGTTCTTGCAGGATCTCGAACTCACGGACGTTGAGAAGGTCCAGGATCGCGTCCATCGTGTCGCCGCCGGTGGCGATTAAAGCGCCGAAGCGTGAGCTTTGAAGCTCTCGCGCCGCGTCCTGTGCTAGACGGCGCAGCACCGCTGCCGAGTCTCCCTCGCGCGCCCTTGGTCCGCGCAGCAGCATCACGCCGCTGGACTCCTGGAGTTGATCTGCCTGCTGATGGCTGCGCAAATTTGCGCTCCCAATGGCCACCAAGACATCGCTGCTGATGCCATCAAGCAAGGGCGGTAGGCTCTTCGCCAGCACGAAACGCCGCGATAGCGCTGTAGCCATTCCAGGAGAGCCAACCCAAAGGATCGACGCTGGATCCTCGATGGAAGCAATCTGCGAGTCGAGTTCTTCCTGGGTTACCGCATCAAGCAGCGTGACATTCTTGATGCAGTTCGGCACCAGGTCGACTAGCGCGGAATGCCGCACGGGATGCACTGGGTCATGGCCATAAGCACTTTCCGAGACCGAGATGCCGTCAACGAACTGAATGCCCCTCACTGTCGTACGTCCGGCCTGGGGGAATGCCGGCGCAAAAACCAGCGATTTGCGGCCGCTCGCCGCAAAGCATGCTTCAAGCTCCTCCGCTATGTGGCCGCGTAGCGTGGAATCCACTGTTTTGTAGAGCACGCCACGGCCGGCAAGTCGGTCGGTCAATCGAGCGGCCCGCTCGAATGCTTGCGACGCAGTAGCAGACCGCGAACCGCTATCGACTGCGATTACCGCCGCCGCTCGGCTTGGAAGCCGACCCCTGCCGATCGACGCAGTCAAGCCGCGGGCAACGAAAGGTGCTGCGCCATCCGCCGCGCTGGTGAGGTCGTCGGCGAGGACCGCTATACTGGGTTGATGATTGGTGCGCATGCATCAATTAACAAAACCCCGCAAACGATGAAAAGCGATAGTTTCTGATGAAATCGGTGATAGATTATCACTGATGGATCGCTCGGACATACCCTCGCTCGACGACCTGCGCGCGTTCGAAGCAACAGCGCGGCTGGGCTCAGTTCGGCTTGCAGCAGAATCGCTTGCACTCACGCACGGCGCCGTCAGTCGCCGTATCACCAAGCTCGCCAATGACATTGGTGTCAGGTTGTTTGAAAAGAATGGGCGAGGTCTGCGGCTCACCCCCGCCGGCGAGACGCTCAACCTCACCCTCAGCAGGTTTTTCGGCGAGTTGGCCGCCACAGTGCAAGGCCTGCGTGCCACCAATGCCGGAAGCAGTTCCCTGGTGCTCTCCTGCGAGCCTTCCGTTGCCATGCGTTGGCTCATTCCGCGGCTTGGGGCGCTTCAAGTGGCGCATCCGAACATGGCCCTCCACCTCTCCGTAGGTGGAGGGCTGGTGGACTTTCGTAAGAAACAGGTCGATCTCGCTATTCGACGGCTGGACTTCGCTGTGCCTGAGACGTGGAACGTCCGGCCCCTTTTTTCCGAAAAGGTTGGACCCGTTATGAGGCCGGAACTTGTGGCAGAATTCGAACATGGCGACTATCTCGCTCTCGGGTCGAAGACCCGACCTGACGCGTGGGCGCAATGGCTGAAGACCCATCCGTCTGCGCGTCGACCCACAGACATCCGGTACTTCGACAATCACGCGCTGATCGTCGAGGCTGCGTCTGCAGGCCTTGGCGTAGCCCTCAGTCCGCTCGTAATTGCGATTGACGATGTGGAACGAGGAAGCCTGGCGGCCCCTGCTGGCTTTGACCCTGACGGCAGTCAATATGGGTTGATATGGTTGGGCTCGAGTGAACTGGAAGGTGTGGAGTTTGAACTCGCAGAGTGGCTTCATGCGCAGTTCAGCCGCCTGGGACCAAATCGCCTTTGAAAGGAGCGCTCTGGGAGCTTCGCCCAGCTGAACGTGGCCGACCCGGCGTCGAAAAGCAGCAGCCGGGCATCGATGAGCGGCACAGTTTGCGGTGCTGTTCGTCACTGCTTTTATTTGCCTCTGGTGAGGCATCGCATGGGCGAATCACAGGCTTCGTGCACCTCAGGCCGGTTGTTGCTTACCTTCAACGCCTGGACGGGCGCCAGTCTATTTCAATGCGGAAAATTCCGGCGTGGCGGATCGTGCAAAATTCCTGTGGCAAGGAATGCCGTGCCCGCCTTGGACAGATCGGCACCGCCGCTGGCGTCATTGCTCATTCATTTTTCGGGCAATCACTCTCAGACTCTCAGCTAGCCCGCGCCACCATCAACCATGCCAAACAGAGTGAAATGCCAATTCGGACGTTTTTTTCAGAAGTTCATGCCGCCCGAGCGCCAACTTTCGAAGACTCTGCGGAAACAGAACAGCCACACTGGCTGGAAGAACGGGGTACCCTTCCTTACGGCAGGCAAGCTCCCGAGGACCTCCGATAGGCAGAGCTGCCCGATGGAGAGTTCTCCAAGAATAGGGAACAGTGTCCGATACGGGGACCGAACTTCATAAGGGAGCCGCCAGGATGAGTAGAATCCGTCTCTCGCAGCCTCAGGGCGCGAAGCGCCGAGATGGCCAGGCTGCGGCTGCTACGGTGCCGCTTTGCTGCTCAAGGGGCGATGATGCAGTCCGCAACAGGGTGGCTCCGCTTCGGTGGAATGGGAGGTGATCCAGATGGTCGCAAGCATCCAGGCTGTAGCCCCCCACGATGTGGCGCTTTCGGTGCGCGACCTCACGGTGAATTTGCCGAAAGGCATGGAACGAACCTATGCGGTCGAGAACATTTCCTTTGATCTGAAACGCGGCCAGATCCTCTGCATCATCGGCGAGTCCGGATCAGGCAAGTCGGTCACGGCGAACGCGATCATGGGTCTTCTGCCAAAGGTAATCCGCGTCTCATCGGGTGTCATCCAGCTAGAGGGAATGAACATCATCGGCATGTCGCCCGACAAGCTGCGCAACTTGCGCGGCCGGGTCGTGTCGATGATCTTTCAGGACCCGCTCTCGGCGCTCAACCCCCTGATGACCGTGGGCGCGCAGATTGACGAGGTGATGGCAGCGCATGGATACGGGACGCCACAAGCCTGTCGAAACCGCGCCATCGAGCTGCTCACCGAAGTCGGCCTGCCAGATCCCGAACTCATGTATCACCAGTACCCTTTCCGGCTATCGGGCGGGCAGCGACAGCGCGTCATGATTGCCATGGCCTTGGCGCTCGAGCCGACGGTGCTGATCGCCGATGAGCCGACCACCGCGCTCGACGTGACAACCCAGGCACAGATCCTGGAACTCATCAGAGACATTCAGCGCCGCAAGGGCATGAGCGTGATGTTCATAACCCACGATTTTGGTGTGGTGGCCGAGATCGCCGACAGCGTCGTGGTGATGGAAAAGGGTCGCATCGTTGAACAGGGCAGCGCCGAGCAAGTGCTGAAGTCGCCCAAGCATCCTTATACCCAGCGCCTGATCGCGGCCGTTCCGTATCTGACCGGCGAAGATCGCTCTCGTGCGGAGTCCGACAGCAAGCAGCCGATCCTGAAGGTCGAGGGCCTGATTAAAACCTATCGTGGCGGCGGCGCGCTGTTTGGTGCCCAGCGGATAGTGAAAGCGGTGAACGAGGTTTCGTTCGAACTGGCGCCAGGCCGCACCTTGGGGGTCGTAGGCGAGAGCGGTTCGGGAAAATCCTCGCTGGGCCGGCTGCTGATCAAATTGCTGGACAGCGACGGCGGTGAGATTTTGTTCGAGGGATCTGACATAGCTAAGCTTCCCGAAGCGAAGTTCCGCCCGCTTCGGCCGCGGATCCAGATGATCTTCCAGGATCCCTTCGCTTCTCTGAACCCACGCTCGACGGTCGGCCATATACTGACGGTGGGTCCGGTGGCACACGGGATGCCTTATGCCCAGGCGCGCGAAGAAGCGCGGGCGCTTCTGGCCCATGTCGGTCTCGATGCCGGCGCCTTCGACCGCTATCCGCACGAGTTCTCGGGTGGGCAACGCCAGCGCATCGGCATCGCCCGTGCACTGATGTTCAAACCGAAGCTGTTGATCGCCGACGAGGCGGTCTCCGCGCTCGACGTGTCTATCCAGGCGCAGATTCTGCAGCTTCTGGACCAGATCCAACGCGAGACCGGCGTGTCGATGGTCTTCATCACCCACGACCTGCGCGTCGCCAGCCAGATCTGTGACGAAATCGCCGTGATGCAGAAGGGACGGATCGTCGAGCGCGGACCGCCCTCGCAGATATTCCTGAACCCGCAAGCTGCCTACACCCGCCAACTCGTGGCGGCGATTCCAGGGGAGAGACCGGGCAATGCCCGCCCAATTGCAGCAAACGCATAAAAAATAACGCGAACAATCGCTAAAAGAGAGGAACTGCTATGACCAAAAATTCAACGACTACTTCCAACTACTCGAGACGCCAGGCGCTGCGACTGATGGCGCTCGGTGGGGCCGCAGGCCTGATGGCGCCCAATCTGCTGGGCAAGCCCGCTTTCGCCAAGACCCCTGCCGCGGGTCCGGCCGGTCGGGTCGTCGTCGGTCTTTCACAAGAGCCGACCGTGTTTAATCCGCTGATGGCGCATATCGAAGTCGATGACGCGGTCCATTTCTCAGTTTTCGACGCCTTGGTCCGCAAGGATCCCCAAGGCCTTCTTCAGCCGAATCTTGCCGCCGAGGTGCCAAGTCAGAAGAACGGCGGCATTTCGCAGGACGGTCTCAACTGGCGCATCCGGTTGCGTGACGATGTTCGCTGGCACGACGGTGAGCCCTTCACGGCTGAGGATGTCAAATACACCCTTGAACTCATCACGAACCCGAAGTTTCGCGCTTGGCGTACGAGCGGCCATTCGCTCGTACAGGACATCACTGTGGTCTCCCCAACCGAGATCACATGGCGGATGAAGGAGGCTTTTGCGCCCTATCTTTCGTTCCTGGCCGAAACCTTCATCGTGCCAAAGCACATTCTGGAGAAAGAGGCCGATCCGAATACGGCCGCGTTCAATCAGGCGCCGATCGGCACCGGCGCTTTCAAGTGGAGCCGGCGGGTAGCGGGCGACCACATCGAGCTCGCCGCCAACCCGGAGTATGCCGGCGAAGGCCCCTATGTCGAGCAACTCATCTTCAAATACATCCCCGACATGACCGTGCTCTACACGCAGTTCAAGAGCGGCGACGTGGACCTGGTCGATCAATCCTACATCACCGCCGACCACTACACTGAAGCCCGTGATCTACCAGATCGCGTGGTGACGTTGGAGACCGGGGCATCGCTCGAGTCGATCTACCTCAATTTGGGCCGCCCGCAATTCAAGGAGTTGGCCGTTCGCGAGGCTCTCTACGCCGCGATGGATAGGAAGGCGATTGTCGACACGATCTACTACGGTGTGGGCACTCTCACTGAGACCTTCATGCCGAAGGAGTCCTACTACTACAATCCGAATCTTCCCGCACAGGAGTTCAATTTGGACCGTGCGCGCAAGATTCTGGATGAGGCTGGCTGGACGCCGGGTCCCGATGGTATCCGCGTCAAGGATGGAGTGCGACTGTCTTTCGCCAACTCGACAACTTCTGGCAACAACCTCCGCGAGCAGACGCAGCAGTTCCTGCAGCAGACGTTTGCCGAGATCGGCGTCGAGATGACGATCTCGAACTTGCCAGCTGCCGTCATGTGGGGCGATTTCTGGCTGAAGTCGCAATTCGACACCGCCATGGTGGGCGTCACCTATCTGATTGCCGCGGACCCCGATGCGACAAACCGCCTCCATACGAAGGCAATCGCCGCTCAAGGCGGACACGGCTCGAATACCGGGCAATATTCTAATCCTGAGGTCGATGCCCTGCTCGAAAAGGGTGCTCGCATCTTCGATCCGGAAGAGCGCCGCGGGATCTATAATCGCGTGCAGGAAATAGTGCGCCATGATCTGCCCTTCCTGCCGGTGTCAGCGCTTACAAACGTGCTCGGACGCAAGGCAGGGCTGGACGGCTTCAAGCCTAACGCCAACACCCGCACCGCCTCCTGGGATGCCGCGGCCTGGCGCTGGAAGAGTTAAGGCCTGCAGTTGCCGCCGCCCGATCCACCGCGGCGGCGGCAACAGACTGAAATCATCACCCCCAAGACGGAGGAATAGAATGCGCGGCTTCCTGCTCAATCGCCTCTCGCAGAGTCTGGTGCTGCTTGTGATCGTTTCGATCATCGGCTTCGGCATTCTGAACCTCCTTCCCGGCGGGCCGCTGGCGCAGTTTGGGCTCGATCCCAGCATGACCCAGGAGGATCTCGCTCGTATCAAGGGGCTTCTGGGCCTAGATCGACCGATATGGATCCAATACCTGGACTGGGCATGGCGGCTGCTGCAGGGCGACTGGGGTCATTCGTTCCGCGACGGGGCGCCGGTATTGCAGATCATTGGCAGCCATCTCTTTGCCACGCTGCTGCTGATGGGATCCTCAACCGTGATTGCGATCTCCATTGGCGCCTGGATTGGAATTCGGGGCGCCACGCGCCGCTACTCGCTATTCGACTATCTCGCAACGGTCGGCGCCATGGTCGCCTTGTCGGTCCCTACCTTCTGGTTCGGCCTCGTCGGCATCTACATCTTTACTCTGAAGTTGGGCTGGCTGCCCGCGGGCAATATGTCGGAGATTGGCGATTCCTCGATCCTGGGCTATCTCCACCATCTGATCCTGCCAAGCATCGTGCTGTCGCTGGTCCATGTCGCGATCTGGAGCCGCTACATGCGGACGGCGACGCTCGACGCCATCAGCCAGGACTTCGTCAAGACGGCTCGGGCCAAAGGCTTGAGTGAACGCCGGATATTGACGAAGCATGTCGTCGGCAACGCGCTTTTGCCGATGATTACCCTGGCGGGGATGCAGCTTCCCAGCGTCCTGACCGGCGCGCTGGTGACCGAAACTGTCTTTACCTGGCCAGGAATGGGACGGTTGTTCCTCGATAGCCTTGGTTACAGCGACTATCCGGTTGTGATGGGGCTGCTGATGTTCTCCGCTATCCTCGTTCTGCTTGGAAACCTGATCGCCGACATTGTCGTCGCTATTGTCGATCCGCGCATTCGACTGGCTTGAGCGCGCAACTTCCCCGACAGGAGACAGCCGATATGACCGCATTCACCGCAAATGCAGCTCCAAGCCGATGGACAAACAACCGCGCGGCGCTTCGTTTCATGCGGCATCGCCTGGCGCTGCTCGGCTTGGCGATGATCATCCTCCTCAGCCTCGCTTGCGTCGTCGGCCCGCATCTCCTGCCTTATGACTCACTGTATATCGATCTGCGGGCCCGCTTCGCTGCCCCGCTTACGGGCCACCACTTTTTGGGCACTGATCCGCTCGGCCGCGACCTGGCGGCAAGGCTCTTGATGGCGGGACGAATCTCGTTGCTGGTAGGCTTTTTCGCAATGGTGTTGTCGACGCTGATCGGCACGCTCGTCGGGGTAATTGCTGGATACCGCGGCGGCTGGATAGGCGCGTCGCTGATGCGCATGGTAGACGGCTTTCTGGCCTTCCCGTCTATCTTCCTTGTGCTGGCCCTTGCCGCGGCCCTGAAACCCAGCCCGATAATGATTACCGTCGTAATCGCTGCGACCAGCTGGATGGAAGTAGCCCGAATTGTGGAGGCCGAGGTCCGCTCGCTTCGCGAGCGCGAATTTGTCCAGGCCGGGCGAATGCTGGGGCTGAGCGGCACCCATATCATGTTTCGGGAGATCCTTCCCAATGCCATCGGTCCAATCATCGTTGCTTCCACCTTGACGGTGGCGCGCGCCATTCTCATGGAAGCCTACATCAGCTTTCTCGGCTACGGCATCCAGCCGCCACTGCCTAGTTGGGGCAACATGCTCAACGGCGCGCAGCAATATCTGGGCAGCGCACCATGGCTGGCAATCATTCCCGGAGCGGCCATCACCATCGCGGTCACCAGTTTCAATTTCATCGGCGACGGGCTGCGTGACGCTCTGGACGTACGAGATGACCATATTTGAATACCGCGAACCGTCACATGCCTAAACCCTGGAACATCAAGAGAAGCCAGTCACGTGCAAGAGCCCAAAGTCGCCGAAAAGAACACGCCCTACTGGTGGGAAGCGGCGCCCGTCATGCCGCTGCCGCGTCAGCCGCTGGCAAAGAAGCTCGATGTGGTGATTGTCGGCGCCGGCTATGCCGGGCTTTCGGCCGGGCTAGTGCTGGTGCGCGAGGGGCGCTCCGTCGCCGCTTTTGATGCGATGCATCCGGGCGAGGGTGCTTCCACGCGCAACGGCGGGATTACGAGCGGGAGCATCCGGCCGGATTCTGCCACGATCACCAGGCGCTTCGGTGAAGAGAAGGCCATGGCGATCGAGGCTGAGGGCAAGGTCGCTCGCGAATTCCTGTACGATTTCATCAAGGACGAAGGGCTCGACTGCGACTTCCGGCTGGTTGGCCAGTTCAAAGGCGCTTTCGGCTATGAACAGTATGAGAAGATGGCGCGCGGCGCCGAGAGGCTGGCTAAGAAACTGCGGATCGAGTCCTACGCCGTTCCGCATGCCGAGCAGCGGAACTATATCGGCACCGACTTCTACCGCGGCGGAACCGTTCGGATGGACATTGGCGGGCTGCACCCCGCCAAATTCCACGCTGAACTCCTGCGGGTCGCGCTCGCATCCGGGTTGACGGTCCATTCGCAAACGGTGGTCAAATCGATCGAGAGGAATGGTTCGGGGTTCCGCGTCGTGACTTCGGCAGGGACGGTGGATGCGCGGCAGGTTCTGGTCTGTACCAACGGCTACACCGACGGCGCCGCTCCCTACCTGCGCCGCCGGCTGGTTCCGGTCCGCAGCCGCATCATCGTCACCGAGGAACTCGCGCCCGATGTCATGGCGCGACTGATGCCGAAGCTGATGACGATCACGGAGAATCGGCAACTCGGTTTCTATTATCGTCCCACGCCTGACGGAAAACGCATACTGCTGGGGGGGCGTGACAGTTCTCGCGTCGGCGATCCGATTGCCCCGAAACTTCTCCTACGCAAGGGCCTGGTGAACCTCTTCCCGGAGTTGGAGAACGTGCGCCTTTCGCATTGCTGGTTCGGCAACGTAGCGATGAACCGCGACATGCTGCCCCGCATCTTCGAGAAGGATGGTGTGGTCTATGCCACCGGCTTCTGTGGTTCGGGCGTGGTCTGGGCACCGTGGGTCGGTATGCGTGCGGCCCACAAATTGTTGGGGCATGGCGAGCAGTCGCGCACGGCGTTCGACTTTCGACCGCCTTCCGCCATCCCGCTCTATCGCGGCAATCCTTGGTTCATGCCGGCGATTATCCAGGGCTATCGGTTGCAGGACCGCATCGCCTTCTGGCGCGCCAGCCGCTGACCGGCAAAGGTGACGGGCGCACGCCTTCGAATATGCCTGCGCCACGAACGACATCGAGCACTGTACGAGTGGGGCCAAGCATCATTGGACCAATGGACAGGTCGAGAGGATGTACCGCACGATCAAGGACGCCTCCGTCAAACGCTTGTCTATGAGAGCCACGATCAGCTCGGGTAACACTTCGCCGACGTCGACTACAATTCGCACGCAGGCTCAAGACCCTCAAACCCGATCCAACGGACTCGCGAGCAGGCTACGCCGCCCTGCGCCGAACTGGAACTCGGTCCGGCTTGAGCAGTTCGTATCGATCAGGGGATCAAAAACCCGCACATCTGACGAAGTCCTAGATGATTTCGGCACATTCTTTCGAGCGCACGATGCGATGAAGGGCTGATCGGAACTTTGCTTCCGCATTCTTGGCAGCCGAGGTTGGTTGGAACATGTCGCCCCGAGTCGAACGCATTCACAGCGATGAGCGTCTCCCGTCCGAGGTCGACGTCGTCATCGTCGGCGGCGGCATCCTCGGCTCTACGGCCGCCTATTTCCTGGCGAAGCGTGGCCTCTCTGTGGCTCTGCTCGAGAAGGGCCACGTCGCCTGTGAACAATCGAGCAGAAACTGGGGTTGGTGCCGCCGGCAGAACCGCGATCGGCGCGAACTGCCGCTCTCGGTGATCTCCATGCGACTGTGGGACGAGCTGACGCGCGATATCAATCGCGACCTTGGATTTCGACGCTGCGGTCTCGTCTCTGCGACTCACGACGAGGCTGTGCTTGCCGGCTGGGAAAGGTGGCGCGAGGTCGCCAGGGAGTACGAGGTCGACACCCGCATGCTGAGCCGGGCGGAGGTGGCCGAGCGCGTCCCCGAAGCGCGCGACAAATGGGTCGGCGGGACCTATTCGGAACGGGATGGTAAGGCCGAGCCTGCGCTCGCCGCGCCGGCTATCGCCGGTGGGGCCAGAGCTCTGGGCGCCACCATCCACCAGGAATGCGCCGCGCGCGCGCTCGACTTGGCCAATGGCAAGATTGCGGGCGTGCACACGGAGAAGGGCTACATCAGAACCAGCGCGGTGCTGTGCGCCGCTGGCGCCTGGTCCTCGCGCTTCCTTAGGCCCCTCGGAATCAGTTTCCCCCAAGCGAGCATCCGGCAGACCGCGCTGCGTTCCACCCCGACAATCAACATAGGCGAGGCAATCTCCACACCCTACTGCACGATCACGCGCCGACTGGACGGCAGCTATACGCTTGCGATCAGCGGCAAGGCGAACCTCGAAATCACGCCCCAGGCTATCCGGTATAGCAGGGAATTCATGCCGCAATTCTTGCGTCGCCTAAAGAACGTTAGGCTGGGCATCGGCCAATCATTCCTTTCGGGGCCGGATTCAATGCCGGCGCTGCTGACCAACAACGATCGGATTTTCGAACAGAATCGCGTGCTGGATCCTCCGCCCTTGAAGTGGCTGGTGAGCCAAGTTGTGGAGAGTGTGCGGAAAACCTTTCCGCAGCTCGGCGATATAAAGATCGATAGCGCCTGGGGCGGCCTCGTCGATTGCACGCCGGACGCAGTGCCTGTGGTGTCGCAGGTGGACGGGGTGAAGGGCCTCGTCCTCGCGGCGGGCTGCTCGGGCCACGGCTTCGGTTTGGGCCCGGGGCTTGGTCATCTGGCCGCAGAGCTTGTCGTAAACGACACGCCTTGCGTCGATCCTACACCGTTCCGCCTGTCGCGTCTGGTCGACGGCTCGAAGCTGGACATCGCCGCCATCTGAAGATCAGCCGGAAGTCAGGCCTGACGCGCACCAACAATCGCCGCTATGGCCTGCAGGACAAGATCGCGTGGTGGCAGGCCTAACGTTGACGGCTGAAGCTGGCGGCCCATTGACCACGCGGCGCTGCGGCCCGGCTGAACGATCGCGTCTACAACGAAGAGCGTCACATGCACTACATCTCCACGCGCGGCCATCCCGAACGCAGGAAGTTCTGCGAAATCCTGCTCGAAGGTCTGGCGCCGGATGGCGGGCTCTATGTGCCCGAGACCTACCCGCGTGTGGATGACGCAATGCTGGATCGCTGGCGGAGGCTGTCCTATCCGGACCTCGCCTTCGAGATCCTATCGCTCTACATCGACGATATTCCGCCCGCCGATCTGAAGGCCATCTGCGCGAAGACCTATACGCCCGAGGTTTTCGGGACCGCGAGGATCATGCCGGTGCGCGCGCTTGAGACGTGTCTCCACGTGGCGGAACTGTCCAACGGCCCCACGCTGGCGTTCAAGGACATGGCGATGCAGTTGCTTGGTAATCTCCTAGAGTATGAACTGGCGCGGCGGGGTGAGGAACTGAACATCCTCGGGGCGACCAGTGGCGATACGGGCAGCGCGGCGGAGTATGCCATGCGCGGCAAGAAGGGGGTGCGGGTCTTCATGATGTCGCCGCACGGGCGCATGAGCACCTTTCAGCAAGCCCAGATGTTCAGCCTGCAGGACGAAAACATCCATAACATCGCCATCGAAGGGGTGTTTGACGATTGCCAGGATATCGTGAAAGCCGTGTCCGGCGATGGTGATTTCAAGAGGCGCCACCGGATAGGCGCCGTCAATTCGATCAACTGGGCCCGGCTGGTGGCTCAGGTCGTCTACTACTTCTCCGCCTACTTCCAGGTCACCGCGGGGAACACATCAGAGGTCGACTTCACTGTTCCTTCGGGGAACTTCGGAAACATCTGTGCTGGTCACGTTGCGCGCACGATGGGACTTCCCGTATCCCGTCTCGTTATTGCAACCAACGAGAACGACGTGCTCGATGAGTTTTTCCGAACCGGCGTGTATCGCGTGCGGGGCCGAGCGGACACGTATGAAACATCAAGCCCATCGATGGACATTTCCAAGGCCTCCAATCTCGAGCGTTTCGTCTTCGACCTGCTCGGTCGCGATGCGGAGCGGACGAAATCAATGTTCGACGACCAACTCAGGGGACGAGGATCGTTCGATCTCAGTGGCGATTCCGCCTTCGCGCAGGTGGCCGCTCGTTTTGGCTTCTGCAGCGGCAAGAGCACGCACGCCGACCGGTTGGAAACGATCCGTGACAGTTGGCGCCGCTTCAACACGCTGGTCGACCCACACACAGCTGACGGCATCACGGTCGCACGCAGGCACTCCGTTCCGGAGATGCCGATGATCGTGCTCGAGACGGCGCTGCCGGTCAAATTTGCGGAGACCATCAGGGAGGCTTTGGGCCACGAGCCAAGTCGTCCAAAACGGTTCGATGGAATAGAAGATTTGCCGAGACGATTTAAGGTCCTTCCCGCCGATGCACAGACCGTAAAGACCCACGTCGCCGAAATTTTGCACTCTGCGGCCCGCTGAAGAACTGCTTGAGCAATCGGAGACCGTTATTTCCGCCATGGCTGTATATACGGAGCTATCAGTCGACGAAGTCGCAGCGTTCTTTGGGGCGCTGGGTCTAGGCTGGCCGCGTTCTGTTCGCGGCATCACGACCGGAATTGAGAACACGAACTACTTCGTAGACACCGAAACCGGAGAGTATGTGCTCACCTTGTTTGAACGTCTCACATTCGAACAATTGCCTTTCTACCTCCATCTCATAAAACACCTTGCGGCGCGGCGAATGCCGGTCCCGAATCCGGTTGCCAACGCGAGTGCCGAAATCCTTCACTCGCTGAAAGGCCGGCCTGCTGTGGTCGTCAACAGGCTTCCTGGCGAAAGCGTGACAGTACCGACAGTGTCGCATTGTCGCTCTATCGGGGAGATCCTGGCGCGAATACACGTGGCCGGGACCGATTACCCACGACACCAGGTCAATCCGCGAGGTCTCGAGTGGTGGAACGAGGTGGTGCCCGTGGTCGGCCGATACGTGTCCGATGGACAACGGTCGCTGCTCGCCAGCGAGCTCACTTTTCAGAACCAAATTGCCGTGTCCTCCACCTACGAGCAACTCCCCAAGGGGCCGGTGCACGCTGATCTCTTTCGTGACAACGCGTTGTTTGATGGTGGTCAGCTAACCGGCGTCTTTGATTTCTACTTCGCAGGATGCGACGCCTTCCTGTTCGATATTGCCGTGTGCCTCAATGACTGGTGCGTCGATGACTGCACCGGCCGCCAAGACGGTGGGCGAGCAGCCGCTTTCATAGGCGCCTATCAGTCCGTTCGAGCGCTTACTCCAGCCGAACGCATATTGCTTCCCGCGATGCAACGCGCTGGAGCATTTCGCTTTTGGCTATCGCGTCTCTGGGACCTGTACCAGCCTCGGGAGGCTGCAATCCTCAAAGCGCACGATCCTAGCCACTTCGAGCGCATGTTACGCGTGCACAGGGGAGAAATCGCATGAGCAAGACCGCGAAGATCACCAATGGAAGCGAAAGCAGGGTGGCACTGACTCTCAACGACCGCGTTCTCGAGCTGCTTTCGGAGATCGAGGCGGAGGGCCTGTACAAGCGCGAGCGCGTCATCACCTCGCCCCAGTCGCCCGAAATCGAGGTTGGCGGCCGAAAGCTGCTCAATTTCTGTGCCAACAACTATCTCGGCCTTGCCGACAGCGAAGAGCTGCGCGAGGCGGCGAAGGCGGCGCTCGACCGCTATGGCTACGGCATGGCCTCGGTGCGCTTCATCTGCGGCACACAAGAGGAACACAAGCAGCTCGAGGCTAAGATATCGAGCTTCCTGGGCATGGAAGACGTGATCCTCTACGGTTCCTGCTTCGACGCCAACGGCGGCCTGTTCGAGACGCTGCTTTCGGAAGAGGATGCGATCATCTCCGACGCACTCAACCATGCCTCGATCATCGACGGCGTGCGGCTCTCCAAAGCGAAACGCTTCCGCTATGCCAACAACAACATGGAGAGCCTCGAGGAAGAACTGAAAAAGACTGAAGGCAGCCGCTTCAAGCTCATCGCCACCGACGGCGTCTTCTCGATGGACGGCATCATCGCGAATTTGGCGGGCGTCTGCGACCTCGCGGAAAAATATGATGCAATGGTGATGGTGGACGACAGCCACGCTGTCGGCTTCGTCGGTGAGCATGGCCGTGGCACGCCGGAATATTGCGGCGTCGAGGGCAGGGTGGACATCATCACCGGTACGCTGGGCAAGGCGCTGGGGGGTGCCTCGGGTGGCTATACGGCGGCGAGCAGGCCGGTGGTTGACTGGCTGCGCCAGCGATCGCGGCCTTACCTATTCTCCAACACACTGATGCCAGCGATCACAGCAGCATCGCTCAAGGTGTTCGACATCATCGAGAGGGGCGACGGGCTGCGTGAAAGTCTCTACGAGAACGCGCAGCGCTTCCGTTCCGGCATGGAAAAGCTCGGCTTCACATTGGCTGGATCTGACCACCCGATCATTCCGGTGATGATCGGCGATGCTGCGCTGGCTTCGCAGATGGCCGACATGCTGCTTGAGCGCGGCATCTATGTGATCGGCTTTTCCTTCCCGGTCGTGCCCAAGGGCCAAGCCCGGATCAGGACGCAGATGTCGGCGGCCCATTCGGCAGCCGATATCGACCAGGCAGTTGCAGCGTTCGGTGAGGTCGGCGTCGAACTCGGAGTGATTGGCTGATGTCCAACATGATGCGCGCACTCGTCAAAACTCGCGCCGAACCGGGCATCTGGATGGAAGAGGTGCCGGTGCCGGAGATCGGCCCCAACGACGTGCTGATCAAGGTGAAGAAGACCGCGATCTGCGGCACCGACGTGCACATCTACAATTGGGACCAGTGGGCGCAAAAGACGGTTCCGGTGCCGATGGTTACCGGCCATGAATTCGTCGGCACCGTTGCCGATTTCGGCGCGGCGGTGACCGAGTACAAGGTCGGCCAGCGCGTCTCTGGAGAAGGCCACATCGTCTGCGGCCATTGCCGCAACTGCCGTGCCGGGCGAGGGCATCTTTGCCGCAACACGCTCGGCGTCGGCGTCAATCGGCCCGGCGCCTTCGGCGAGTATCTGGCGATCCCGCAGCACAATGTCGTGCCGATCCCCGACGATGTGCCCGACGAGATCGCGGCGATCTTTGATCCCCTGGGCAATGCCGTCCACACGGCATTATCCTTCGACCTGGTTGGCGAGGATGTCCTGGTCACCGGCGCTGGGCCGATCGGCATCATGGGCGCGCTCGTTGCCCAATGCGTGGGCGCGCGAAAAGTGGTTATCACCGACATCAACCCGGTGCGGCTGGCGCTGGCGAAAAAGCTCGGCGTCCAGCATTTCGTCGACGCCTCGAAGGAAAAGCTGCGCGATGTCATGCCGGTGCTCGGCATGACCGAGGGATTCGACGTCGGCCTCGAAATGTCGGGCGCGGCCCCCGCCTTCCGCGACATGATCGACACCATGAACAATGGCGGCAAGATCGCCATTCTGGGCATTGCCCCGACAGGCTTCGAGATCGACTGGAACAAGGTCATCTTCAAGATGCTGCATCTGAAGGGCATAAACGGCCGCGAAATGTTTGAGACCTGGTACAAGATGATCGCGTTGGTGCAGGGACCGCTGGATGTGAGCGGGCTGATCACGCATCGGATTGGCATCGACGATTATCAAGCCGGTTTCGATGCGATGCGCAGCGGCAGTTCGGGCAAGGTGGTGATGGATTGGTGAGGGGCGGTCGGGACTAGCCTCAAGAGGCTCGATCTACGGCATGAACTTAAGGGCCAACGCGTTTTCCGATTCCTGAGATCTTCCCACTCAGGGGTGCCGTGTGTGGTTGCGCTCGTACGGGGCTGCGGAGCTCTGTCGTAAGGCTCTTTGTTCCGGTGCAGCCGCACCATCGAGGCGGGGACTTTCGGTGCGAAGCTGATCAGCGGTTGGGCGTCTTGGCGCGGATCAGCGCGTCAGCCATGTAGAGGTCCTGCAGGGAGATACCGGAGCTGTCGAAGACAGTGATTTCGGTGTCGGAGAGGCGTCCGGACACACGCTTGGCAATGACGTCGCCGATTGGCGTTACTGCAAGCACGCCGGCGTCGATCTCGTCGCGCACGTGTTGAAATTCGCCGATCTGAACGGACTGGGAAAGCAGATCACAAAACAGATGTGCGTTGGGAAATAGTTCGCTCGGCAATTCGCGCTTGCCGGGAGCGTCCGACCCCATGCTGACGATATGGGTTCCGGGTCCCACCCAAGCGGCATCGAATAGCGGTTCGCGTGAGGGTGTCGCCGTGACCACGATGTCGGCGGCACGCACGGCTTCTTCGGGCAAGGCAGCGCGCGCCTGCAGGCCCAATTCGCCGATCTGATCGACAAAAGCGTCGCGCCGCGGCGAAGGCGGGGCCACCACCAACACGCTTTCGATTGCGCGGATGCGTGCCAGCGCTCTCACTTCGAAGCCCGCCTGGTTGCCGGCGCCGAATATCGCCAGAACCTTGGCCTGCTTGCGCGCCAGAAGATCAGCTGCAACCGCGTCGGCTGCGGCCGTCCTGTAGGCGTTCACCTTTCCGGCCTCGATTACGGCGCGGAGCCGTCCGCTATTCTGATCGAGCAGCACGATGGTGGAGTTGTGGCGGGGAAGGCCACGTGCTGGGTTGCCCGACCAGAAGGAGCCGATTTTCACTCCGGTCAAGTCGTCCGACGAGCCGGATTTGATTGAGAAGGTATTGGTCGCCTCCTGCGTGCGCCCGATGACAGCAGGGAAGACCCAACTCTGCCCCGATGCTGCTGCCACGAGCGCCTCCCGCGCCGCCTCGAAGGCAAGTTCATGCGTGACGAGGGCGGCTGACTCCTCTTCGCTGATGTATATCATCCAAAATTCCTCGTGAGCATCAGGCGTTCCTTCGCTGGGGAGTATTGGCGGCTATGCCATTGCAGAGCGTGAGATCACACCAATTGTGAACGGTGCGGATGTCGGCCGTTCGCGGGGCAACCACGAGCTAGCGATTCCAGGTGCCAGATAGTCCTCGCCTGATTTGCGCAATTTGAGATGCCGAGGAACTGCTTAAAACGAATAATCCGGCTGAATTGAAAGGGCAAAACAGCAGCGAAATCTGTCCATCAGACGCGACTCTAAGGTGCGACTTCGATCCTGGATAAAGCGACAGCGTTGCACTTATGGCCATTGAGCATGACACAGACATCGTCAGCAACCAGATAGAGCTGATGAAATTGGAGCCCCGCCATCTGCCGGGCGCGCTGAAGCTGTCGCAGGAGATGGGCTGGCCCTATCGCCTGGAGGATTGGGAATTCGCCGCCACTGTCGGCAGGGGGCTGGTTCTCGAGCAGGCAGGGCAGGTAATTGGCACCGCCATGTCGTGGATTTACGGCAAGGCTTTTGCCACCGTCGGCATGATCATCGTCACTGGCCCTGCGCAGGGCGGTGGCAACGGTTCGCGGCTGTTTGATGGTTTGCTTGAGGCGGCGCAGGGTCGCAACGTGCTGCTCACGTCCACCGAAGAGGGGCTCGCGCTTTACAAGCGCCGCGGCTTCACTGCCTGGGGCACGGTGCTCCAGCACCAAGGCCTGCTGACCACTGCGGTGACGCGGGGGGGCGGTGACGGTGTGCGTCAGGCGACGATCTCCGACCTCGCCGCGATCCAGGCGTTCGATGAACGGGCCACGGGCATGGCGCGACCATCGATGGTCGCGGCACTCGCCGATGTGGGCAAGGTCGTCGTAGTCGAACGCGACGGGCGGATTGCCGGCTACGCCATCAGCAGGAGGTTCGGCCGTGGCTATGTCATCGGCCCCTGTGCGGCCGAGAGTGACCAGGACGCGCGGCTTTTGATCTTGGCGCAGCTTTCTAAGCTTCATGATCAATTCGTTCGCATCGATATCTATGCCGAAGATGGATTGTGCGATTGGCTCGAGAGCCTCGGCCTTCAGCAGGTCAGCTCGGCGACCGCCATGGTCAAGGGGCAGCGGCCTGTCTCCGAGGGCTCAGCCCATATGTACGCGCTGGCAAACCAGTCGTTCACCTAGGAAACGAGATGATGAACAAGATGGCGGCAAACCTGGCAGCGAGCGAGACGACTGAGACAATCGACGCCTTGATTACCCCAGCGCTGCTTCTGGATCGCGGACGGCTCGAGCGCAACATTCAACGCCTGGCTGAGCGTGCCAAGAAGCTTGGCGTGGTGCTGCGCCCGCATATGAAGACGGCCAAAAGCATCGACGTCGCCCGATACGCTTTCCCTCGCGAGCCCGGTCCGATCACGGTCTCGACGATCGCCGAGGCGGAATATTTCGCGGACCACGGCTTTCGCGACATCACCTATGCGGTTGGCATCTCGCCGGCTTCGGCAAGGCGCGCCATGGAGCTTTGTCGCCGTACCGGTGCTGATGTGAAGCTGTTGCTCGATACTGTGGAGCAGGCCGATGTCTTGGCCGACGCGCGCGAAACCACCGGCATGACGCCGTCGGTCTTCATCGAACTGGACTGCGATGACCATCGCGGCGGATTGAAGCCGGACGACTCGGGATTGCCCGACGTGGCCAGCAGGGTCGTCGCTGCCGGTGCCAAGCTCGTTGGGGTTCTCGCTCATGCAGGCGAATCCTATGGCTTGAACACGTCCGACGCGCTGGTCAGGGCAGCGGAGAACGAGCGTTCGGCCACCGTGCGCGCTGCTGAAATCCTGCGCGCCCATGGCCATGCCTGTCCGATCGTCAGCGTCGGCTCGACGCCAACCGCGCATTTCGCCCAGAATCTCGAGGGTGTCACGGAATTGCGCGCCGGGGTCTACATGTTCTTCGATCTCGTTCAGCACGGGGTTGGCGTCTGCGACCGCGACGACATCGCGATTTCCGTACTGGCCACGGTGATCGGCTCGAAGCCGGAAAAGGGATGGGTGCTGGTCGACGCGGGGTGGATGGCGCTTTCGCGCGACCGGGGAACCGCAAACCAGCGGATCGACCAGGGTTACGGCGTGGTCTGCGACGAAAAGGGGCGGGTGCTTGACGATGTGATCGTGGCCCAGGCCAGCCAGGAACACGGTATCCTTGCCATGCGTGCCGGTTCAGGGAAATCCATGCCCGAACTGCCGCTCGGGTCTCGGGTGCGGATCCTGCCTAACCATGCGTGCGCGATGGCCGCGCAGCATGATTTCTACAGTGTCGTCAGAGGGGATAGCCCCAGGATTGAAGCGCGTTGGGAGCGGATGCGCGGCTGGTAGGCGCGCAACTATGCCTCGGATGCCGCCCCACTCAAATCAGCATTGGTGGTCAAGGATGAAGTCTACTTCTTACGGGCTGTATATGTCGACGCTGATAGGCAGCACCATGACTGATCTCATGGATGGGCGCCCCGACTTGAATCCCTGGAAGGATTTCAACTGGCCGGCGATCCCCGGCTATTTCGGGCGCCCCTGGTTCTTGCCGGTTCTGGGTGCGCACTACCGTATGAAGGATCTTGTCGCGTGATGACGCCCCTCGAACATCTGTCGCGCAACAGCCACCTGGACAAGTTCTTCATCGACGGTCAATGGGTCGAGCCGAACGGCACCGCCAAGGGCGTCGTGGTGAACCCCTCCACCGAAGAGGTTGTGGCTCGGTTCCCGCTCGGAAACAGCTTGGACGTGGATGCGGCCGTTTCAGCAGCTCGCGGGGCATTCGCCATCTGGAGCCGGACCACGCCAGAATATCGCGCGGGTCTGCTTGAGCGCCTGGAGGTGCTGCTCGAGGCGCGCGGCGAACTGTTTGCTCAATGTCTCACCCTCGAAATGGGTGCGGCGATCGGATATGCGCGCAGCGCTCAGGTGCCGCTGGCGATCGCGCATGTCAAGGTTGCGCGTGATGTGCTGACAGCCTTTCCCTTCGTCAAGCAGCGGGGGCAAACCGCGGTCACCCACGAACCGATCGGTGTCTGCGCCTTGATCACTCCTTGGAACTGGCCACTTTACCAGATCACCGCCAAGGTTTCGCCGGCGCTCGCGGCAGGCTGCACGGTCGTGTTGAAGCCGAGCGAGCTTTCTCCCCTGGACGCCCTGCTGTTCGCCGAGGCGATCGAGGAGGCCGGCTTTCCTGCCGGGGTGTTCAATCTGATTCAAGGTGATGGTGCATGCGTGGGTGCTGGTCTCGCATCCCATCCGGATGTCGATATGATCTCCATTACCGGGTCCACCCGGGCGGGCATTGCGGTGGCTCAGGCGGCAGCGCCGACGGTCAAGCGTGTCGCGCAGGAACTCGGCGGCAAGTCGCCCAACGTGATCCTGCCGGACGCCGATCTCGACCGCGCCGTTTCCCTTGGCATAGCCGCCGCCTTCCGCAATCTCGGCCAGTCATGCAGCGCCCCGACGCGCATGATCGTGCCACGTCCGCTGCTCACCGAGATCGAGGAAATCGCCAAGGGGGCCGCTGCCCAGATCGTCGTTGGCAATCCTCTTTGCGAAGCCTCAACTCATGGTGCAATCGCCAACCGTGCCCAATTCGATCGCATCCAGACCATGATCGGCGCCGGCATCTCGGAAGGCGCGAAACTCCTGACCGGCGGAGAGGGTCGCCCCGACGGTCTGAATGTCGGGCTCTATGTAAAGCCGACCATCTTTTCGGACGTGCGCACTAGCATGCGCATTGCACAGGAAGAGGTTTTCGGTCCAGTTCTCTGCATCATCCCCTACGACACTGTTGATGAGGCCGTAAGTATCGCCAACGATACGGTGTACGGCCTGGGAGCCCATGTGCAGGGCGAGGACTTGGATGCCGTCAGGGGCGTCGCGTCGCGGATCCGCTCCGGCCAGGTGCATCTCAACTACCCGGCCTGGGATCCACACGCCCCGTTTGGCGGTTTCAAGCAGTCCGGGAACGGGCGCGAGTATGGCGTCGAGGGCATGTTGGAATATCTCGAGGTCAAATCCATTCTCGGCTATTTCTAGGAACCACCGTCGCAAGGCGCAGAGGCGCAGGTGGCGCCATCCATGCCAGTAGCCTGGCGTCAGCGGGCGCTTCCGCATTCGGGCACTGTCTTCGCACTATTCAGTCGAGAGTGGTGTCGCTAAGGGGGCGATCCTGGCCCGAATTTTGGCCTGGAACGACACCCACGACGACAGCCCAACCGGCGGGTCCTCAGGGCGATGCGATTGATCTTTGGCTCAGGGTTGCGAAAGAGGCAGGACTGCGGAAGGACATGCTGGTTCTGCGGTCGACAGGAGGTCCTTCTGCTAAATGACCATGCATTGCCGCATATTCTGCCAAGCGGCCGCGGCTATGCTTTGGCCAGTAGGGCAACTTGATAGGAACCAAGGACATGCAACGCTTCCGGCCGAAATATGTGACTTTTGATTGCTACGGCACGCTGATCAATTTCCAGATGGCGGAAGCCGCCAGCGATCTGTTCGGCCATCTTCTGGACCGACCACGCATGGACGAATTCATCAAGAACTTCTCAGCCTACCGCCTCGACGAGGTGATGCAGGACTGGAAGCCTTATGCTGATGTCGTTTACAACGCACTGGAGCGCACCTGCCGTCGCAACAACGTTGCGTTCCGGGCCGAGGACGCCGAAACGATCTCCAACCGCGTCCCGACATGGGGACCGCATCAGGACGTACCCGAGGGATTGGCCAAACTGGCCAAGGAAATTCCGCTGGTTATCCTTTCGAACGCCATGACGGCTATAATTCCGTCGAACGTGGCAAAACTCGGCGCGCCATTTCATGCGGTCTATACCGCTGAACAGGCCGGTGCCTATAAGCCGCACTTCAAAGCGTTCGAGTACATGTTCGACATGCTGGGATGCGGCCCAGAGGACATAACGCACGTTTCCTCGTCATTCCGCTACGATCTGATGTCCGCCTATGATCTCGGGATCAAGAGCAAGGTCTGGGTCAATCGCCGTCATGAGCCAGCCAACCCCTACTATGAGTATACGGAAATCGGCGATGTGACCCAGCTACCAGGCATCTTCGGACTTTGAGGGCGGGGATGGGGG
>NZ_JAIUHE010000018.1:0-151345 GCF_020164995.1 Mesorhizobium sp. CO1-1-11
CCGCTAACACTTTTGGGCAACATGCATAAAGGCCCACCAAGGGATCCCGGGCCGCTCTAAGCGGCCCTTTCATTTGGTGGAGACAGAATACCGCAATCGCCACAAGGCGATCATGGTGGTGACGCGGGGTGGAGCAGCCCGGTAGCTCGTCAGGCTCATAACCTGAAGGTCACAGGTTCAAATCCTGTCCCCGCAACCAAACAAAACGGCCCGCCTGGCTCAATGCCGGCGGGCCGTTCGCGTTCCGATCTCATAATGCTGCGGATGTCTTGTTTTGGGGTGCGGCAGAACCGCTTTATATAAGCCATTACCGACCTTCTGCCTCGATTACATTCACGCCACGGCACTGCCGCGCGATCGCTTTCTCTCGGCGGCGGCGAGCAGGTCCACAAACGCGCGCACCTTGGCGGGCCTGAACCTTGCCGGCGGAAAGACGGCGTGGATGCCGCCGGTGGGCAAGGCCCAGTCGGCAAAGACCGGCACCAGCCGCCCCTCGGCGATGTCGTCGCTGACGCTATAGTCGGGAAACACACCCAGCCCTATGCCGGCAAGCACGCAGGCATGGGCAGCCGGGCTCTTGTCGCATGTGATGACCGGGTTGAGTTCGGTCAGCACCTTATCGCCATCCCTGGAAAACACCCATTGGCCGACGCCTCGAAGCTGGGCGTTTCCGACCCAGGCCAGCGACCGCGCCTGCCGCGGGCTCACGCCCTGCGGCAGGTTTGCGGCGAACGCAGGACTTGCCACCACGATCTGCCGGATCGTGCCCAGGCGCCGCGCCTGGTTGGAGGAATCAGCAAGCCAGCCGACGCGGATGCCGAGGTCGATCTGCTCGTCGACCAGATTGCTTACCGCGTCGTCGAAGATCACCTCGACGCGCATATGCGGATAAGTTCTCAGATAGGCGGCGATGACCGGTGCAACCACCTTCGTGCCGTAGTCGAGCGGCGCCGTCAGTCTCAACATTCCAGCCGGTTCGACGGCCGCGCGCGAAATCTCGCCATAGGCGGCCTCCGCTTCCCGCAGGATTATCATCGCACGATCATAGAAGAGGCGTCCCTCTTCGGTCGGCGCGACACGCCGTGTCGTTCGTCGCATGAGTGTCGCGCCCAACTCCTCCTCGAGCTTGCCGATCTGATGGCTGACCACGGCTTTGGCGACGCCAAGCCGGTCGGCCGCCGATGTGAAGGAGCCGGTCTCCATCACGGTGGTGAAGTAGACCAGTCGATTGAGGTTCAGCAGGTCAGCCACGGCGATCGCTTTGTATGAACTGGTCAGACAATCTATATTATTGGATGGTGTTTATCGCAAGATCGTTGTCTGCCACATAGGAGCAACAGATTTGGCAATCCAGACCGCTGCACGCCGCGCCAAGGGATATCAGGCAATCATGAGCAATTCGGATGTGATTTATCTTTTCGATCCGCTCTGCGGCTGGTGCTACGGCGCCGCCCCGATGCTGGACAAATTGGCTGCCAGGGGCGTGCGCGTCGAATTGCTGCCGACTGGTCTGTTTTCGGGAGCGGGCGCGAGGCCGATGGATGAAGGTTTTGCCGCTCACGCCTGGGCGAACGACCAGCGTATCGAGCGTCTGACCGGACAAGCGTTCACGCAGCCCTATCAGCACAATGTCCTCGGCATCCGTGGCACCTTGCTGGACTCGCATGCCGCGACCCTCGCCATCAGCGCCGCCGGCCTGGAAGACCCGAGCCGCCGGTTGACCGCGCTCAAGGCAATCCAACGTGCGCGCTATGTCGACGGTCGCGATATCGTAACTGTGGAAGGCGTGGCTGCCGTGCTCGCCGGCGCTGGCATGATGGATGCCGCCGCGATCCTGAAGAGCCCGACCGAAACCTTACTGACGGCGCACCTCGACCTGGTCAATCGGGGCAGCGCGCTGTTCCAGCGCTTGCATGCCAAGGGCGTGCCTTCGCTAGCGGCCATCCGCAACGAAGCGCCTCGGCTCATCGGTTCGAACGCGCTGTTCGGCAGCTTTGACAATCTTGTCGCCCATATAGCGGCGGCGTGACCCTCAACCGACCTCCAACAAGGACTGGAAAAGAACATGGCAAACGTCGCTCTCATCGGTGCATCCGGCGCTGTCGGCTCGCGCATACTCAAGGAACTCTCCGATCGTGGCCACACGGTCACCGGTATCGCCCGCAGTCCTGAAAAAATTGCCGCGCTGCCCGGCGTGACCGCCAAGAAGGGCGATGTCTTCGACAAGGAAGGCCTTGCCAAATTGATCCGCGACCATGACGCGGTGATCAGCGCGGTGCATTTCGTGGATAGCGACCCCGACACGCTGATCGCCGCGGTGCGTGCCTCGGGCGTGAAGCGCTATCTCGTCGTGGGCGGCGCGGGCAGTCTCGAAGTCGCGCCCGGCAAGCGTCTGGTCGATACCGCCGAATTTCCTGCGATCTACAAGGCCGAGGCACAGAAGGGCGCCGACTTCCTGGACAAGTTGAAGACAGTCAGCGACCTCGACTGGACGTTCCTGTCGCCGTCCGCGATGTTCGTCCCAGGTGAGCGCACCGGCAAGTTCCGCGTCGGCAAGGACACGCTTCTCGCCTCGGATAAGGGTAGCAGCATCTCGTTCGAGGACTATGCCATCGCCATGATCGACGAAATCGAGAAGCCGACGCATGTCAGGCAGCGCTTCACCGTCGGCTATTGATTGAAAGGACCGACGCGTCGCCGGCCAAAGTCGCGCGGAGCCATGCGGCGATGGCCTCGAAGTCGATCGGCTGCGTCGTATCGACGTCGAACAGCGGCCCGCGCCGCAGCGGTTCGGCGCGCTTGGCCAGCTCGATCAATTCGGGGATATAGGCAGCGCCGGGATGACCCGGGAGGCGCTGACCCAGCCGGGCGCCGTAGCGCTCGGCCAGAACTTCGCCCGGCGCGTGGCACCAGATTTCGACCGTGTGTTCGACGCCGGCGTTGCGCAGATGATCCTCGAGCACTTGCCGCGGCTGGAAGCCGAACCAGGCATCGACGATGAAGGTGCTGCCGGCCGGGGCGTCGCCGACGAGCGACCAGATTGCCTGATAGCTGGCGCGGCCCAGCGTGCGATTGAATTCACGGTCGCCGCCGCCGAGCACTTCGAGGAATGGGTTCTTGACCGTATCGAGCGCGAGCAGCGGCCATCCCATGCGATCTGCGATGCCGCGTGACACCGTGCTCTTGCCGCTGGCCGGGATGCCGTTGACGAGCACGGCGCGTCTGGCGCGGCCGGGCTGAACGGAAAGCGATGTCGATGTCGGTGCCGAAAGCGCCTGGAGACCGGCGCCGATCACTCCGGCGTCGTCGCCGAGCTGCGCCGGCGCCACCGGGCATTGGTACCACGGCGCCAGCGCCGGCGCGTGGCCAAGCGCTCTGTGTGCCGCCCGGCCAAGACCGCCGCCAAGCAGGACGAGGTCGGGGTCGAACACGGCAACGGTGGTATCGATAGCCGCCCGCAGTGGCCTCGCCCAGGCTTCCAATATGCCTCGCGCCTGGATGTCGCCGGCGGCATCGCGGGCAAAGAGTTGGTCGACCGAAACCTCGGGACCAAGGCCAGCCCGCGCTATGTGACGGCCGAGCGCCGTACCCGAACTGGTGGTTTCGACACAGCCGCGCCGCCCGCAAGCGCAGAGTTCGCCGTTGACATCGACGGTGATGTGCCCCAGTTGCCCCGCTGTTGCCCGGCCGCGCATGATCCGTCGGTTCTGGACGACGGCGCCGCCAATGCCGGTGCCGATGGTGAACATGGCGATGTTGTCGTGGCCTTGGCCGGCGCCAAGCGCCATCTCGGCGGCCAGCGCCATGTTGCAGTCATTGTCGACGATGACAGGCTTGCCGGTCATGCTTTCCAGCCGCTGCACGAGCGCGACCGAAGCGAGGTTGACATAGCCTCCCGACAGGACCGCGCCGCGCCGTGCGTCGACGCGGCCGGGAACGCCGACGCCGATGGCCGCCACATCAGGCGTATCGAGAAGGCGCACCATGTCGGCGATGCGGCCAAGCACCAGCTCCGGGTCAGGCGCGCTCTTTTCAGAAAGGCGTTCGAGGAATTCACCGGTGCACGAGATGCGGGCGGCACGCAAATTGGTGCCGCCTATATCGATCCCTATGGCCATCGACTTTTGTGGCATGACGTCCTGCACGTGACGGCGCTCAAACGTGGATATCAGGCGGCAGCCTTCCGCCGATAGTGCCCGATCACCGCCTGAATCTCTCGCAGCCGCGGCACCGCGATGGTCTTAAGCCTGTCGCGCTGAATGTCACGGTCGAGCGAGATGCAGTCCTTCCACAGTGAACGGCCGGCGATCACACCGGAGGCGCCGTTTTGCATGGCGATCTCGACCTGGCCGAGAAAGGTGGCGTGGTTGACGCCAGCCGAAAGCACGGCCCACGGCACTTCGCCGGCCATTTTTGTAATGTTGGCGCAGGCTTCCGGTGTTCCGGGGTAGGGAAGCTTCAGCACCTTCGCGCCGCATTCCAGCGAAATCCTCGTACCCTCCTCGACCAGCCAGGGCGTCTTGGCCGCATAGTCCTCGGGGCTTTCACCTTCAAGCTGATAGGTCAGGAATTCGACGACGAGCAGCAGGTCCTCTTTGCCGAAGTCGGTGATGCATTGGCGCAGGATGGCGATGTTGTGTTCGTTGGCTTCAGGCTTGTCGGCCCTGAGATACACCATGATCTTGCCGCCCGTGCCGCCGAGTTCGCGCACGCGCCTCGCGTCAATGCCGGGGACCAGCCGCGACAGGCGATAGCCCTCCGGCGAAACGTCGAAACCGGACGCGTCGAGGCCGATGAGCAGCGCAGTGTCACGGTTCAGTACGCCGTCGTCGACAACTCTCGGCACCGCGCAGAGCGGGTCGAGCAGCACGCAGGACGCCGCACTTGCGAGGTAGCGCGTGATGTCGGCCTTGGTGTCGCCGAGCATGTCGTTGGTGATTCTGGCCTGGTCCTCGGGGTCCGACGCCAACAAGGTGCGCATGCCGCCGCGCTGATCGCAAGCGATGGCCACCATGGCTCCGTCCTTGCCGCATATCTGCTGGTAGCCGCGCAGTTCCGCGGTGGTCATCCTGGTCATGGTTTTCTTCTGTCCGATGTTGGCGCGCCGAGGCGCTGATCCCGTGGAAACAAATGGTCAGTTTGCCCGCCTGCCGGCAGGAAGAGTTTGCCGCCTGATACATCGCCGGCTGCTGGGATAAGCAGCCCAACCGGCGTTTGGCCTGGTATGCCTCAAGTTGCGAGTTCACCGGATTTGCGCGATAACTCGCATCGGCGTATACGCGTGTAACACGTTGCTGAAAGGAATTGCAAGCTGTCTGTTTCTTCCGCCCAGGACGCGACCGCATCGCGCACGATGCTGCACACGGTTGCCAAGTTGCACTATGTGGAGGAGATGTCGCAGGTCGACATAGCGCGGCAGCTCGGTGTCTCCACCGCGACGATTTCGCGGCTGCTGCAGCGGGCGCGGGCCGAAGGCATCGTGCGCATCGAGGTGATCGACCTGGCGACGCCGGAGGATATTACCAGGCAACTTGTCGACGGATTGAAGTTGCGGGACGCCGCCGTTGTCGAAACGCCGGCAGCGGGTGCGCTGACTGCGCTTTCCGCCCCGCTTGGCGCTTTGCTCAGGCAGGCGCAACTGGTTGCCGGCTCCGTGGTCGCCATCGGCTGGGGACGCGCCGTGCGCGAGGTCATTCGAGCCGGCCTGCCGCGCATGCCGGGCGTGCTGACTGTGGCCGCGACTGGCGGCATGCAGCAGCACGCGGCGCATTTCCAGGTCAATGAATTCGTGCGGCTCGCCGCCGAAGAGTTTGGCGGGACACCGCACTTTATCCATGCGCCCTATCTGCCGTCCAGCGAACTGCGTGACGTCTTCCTCGGAGACGCCACCATCCGCGATGCCGTCGGGCTGTGGGACAGGACCGACGTTGCCATCGTCGGCATTGGCCTGCCGCACGCCATCAACCCACCCGAGGCGAGTGCCGCCACGCCGACCGAGCAGGCGCTGGTCCATGCGGCTGGCGACGTCCTTCGCCATTATTTCGATGCGGAAGGCGCCCTGATCGCTTGGGAAGGGGAGAGCCGGATGATCGCCATGTCGCCGGCGCAGCTTCGCGCCGTGCCCCTGGTGATCGGCGTCGCAGCCTCGCCGGAGAAGGCGACGGCCATCATCGGCGCCGTTCGTTCCGGGCTCATCAACACGCTGGTGACGGATACCAAGACGGCTCAGGCCATCCTCGCGGTTCTTGCAACGCGATAGCGGCAGATATGCGGACTGATGCGGCGCTGTCGGTGCGGAGAGAAGCCGCTGCGAAATCGATTGTGTCGCCGGGGAGTCGGGACGATAGTTCGCCCGGGGCTCGGAGGAGCAGTCATAAGGCGTCTGGAAAGCCGGCGTTGCAGTCGCGGAAAAACCGAGTTGCAATTTATTTCTGCAAAGTGTTACAAATTGCCGATCCGTCGTGCAGGATGCCGGGCGCGATGGTTTCCTGACCTCGCGGAGGCGAGGAAAGTGAGCACGGGATTGTGCGGTCGGCTCGGCCGGCTGATATTTAGACTGGAGGGCGCTTGGGAGGAGCTGCCCGCGAAAGGCACACAGGCGTTCCGGCCGTCGGCATCCTGCCTCTGAGCGGATAACGGCCATTCCAATGTCACCGAAAACGGCAGAACTGCCAACAATGAGGAGGATGTCATGAAGAAGATCGTTGCCGCGCTCGCGGCACTTGCCGTCAGCGCAACGGTACTGATGGCGCCCGCGCAGGCGCAGGACAAAAAATACACCATTGCGCTCATTCCGGGCCTCACGACCGATGGCTTTTACATCACCATGCGCAAGGGTGCCCAAGCGGCCGCCGACGCGCTCGGCGTGAACCTGGTCTTCCAGGGCGCTCCGGACTTCAACCCGGTCACCCAGGTGCCGGTGCTCGACGCGGTCATCGCCAAGAAGCCGGATGCGATCCTGATCGCGCCGACCGACAAGGTCCAGCTGGTCGAGCCGCTGCGCAAGGCCAACGACGCCGGCATTCCGGTCATAACAGTCGATACTTTCATCGGCAGCGGCGTCTACCAGACGGGTGCTGGCGATGCCGATTTCCCGCTGGCCTACATTGCTTCTGACAATGTTCTGGGCGGCGAGATCGCCGCGCGTGCGCTTGCCACCGCCGTCGGCGACAAGGGCAAGGTCTATGTGTCGAACGTCAAGCCCGGCATCTCGACCACCGACCAGCGCGAAGAAGGCTTCAAGAAGGAAATGGCCAAGCATACGGGCATCACCGTGCTGGAGACCCAATTCAATGACGACGACGCCAACAAGGCGGCCTCGCAGCTGCAGGCCGTCTTCGCGCGCAATCCCGATCTGGTCGGCGTGTTCGGCGCCAATCTGTTCTCCGCGCTGGGTGCGGCCAACGGCGTCAAGCAGGCCGGGCAGAGCGGCACCGTCAAGGTCGTTGCCTTCGATGCACCGACCAGCATCGTCGACAACATCAACACCGGCCTGGTGGACGTGGCGATCGCCCAGCATCCCGCCGAGATCGGCTACTTCGGCGTCGTCTCGGCCTATGCCCACCTGACCGGCCATTCAATCCCGGTCACGATCGGCACCGGCTTCACGATCATGGACAAGTCCAACATCGCCGACCCGAACATCTCGAAGTACCTCTACTCCGAGTAGGTCAAGACGAGCTTGGCTCCTCCCGGTCCGCCGGGGGGAGCTCGTGCCGGGTTCCCAAAGGCGGGGCCTGTTTGAACGCAGCCGCGCCGCGGAGTATTCATGACCTCGACATCACCAGCCCAGCCGGCCGAGAAGCATGTCGCCCCCCAGGCCGATCATGGCGATCCGGCCAGGACCCTGATCGGACGCATCGCCGAAGGGCGCGCCTGGTTGTTCCTCGCCGGTCTGATCATCTGTTTCGAGGTATGGTCGAGGTTCGCCTTCGGCGCGACGTTCGTGCTCAACCCGTTCAACCTGCAATCCATCGCGATCTTTGCCATAGCGCCGCTGCTGCTTGCGACCGGACAGACCTTCGTCATCATTTCGGGCGGCATCGATCTGTCGCTGGGGTTCATCATGGGGCTTGCCGCCGTCGTTGCCGCGCATGCCACCAATATGGCGGGCGCCGCCATTCCCTTGCCGCTGGCCATGCTGGCGGGCATCCTCGCCGCGGTGATCGTCGCCGGCTTGCCCGGCATCATCAACGGCCTGCTCATCTCGCGCCTCAGGGTGCCGCCGTTCATCGGCACGCTCGGCATGTTCGGCGTCGCGCGCGGCGTTGCCTTCCTGCTTGCCGGCGGCACGACGGTGCCGGTTCAGAATTCCTGGTTCGCGCTGCTCGGCAATGGCAAGTTCTACGGCGTGCCCTATCTGGTCATGATCGCTGCCGTGTTCGTCATCGTGATGCATTATCTGCTCAGCCAGACACGGTTCGGCCAGCACAATTATGCCATCGGCGCCAATGTGCAGGCGGCGCGGCGCGCCGGCATCGATATCAGGGGCCACATATTGCGGCTCTATGTGCTGTCGGCGATGTGCGCCGGCCTTGGCGGGGCGCTCTACGCGGCGCGCTTCACGGCCGGTGCGGCACAAGCCGGCGAGCCGCTGCTGCTCGACAGCGTCGCGGCGGTCGTCATCGGCGGCGCCAGCCTGTTCGGTGGCTCCGGCACCATCCTGGGCACGGTCGCCGGCGCGCTGGTGATCGCGGTCATCCAGTACGGGCTGGTCTTCGTCAATGTCGAGCCGTTCTGGCAGTTCATCGCCGTTGGCGTCGTCATCATCATTTCCGTGCTCATAGACCAGGCGCAGCGCCGGTTCAGTGGAGGCCGCCAGGATGAATAGCACCGACCAGAACACCCCCTTGCTCGAGGTCCGCAACCTGTCCAAGCACTTCGGCGCCGTGCGCGCGCTCAACGATTTCTCCATGGCCGTGCGGCCAGGCGAAGTGGTGGCGCTGGCCGGCGACAATGGTGCCGGCAAGACGACGCTGATCAAGGCGATCTCGGGCGTGTTCCAGCCGACAGGCGGCGAAATCCTGCTCAGGGGCCAGCCGGTGGCATTCGCGACGCCGCAAGAGGCGCGCGAAAAAGGCATCGAGACGATCTACCAGGATCTGGCTCTCGCCGACAATCTGTCGATCGGCGCCAACATTTTCCTTGGCCGCGAACCGATGCGCAAGGCGTTCGGCTTCCTGCCGGTGCTCGACCGCAAGGCCATGGCCGAGGCGGCCAGGGAGACGATGAAGCGGCTGGATTTCCACGTCAGCCGGATGAACGCCCCGGTCAGCAATTTCTCCGGCGGCCAGCGCCAGGCCGTCGCCATCGGCCGCGCCGTCTACTGGGATGCGCAGATCCTTATCATGGACGAACCGACCGCGGCACTTGGCGTGCCGGAACAGCGCAAGGTGATCTCGCTCATCCACCAGCTCAAGGCGCAAGGACGCGGCGTGATTTTCATCTCGCACAATCTGCAGGATATCTTCGCGGTCTCGGACCGCATCGTCGTGCTGCGCCGCGGCGTCCAGGCCGGCGAGCGCAAGATTTCCGAGACCAACCATGACGAGGTCGTCAGGTTGATGGTTGGAGGGTAGGCCGTCCTGTCGGTGTGATCTTGTTCGAAGAGCGGATCATGGTCTGTTTCTGTTCAATCTGGGCGCAGCCGCCACCAGTGCCTTGCCGATGGCCGATTGCGGCGCGTCGATGACGGTTCGGGCATCGCCGCTCTCGGCAATCCGCCCGGCATCGAGAAGGATGACGCGGTGGGCGACCGCCCGGACGACGCCAAGATCATGCGAAATGAAGAGATAGGCGATCCGTTCCTCGCGCTGCAGGTCCAGCAGGAGATCGAGGATCTGGCCGCGCACCGAGACATCGAGCGCCGACACCGCTTCGTCAAGCACGATCAGCGACGGCTTGGTGGCGATGGCGCGGGCAATCGCCACACGCTGCCGCTGACCGCCGGAGATTTCATGGATTGCGCGGGGCGCGAGATCGGCCGCCAGGCCGACCCGCTCCAGCAAGGCGGCGATGCGGCGCGGGCGCTCCGTGCGCGGGGCGACGCCATGAATGCGCAAGGGGTCATCGAGGACGCGCGCCACTGTGGCGCGCGGGTTGAAGGCGGCCAGCGGATCCTGGAACACCATTTGCACGCGCGCGCGACGGGCTCGAAGTGCCGAGCCGCCCAGAGCCAGGAAATCATCGCCTTCGAATTCAATGCGTCCGCCATCCGGCTCGATCAGGCGCAGCACCAACCGCGCGATGGTCGACTTGCCGCTGCCGGAAGGGCCTGCCAGCGCCAGCGTTTCGCCGGGCTCGATATGAAAGGAGACATCGCTCACCGCAGCAAGGGTCTTGCCGCCGCGACTGTAGCGTTTGGTGAGATTGGACACTGTCAGCAGGCTCATGCATTCAGCCTGCTTCGGTGCAGCAGCGGCTCGGCGTCGAGGTCGATATGGGCGTCGAGCAGCGCGCGGGTATAGGCTTGCGTCGGGGCTTCGACAATCTGCTCGGTCTTGCCAAACTCCACCAACTCGCCGTGGCGGAACACGGCGATGCGTTCGGCAAGCTCCGCGGCGAGCGCAATGTCATGGCTGATGAACAGCAGCGTCATGCCGTCCTCGGCCACAAGCCGTCGAATCAAAGCGACGATCTCGGCCTGCACGATGGTGTCGAGCGCACTGGTCGCCTCGTCGGCGATCAGCAGTTTCGGCCCGGCGGCAATCGCGGCGGCAATCGCCACGCGCTGCTTCTGGCCGCCGGAAAGCTGATGCGGGAAGGCGTGCAGGGCGGAGTCGGGGTCGGGCAAGCGGACGCGTTCGAGAAGGGTTTTGGCTTTGGCATATGCCTGGGCCCATGTGAGGCCGAGATGCGTGCGCGCGACTTCGGCGATTTGTTTGCCGACTGCCATTACCGGATCGAGGCTGGCGGACGGATCCTGGAAGACGAAGCCGATGTCGCGGCCGCCAAGGGAGGCTTGATTGTGACGGTTGAGAGATAGGCGATCCTTCCCACCCCCCTCTATCCTGCCGGAGGGGGGTGCCTTGGCCCCCAACGTTGGCGGTGATCGCATGAACCAGTCGATACTCCCCTCAATCCTGGCGCTCGCCGGCAACAATCCCGCGATCGCCAGCGCCAGCGTGCTCTTGCCCGAACCGCTTTCACCGATGATGGCCAGCCGTTCGCCTGGCTGGATATCGAGAATAATATTCTTCAGCGCGGCGACCTCGCTGCCATCACGGCGGTAGGTCACCGTCAGATCTCGGATCGACGCCAGTCCCGTCACGACAGGCCCCTGCGCACGGCCGTCGTCTCGACGATGCCTTCGCCGGCGAGATAGACGCCGAGCACCGTCAGCACCAGCGCAATGCCCGGGACGATCGAGAGGAACGGCGCGGTGCGCAAGACAGCGCGACCTTCCGCGATCATGCCACCCCAGGTGACCCGGTTGGGGTCGCCAAGACCAAGGAAAGACAGGGCTGCTTCGGTGAGGATCGCGGCGGCGACGATCACCGACGACATCGCCAAGATCGGCGGCAAGGCATTGGGCAGCACCTCGCGAAAGGCGATTTCCAGGGGATGCATGCCAATGACACGGGCACTGGCGACATAGTCGCGTTCGCGAATGGAGAGGACTTCCGCGCGGGCGACCCGCGCCGGCCCCGTCCAGGTGCCGAGCGCTATTGCGACGACGACGACGCCGAGCGAGGGCCCAACCACGCTGACGAAGGCCAGTGCCAGCAGGAAGCCCGGCACGGTCTGGAAAGCATCGGTGACGCGCATCAGCACCTCGTCGATCAGGCCGTCGGCGAAGCCGGCCAGCGTGCCGATCACCGCGCCGAAAGCGAGTGCCGCGGCCGCCGCCGCCAGACCGACGGCCAGCGAGGTACGGGCGCCATGAAACAGCTCGGCCAACACGTCCCGGCCGAGCCGGTCGGTGCCGAGCGGCAGCGACCAGTCCTGGAAAGGCGGCAGCAACGCCGCGCCAGCAATGGCTTGCGGGTCGCCGGGAAACAGCAGCGAGGCCGACAGCGCCATGGCAAAAAGCGCCGCCAGGATGATGGCACCGGCGGCCGCCTCGGGCGTGCGCAGAAAGCGGCGCAGACGGCTCATGCACCGGCCCCGCTGGCGCCGACGCGCGGGTCAAGGAACGCGTAGGCGATGTCGACGACAAGATTGATGACGATGACCAGGACGGCGCTGGTAAGAATGATGCCGAGCAGCAGCGGCGTGTCGCGCGCGGCGACCGCTTCCTGCGCCAGCCGACCAAGGCCGGGCACGGCAAAGACGCTCTCGATGACGACACTGCCGCCCAGCATCTGCGCGGACTGCAGGCCGAGCATGGTGACCAGCGGCAGCAGCGCATTTCGGGCCACATGAGCAAGCACGATGCGGCGGCGCGACAACCCCCGGGCGCGGGCGGCCAGCACAAAATCCTGGCGCCAGGCCTCGGCCATGCCGGCGCGCATCATGCGCAGATAAAGCGCCAGATAGATGAAACCGAGTGCGCAAACCGGCAGCACCATATGGATGGCGATGTCGGCGCCGCGGTCGAGGCCGGTCTTGTCCGAGGCCAGGGTCTCGACGCCGCCGATCGGCAGCCAGCGCAGGTCGACGGCGAAGATCACGATCAGCACCAGGCCGAGCCAGAAGCCGGGCACCGCGTAGAGAGCCAGCGAGGCGACGGAGAGGAAACGGTCGCGGAAGCTGCCTGGCCTGGCGCCGGCATAGATGCCGAGCACCGAGCCGAGGCCAAAGGAGAGCGCGGTGGCGCTGACCATCAGGATGAGCGTGGTCGGCAGGCGCTCGAGGGTGACGTCCCGGATCGGCCGGGAAAAAGTGACGGACTGGCCGAGATCGAGATGCAGCAGTGCCCAGAGGTAGTTGGCGAGCCGCGTCAGCTCCGACTGGTCGAGACCCCAGCGGTGGCGCAACAGCTCGATCATGCCGGCGTCGCCGCCGGTCGAGACGATGTAGGCGTCGACCGCATCGCCGGGCGCTGCTTCGAGCAGCACGAAGGTGCCGATGACGACGATCAAAAGCACGACGATGCTGCCGACGAGGCGACGGCGCAGGAGAACGAGGGCGCGATTCATGCGGACCTCGAATGTGCGATAAGGGACATAAGGAAATGTCGAGCCCAGGCGCCCCCCTCTGTCCTGCCGGACATCTCCCCCTCGAGGGGGGAGATTGGCTGCTGCCGATGGCTTTCCTCGCGAACTCTCATCCGCGCAAGTCTGTCACGATTCCAGATACGTGTCCGCCCAGTTCGACACCGCCCAGCGCGGGTTGTTGGCGATGTTACCGACCTTGTCACTGGCGACGCTGATAAAACTCCATTCGGCGACGTTGATCAGCGGCAGGTCGGCCGCGACCTGTTTCTGGAACTCCTTGTAGAGGTCGGTGCGCGCCGTGGTGTCGAGCGTTTCGGAGGCCTTGGTGATCAGGGCGTCGAGCGCGTCATTCTTGTAGCCGCCCTGATTGGAAAACGGCACGCCATCGGGAATGCCGCTCTGCACCAGGATGGTGGTCGAGATCGCCGGGTCGCCGCGGAAAACCGGCGGACCGACCGCAAGGTCGAAGGCGTGGTCGGTATAGACCGCCTTGATGTGGGCGGCCGAGTCGTTGTTGACCAGCTGCGCGTCGATGCCTATTGCCGCGAGCGCCTGGCGCAGGTAGTCGCCGAACTGTTTCGTCTCATTGAAATAGGGGGCAGGCAAGAGCCTGAGCGAGAAGCGGTTGCCGTCGGCGCCTTTCTTATAACCAGCTTCGTCGAGCAGCGCGTTGGCCTTGGCGACGTCGAAGGCATAGATCGGCACGTCGGCGGTGTAGAATTGCGGATCGTTCTTCGGCACCGGGCCGGTGGCCGTGGCGGCGTAGCCGAGGAACACTGTCTTGACGACGAAGTCCTTGTCGATGGCGTGCGCGATGGCCTGGCGCACCTTGAGGTCGGCCAATTCCTTGCGGCGATGGTTGATCTCGACCACGAGCTGGTAGGTTAGGCCCTCATAGCCCTTGGTGATGACCTTCAGGCCGGGAACCTTGGAGATGCGGTCGAGATCGGCCAGCGGCACGGCCGAGAAAGCCGCGAGTTGGATTTCCTCGGCCTCCAGCGCGGCGGCGGCCGAGGTACGGTCGGGCAGGACCTGATAGATGATCTCGTCAAGATAGGGCTCGTCCTTGCCCCAGTAGTCGGCGTTCTTCGTCAGCCGGTAGTACTGGCCGGCCTTATACGCGCCGAACTTGAACGGACCCGTACCGATCGGTGCGTTGTTGGCGGGGTTGTCCTCGATCTTGCCGACTTCGTAGATGTGCTTCGGCACCACGCTCGACAGCGCCGGCAAGGCGTTGCGGATCAGCTGGAACGGCGTCGGCTTGGCGAATTTGAACACGGCGGTCAGATCGTCTGGTGTGTCGACCGTGCTGAGATCCTTGAACACGGTACGGCCGAGATTCTGCAGCGGCTTCCATATCTGCAGCGCCGAGAAGGCGACGTCGGCCGAGGTGAACGGCTTACCGTCATGCCATTTGACTCCTTCGCGCAGCTTGAAGGTCGCCGAGAGCCCGTCGGCCGCACCTTCCCAGCTCACCGCCAGCCGGGGCGCGAGCCCGTCCTTGCCGTCGAAGGAGGCTTCGGCCAGCGTCTCGACGATCTTGCTGGAGATGAAGAAAACGCCGTTGGAGGCGACGATCGCCGGGTTGAGATTGCGCGGCTCGGAATCGGCGGCAAGCACGAGCCGTCCGCCCTTCTTTGGCGTCTGCGTCCAGCCCAGGGCCGGCATGGCGGTGGACGCCAGCAGCATTGCCGACCCGGTAAGCACGGTGCGTCTGGAAATGGTGAAACCTGACATGATCGAACTCCGTCCTCTCCTCCACCCGACCGGGCGCGGCCTCGAACGCCGGCGCGCGCATCGGCGTCCTTGCGGCGGGATTATGGGCCTTGCCGAGGGTTTCGCCAGAGACGGAATTGGCGCATCCCTGCTTGGCTTTGAAATTTCCGTCCGCTGGACCAGTTTAGCACAAGTCCAGTCAATTCGGTTGGCTGGTAGGACCAGATTTCCGGATATGTGAACAAATGACGCTTTGGTGACCGCCCTGGCGCTGTGTTCGTAAACATTCTGGCTGGACCAGAGCGAGAAAAATGGTGCAGATTTGACCGCGAGCCGGCGGATCGGGTGCGAAACAGCGCCGATCCCGGGCAATTCTGGGAGAGAGTGATGAACATTGCGCCGGGCAAGAGTGCCGTCAGCGATATCCCGTTCGAGCAGGCCAGGGTCGACCGGCTGATGGAGGAGGCCGGCATCGACGTGCTGCTCGCGACCTCCAAGCACAACACGCAGTATCTGCTGGGCGGCTACAAGTTCATCTTCTTCGCCGCCATGGATGCGATCGGCCACAGCCGCTATTTGCCGATCGTGGTCTACGAGAAGGGCGGTCCGGATCATGCTGCCTATATCGGCAATCGCATGGAAGGCGGCGAGCACCAGAACCACCCGTTCTGGACGCCGACGCTGCATGCCGCCTGCTGGGGCACCCTCGACGCCGCCAATCTTGCCGTCGAGCATGTCAGGAAGATCGGCAAGGGCGATGCCCGCATCGGTATCGAGCCCGGTTTCCTGCCGTCGGACGCCTATGCGCTGATCCGCAAGGCATTGCCCGACGCGAAGCTGATCGATGCGACCGACATGCTGGAACGCATGCGTGCCATCAAGACCGACGCGGAGTTGGAGAAGCTGCGCACGGCCTCCGAGCTGATCACCGATTCCATGCTGGCGACCATCGCCTGGGCGCGCGAGGGCACGACCAAGGCCGAGATGATCGAGCAGATCAGGCGCGAAGAGACCAATCGCGGTGCGCATTTCGAATATTGCCTGCTGACGCTGGGCTCCAGCCACAACCGCGCCACCTCTCCGCAAGCGTGGAAGAAGGGCGAGGTGCTGTCGATCGATTCCGGCGGCAATTATCACGGTTATATTGGCGATCTCTGCAGGATGGGCATTTTGGGCGAACCCGATGCCGAGCTCGAGGATCTGCTGGCCGAGGTCGAGACGGTGCAGCAGGCGGCCTTCTCGAAGGTGAAGGCGGGCACGCTTGGCGGTGACATGATTTCTCATGCGGAGAGTGTGCTGAAGACATCCAAGGTCGCGCCCTATACGGATTTCTTCGCCCACGGCATGGGCCTGATCACGCATGAGGCGCCGTTCCTGATGACCAACCATCCAGTGACTTATGAAGGCACCTATGCGGCCAAGCCGCTGGAGAAAAACATGGTGCTGTCGGTGGAGACCACCATGCTCCACCCGACGCGCGGCTTCATCAAGCTGGAGGATACGCTGGCGGTGACCGGGAGCGGGTACGTGATGTTTGGCGATCGGGGCCGGGGATGGAATAGGGGTGGGACAGCCTAATTTTGAAGGCCGGCGCTGCCCCTCATCCGCCCTTCGGGCACCTTCTCCCCGTAGAACGGGGAGAAAGGAGCAGCCTCAGAGGTGGCGCTGCCTCTAGCAGAATAGATTGATCAACTGCCCGCCGGGATTAGCCTGAAATCCGGCAGTTCGCGCAGGCCCAGTTCCGGCCCTGCCGGCGAATAGACGACGAACAGCTGCATCGGCCCGTCGCCGGTGTTAAGCGTCGAATGGAAGCGGCTCTCCGGCACGTAGATGGTGCAGCCGGGGCCGACCTTCTCCACCACCGGATTGCCCTTCTCATCCTCGACCATCTGTTCGCCATGCCCCGAGATGACGAAGATGATCTCTTCCGCGCCCGGATGGTTGTGGCGGGTGTGGCCCTTGCCCGAGGGCAGGTCGACGACGCCGCCGGAAAAGCGGGTCGCGCCGTTCACTTCCGGGGCGACCGTCAAAGACAGTTTTCCCCAGTCGAAGCCGAAGGCGCTGACGTCCTTCGGGTAGACAAACACCTTGCTCCTGTCGGTCATCTCTCTCATCCCTTCTTGTTCTTTGCGCCGCCGCCGAGCGTCACCGCCTTGAAATCCACCGTCTGCCTGGCGATCGCGGCTTCCGCCGGCAGCCGTTCCATCGAGCTCGCGCCATAAAAGCCGTGCAGGCCCTTGGCGTGGGAGAGGATGTAGCGGGCGTCGTCGGGCATCGAGATCGGGCCGCCATGGCAAAGCAGGATGACATCGTTGCGCACCGAGCGCGCCGCCTCGGCAATGGCGTCGATGGCAATGACGCAGTCGTCGAGCGACTTGGCCGAGGTGGCGCCGATCGAGCCGCCGGTGGTCACGCCCATATGGGCGACGACGACATCGGCGCCCGCCTTGGTCATGGCGCGTGCTTCTTCGGGGTTGAAGACATAGGGCGTGGTCAGGAGGTCGAGCTTGTGTGCCTCGGCTATCATGTCCACCTCTAGGCCGAAGCCCATGCCGGTCTCTTCGAAACTCTGCCGCATCTGGCCGTCGAACAGGCCGATGGTGGGAAAGTTCTGAACGCCGGAAAAGCCCATCGTCTTCAGTTCCGCCAGCAGCAGCGGCATGATGACGAAGGGATCGGTGCCGTTGACGCCGGCCAGTACCGGCGTCTTCTTGACCACCGGCAACACCTCATAGGCCATCTCCTTGACGATCTCGTTGGCGTTGCCATAGGCGAGCAGGCCGGCGGCCGAGCCGCGGCCAGCCATGCGGTAGCGGCCGGAATTGTAGATGATGATGAGGTCGATGCCGCCGGCCTCCTCGGCCTTGGCCGACAGGCCGGTGCCGGCGCCGCCACCGACGATCGGCACGCCTTTGTCGATCATTCCCCGGAACTTCTTCAGTATGTCCTTGCGCGGTATGGCTGGCATGTCTGGGTCTCACTGTCTGGCGATGTCGAGAAAGGCCGCGACCGCCGCCTTGGCAAAGTCCGGATCGTTGATGTGCAGCGGCAGGCGGGTGACGCGGCGCGTCGCACCCGGCCTGATGGTGCGCTCGACGGCTTCGAACAGAGCTGCGTCGGCTTCCGGATCGAAGAAGGCGCCGCCTTCGATGTCGAGCGCGGAAACGCCTTTTTCCGGGATCAGGAAATGCACCGGGCCTTCGCAATGGGCGAGCCTTGTGCCGATCCATTCGCCGATCGCGCGGCATTCCCGCGCGGTCGTGCGCATCAGCGTGACGTTCGGATTGTGCTCGTAGAACAGCCGGCCACGATAATGCTCCGGAATGGTCGATGGCGCCCAGAAATTGACCATGTCGAGCGCGCCGACCGAGCCGACATAGGGTAGCTTGGTGCGGGCAATGGCACCGAAACGATCCTGCGTCGCCGGCAGCACGCCGCCGAACAGCAGGTCGCAGACCTCCGTCGTGGTGATGTCGATGACACCCGACAGCAGGCCGCTGTCGGCCAGCTTCTCCATGCTGCGGCCGCCGGTGCCGGTGGCATGGAAGACCTTGCAATCATAAGTCGAGCGGAGGTGTTCGGCGATTGCCGTCACGCAAGGCGTGGTGACGCCGAACATGGTGAGGCCGATCGAGGCCTTGCCGTCCGCCGCAGGCGCCGGATTGACCGCCATGCCCGCTATCGCCTGGGCGGCGTTGTGCAGCACGACACGAGACAGCCGGTTGAGGCCGGCCATGTCGGTCACCGATGGCATCATGATGATGTCGGACACGTCCACATAGGGGGCGGTGTCGCCCGAGGCCAGCGTGGAGACCATGAGCTTGGGCAGACCGAGCGGCAGCGCGCGCATGCCCGCTGTGATGATCGAGGTGCCCCCGCCGCCGCCAATGCCGATGATGCCCGATATGTCGTCGCGGGACTGGACAAAGCGCGTGAAGGCCCCAGCCATTGCCGCAACCGATCTGCCGCGGTCGTCGATGCCGAGCACCGCACCGCGGCCGTCGGGATGATGGGCGGCGACCTCTTCAGCCGAGACGTCGACCGGCACGGTCGCGCCTCGCGTGCCGACATCGACACGGCAGACGACGGCACCCGTCGCGGCGATCGCATCGGCCAGGAATGCGAGTTCCTCGCCCTTGGTGTCGGCGGTGCCCACCACATGGATGCGCTTCATCCGTGCGTCCCTCTGCTGGTTGGTTCGAAGGTGGTGATGCTCATCAGATGAAAGCTTTGTGCGCCGTAGAGCGTCAACGTGGCCACTCCAGGAAAAGGGCTGCCATTGCAAATTTTTGAGACGCGCGTATCGTATTGGCATGGATGTCTCACGTCAACAACCCGCAACGGACGACAATGCCGGGGAGAGAGCAGAGCGCGGACCGCGGGCGCGGACAAAGCGGCTGATGCTGGAGACGGCCACGCGGCTGATGCAGGCGGGGGCGACGCCTTCGGTCAGCGAGGTGGCGGAGGCAGCCGAGGTCTCCCGGGCCACGGCCTACCGTTACTTCCCCAGCCAGGCAGCCCTGGTGCAGGCCGTCGTCGACGAGGGGCTGGGGCCAATCTTGACCTGGAAGTCCACCGCCGCCGATGCCGAGCGCCGCGTCACCGAACTGTTCGATACGGCCATGCCGCGCATCGAGGCCTTCGAGGCGACATTCAAGGCTGCTTTGAAGCTGTCGCTCGATCAATGGGCGCGGCGCCAGGCGGGCACGCTGGGCGGAGAGCCGGCCTTCACGCGCGGCCATCGCGTCGAATTGCTGAAGGAGGCGCTCACGCCGCTCAAGGGCCGCTTGCCGCCGCGCGACTTCAAGCGGCTGGCGCAGGCGCTGTCGCTGATCTTCGGCGTGGAGGTGCTGATCGTGCTCAAGGATATATGGGGGCTGGACAGCCGCCGGATGATGTCGGTGGCGCAATGGGCGGCGAGTGCGCTGGTGCGCACGGCAATCGCGGAGTCGGCTTATGGTGGTGATGAGTCCGCTTCAGGAGCGGCGAAATAGCCCCAATCTGGTTGGACCAGATTTGCCTGCATACCGCTGATCCTAGCCCAAAATGCGATCATGGGGCAAGGTCAGTGTATATCATTGAGTAGGAAAATCATGGGAAAACAGGCAGATAAAGCTTTAATTCGACAGTAACGGTCCATGCCGGCTTTCAAGAAAGGGCTTGACGTCGCCGCAGGATTGGTAATACCAGATGAAGGAAGATAAGCGGATCGAAAGTGAGGGCTGCGATCCATTTCCGGACAGAGCGAGGAGGCTCCGAATTCGGAAAAGCGCGACCACGGGAGGAACTACCAGGGCCGGCTCCGTCGCTGGCTCGTACGACAAGGTAGAATGCGCACAAGGGAGGAAATCATTATGCGCAAGTTAGTGACCAGCATGCTTGCTGGTATCGGCTTAACGCTTGCCTGCGGAACGTCCGTCTACGCGCAGGAAAAGTCGCTCACCATCTTCTGGGCGGAATGGGATCCGGCCAATTACCTGCAGGAACTCGGCAACGAGTACGAGAAGGAAACCGGCGTCAAGATCACGGTGGAGACCACGCCCTGGTCCGACTTCCAGACCAAGGCATTTACCGAGTTCAACGCCCATGGCGACGCCTATGACCTGGTCGTCGGCGACTCGCAGTGGCTCGGCGCCGGCTCCACCGGCGGCCACTACGTCGACCTGACCGACTTCTTCAAGAAGCATGATCTCGGCAACGTCATGGCACCGGCGACGGTGAAATATTATGCCGAGTATCCCGGCAACAGCGGCAAATACTGGGCGATCCCGCTTGAGGGCGACGCCGTCGGCTGGTCCTATCGCAAAGATTGGTTCGAGGATCCCAAGGAAAAGGAAGCCTTCAAAGCCAAATACGGCTACGACCTCGACGTGCCGAAGGATTTCAAGGCGCTGCGCGACATCGCCGAGTTCTTCCACCGGCCGGATCAGAAGAGATACGGCATCGCCATCTACACCGACAATTCCTACGACGCGATGGCGATGGGCTTTGAGAACGCGCTGTTCTCCTATGGCGGTGAGCTGGGCGATTACACGACCTACAAGGTCGACGGTCACATCAACTCCGACAAGGCGGTGGCCGCGCTCGATGCTTACAAGGAGCTCTACAAGTTCACGCCTCCGGGCTGGGCCAAATCGTTCTTCGTCGAGGACAACCAGGCAATCACGGAAAACCTGGCCGCGATGAGCATGAACTTCTTCGCGTTCTTCCCCTCGCTGATCAACGAAGCGTCGAACCCGAATGCCAAGAACACCGGCTTCTTCGCCAACCCTCCCGGCCCAAATGGCGACCAGTTCGCCGCACTCGGCGGGCAAGGCATCTCCGTCATCTCGTACTCGAAGAAGCAGGACGAGGCGATGAAGTTCCTCGAATGGTTCATCAAGGACGAGACCCAGAAGAAGTGGGCGGCCCTTGGCGGCTATACCTGCAGCCAGGCGGTGCTCAAGTCGCCTGAGTTCCAGAACGCCACGCCCTACAACAAGGCCTTCTACGAGACCATGTTCAAGGTGAAGGATTTCTGGGCAGTGCCGGAATACGCAGAACTGCTGCAGCAGCTCAACCAGCGCGTCTACCCCTACATGATCGGCGGCAGCGGCACCGCCAAGGAAACGCTGGACGCATTGGCTGGAGACTGGAACGCGACCTTCAAGAAATACGGCCGCGTCCAATAATCCTTCATGTCCCGCGGAGGGGGCGGTGTCGCCTCCTCCGTTTCTTTTTCTTGAACCGGGAGCAGGGTCTTGGCGACCACGATGATCACCACCCTCGACAGATCTTCGCGCGCCGCGGCACGCGGCCTAAGCGATATCTCCATCCGCAATCTCTTCATCATCCCGACGGTTCTGTTCCTGATCGTCTTCAACATTTTTCCGCTGATCTACTCGCTCGGCTATTCCTTCACCGACTTCCGCGCGTCGACCAATGCGCCGGCGAATTTCGTCGGGCTGCAGAATTATCGCGACCTGCTCAACGACCTCTATGTCTGGTCGAACTTCGCCATCACGGCGAAATACGTGATTGTCTCGGTCGTCGGACAGCTGCTTGTCGGCTTCGGCGTGGCGATGCTGCTCAACCGGGACATTCCGCTCAAGGGTCTTATCACCACGCTGCTGCTGCTGCCGATGATGCTGTCGATGGCGGTGGTCGGGCTGTTCTGGAAACTGCTTTACGATCCGTCATGGGGGGTTATCAACTATGCGCTCGGGCTCGGCAATTTCGAGTGGCTGGCCGACCCCAAGATGGCGCTCTACGCCGTTGCGTTGACCGACATCTGGATGTGGTCGCCCTTCGTCATGCTGCTGTCGCTGGCCGGGCTGTCGGCGGTGCCGAAGCATCTCTATGAGGCCGCCGCGATCGACCGCGCCGGGCCGTTCTACACCTTCTTCCGCATCACCCTGCCGCTGGTCGCGCCGATCCTGATGATCGCCGTCATCTTCCGCACCATGGAAGCCTTCAAGACCTTCGATCTCGCCTACATCCTGACCAGCCAGCCGACGGCGGAGCTGATCTCGATCCGGCTCTACAAGATGGCGTTCCAGGAATGGCAGACCGGGCGCTCCTGCGCGATGGCCTACATCGTGCTGATCATGGTGCTGGCGATCACCAACATCTACGTCAAATATCTCAACAAGGTGAAGGAGCGCTGAGATGGCGGCCGTCCGCACTTCTTCCGAAATCACCTTCAACCGCGTCGCCATAGTCGCCGTGCTGCTGGTGACGATCATCTTCCTGGCGCCGATCTACTGGATCGCCTCGACGGCGTTCAAGCCGCGCAATCTTGCCACCACAATTCCGCCGACCGTCGTCTTCCAGCCGGAGATATCGCCGTTCGTGAAGCTGTTCACCAAGCGCTCTCAATTGCGCAGTCCACCATCGCCGGAAGAGTACGCGGCGGCCCCATGGTGGGAGCGCGTCGTCTTCGACGGTGGCGAAAAGATCGTGCGCGACGGCAAGGGCCAGGTGCAGTGGTCGGGCTATCCGAGCCGCTTCCTGAACTCGCTGATCATCGCCATCACCTCGACGGTGCTGGCCGTCGGCATGGGCACGTTCACCGCCTATGGCTTCTCGCGCTTCAGGGTAAAGGGGGAGGCGGACTTGCTCTTCTTCATCCTATCGACACGCATGCTGCCACCGGTGGTGGTCGCGATCCCGATGTTCCTGATGTACCGCGCGGTCGGCCTCAACGATACCCACATCGGGCTGATCATTCTCTACACCGCCTTCAACCTGTCCTTTTCGGTGTGGCTGATGAAGGGTTTCATGGATGAAATCCCGAAGGAATATGAGGAGGCGGCACTGGTCGACGGTTACACACGCATGGAAGCCTTCTTCAAGATCGTGCTGCCGGAGGCCGCCACCGGCATCGCCGCCACCGCTGTCTTCTGCTTCATCACGGCGTGGAACGAATACGCCTTCGCGCTGATCATGACCAACCGCCGCGCCCAGACGGCGCCGCCGTTCATCCCGAGCCAGGTCGGCTCGGGCCTGCCGGACTGGACGGTGATAGCCGCCGGCACCTTCCTGTTCCTGCTGCCGGTCGCCATCTTCACCTTCCTGCTCCGCAACCATCTGCTGCGCGGCATGTCCTTCGGAGCGATCCGCAAATGAGCTTTCGCGCCATCAATCAGAAATATCTGGAACCGGGTTCGCAGATACTCATGGTGCTCGGCATCGTGGCCCTCTGCCAGCCCTGGAACATGACCCTGCACACCTACGGCCTGACCATCATCCTGATCGGGCTGATCGGCTTCAACATCACCTCGAAGATCGCACCCGAGGAACAGGCCGGCACCGGTCATGCCGGGGACGCGCGAAATCCGGGAGCACAGCATTGACCCAGATCGAGCTTCGCGGCGTCCAGAAATTCTTTGGTGCCGTCCAGGTCATCAAGGACCTCAACCTCAAGATCGCGGACAATGAGTTCATCGTCCTGCTCGGCCAGTCCGGTTGCGGCAAGACGACGACGTTGCGCGCCATCGCCGGACTGGAAACCATCGACGAGGGCGACATCCTCATCGACGGCAAGCCGGTCCAGCATCTGAAAGCCGCCGACCGCGACATCGCCATGGTGTTCCAATCATTCTCCCTCTACCCGCATATGAGCGTCTATGAGAACATCGCTTTTCCGCTCCGTGCCACGCGCAAGAGCAAAAGCGAGATCGACCAGGAAGTGCGCTCGGTTGCCAAGACGCTGCAGATAACGGATCTGCTGGCGAAGAAGCCGTCGGCGCTTTCGGGCGGCGACATGCAGCGCGTTGCGATCGGCCGAGCGCTGGTGCGGCGGCCAAAGGCGATGCTGATGGATGAGCCGATCGGCGCGCTCGACGCCAAATTGCGCGAGGAGATGCGAGCCGAGATCAAGCGGCTGCATATCAAGCAGGGCTCGACCACCATCTATGTCACGCACGACCAGATCGAGGCGATGAGCCTCGCGGATCGTATCGTCATCATGCATGAGGGCGTGCTGCAGCAGGTGGGAACGCCCGACGAGGTCTATTCGCGTCCAGCCAACCTGTTCGTGGCCCAATTCGTCGGCAGCCCGGTGATGAATGTCGCCGACGCGGCGGTTGCCGAAACAACGTCATCGGCCTCGGTCACCGTTGGTGGAGCGGCTTCCGGCTTCGAGTTTCCGCGGGCGCTGCTGTCGAAACTCAACGGCCACGCCAGCGGCCAACTCGCACTCGGCATCCGGCCGGAAGGCGTCCTCATTCGTCGTGACGCGGCCGATGGCTTCATGGCCGTCGAGACGCAGATCGTCGAACCGCTCGGCTCCTTCGACATCGTCGACCTCAAGGTTGGCTCGAAAATGCTGCGGGCCCGCACGAAGAGCGGCTTCGTTGCCGGACCGGGCGAGAAGGTGTTTGCCCGAATCGATCCGACCCAGGCGCATTTCTTCGACAAGGCAAGCGGCAAGTCGCTTGAGGTGAGGCTCTGATGGCCCATATCCAGCTCAAGAACATCTCCAAGACTTTCGGCAACCACACGGCCTTGACCGGGCTCGACCTCGACATCGCCGATGGCGAATTCTTTGTCCTGCTCGGCGAGACGGGCGCCGGCAAGACGACGACGCTGCGGCTGATTGCCGGCCTGGAGAAGCCGAGCGAGGGGCAGGTCTTCATCGACGGCGTCGACGTCGCCGACTGGGGCGCGGCCGAGCGCGACGTGGCGCTGGTGCTGCAGCAATATTCGCTCTACCCGCGCTATACGGTGCGCGAAAACCTCGAATTTCCTCTGAAGCCGAAGATCCGCCGGCTGCCGGATGCCGAGATCAAGGACCGCGTCGACCGCGCCGCCCGCACGCTGCGGATCGAGCATCTGCTCGACCGCAAGACCGACCGCCTGTCCGGCGGCGAGATGCAGCGCGTCTCCATCGGCCGTGCCATCGTGCGCAAGCCGCGCGTGTTCCTGATGGACGAACCGCTGTCGGCGCTCGACGCCAAATTGCGCGAGGCGCTCCGCACCGAGTTGAAGAACCTGCAGATACAGCTTGGCGCCACCTTCCTGTTCGTGACCCACGACCAGATCGAGGCGATGTCGATGGGCGACAAGGTCGGCGTGCTCAACCATGGCCGCATCATCCAGACCGGCACGCCGCACGAGATCTACAACAATCCGCGCGACACCTATGTGGCGAGCTTCGTCGGCTCGCCGCCGATGAACCTCATCGACGGCAGGCTGGTTAACGGCCGCGCGGTGATGGCGCCATTGAATTTCGAGCTGCCCTTCGCGGGGGGGGCCAAAATTTTTACGGGGGCTGGGGCGAGTGCGGCGACCGACGGTCGCCCGCTCGTCTTCGGCATTCGTCCGGAGGATGTCTATCTGGAAAGCGGCGCACCGGTCGAGGCCCGTGTCCACGACGTCGAGAACCATGGCGTGGAAAAGATCCTGACGCTGCGGGTCGGCGATACAACGCTTCGCGCCACGGTGCCGGCCAGGACCGATGTCGCGATCGAGCAACCGGTGCGCTTTGCCTGGAATCCCGACAAGGTGGTGCTGTTCGACAAGGGCAGTGGTGTCAGCCTGCGGCACGCATCATAGGGCGCGGCTATTTCGGCAGGTAGGTCTCGTAAGGCGTGTCGTTGATCAGCAGGATCACGCATTCCGTCTCCGAGAGGCAGGCGTCGTCATGCATCTCATTGGCTTTCTGCGTCCAATAGGATCCAGACGGCAGTTCGACCTTGGTCGCTTCACCGCCAGTTGCCGGGGACTTTCAGCAAGGTTCCGGCAGCGCCTTTGGCCCTTTCGCCCCACAGTGATCCCAAGCGTGCCGGTAGAGCTGCAGAGCTGGCTGGTGCGGGCAGCGCCCGACCAGGCTGAAAGCGCCGGTGGCCTGATGGTGGCGACCTTCCAGGTAGCGATTGCGATGGGCGCCGTCTTCGGCGGGCTGCTGGTCGACCATGCCGGTGTCGGCAGCGCGTTTGCCTATTGCGGCGCCGCGACGCTGCTGGCGGCCATCGCGGTGTTCCTGCGCGGCCCAAAGGCCGAATAGTCTCTCGCAACAGCCACCTATAGGGGATGATGGGAAGCTTAGACGGCCCGCCCGTCGAACTCGAAGATCGACAAGGTGGACGGGTCGGGACCGATGACGCAATTGATGTTGATGTAGGCGCTGCGTTCGCCGCCTTCGCTGGTGTCCTCGGCAAAAGGATGGATGCCGCAGGTTCGGCAGAAGCGGTGCGCTATCTTCGTTTCGCCGAATGTGTAGCGGCCGAGGTCATCGCCCCAGGCGACGAGCGTAAGCTTGTCGTGTGGCACGGCCCATAGCAGCGCACCCTTGCGGGCGCAGATCGAGCAATTGCAGCGCACGACGCCCTCAAGTTCGCCCTCCACCTCGAACGCAACCTTGCCGCAATGGCAGCTGCCTTTGTACAGCATCAGTATCTTCCTGTCGCTGGCAGGTGCAAAGGCACGCTGGCCGGGTTATCCCTTCTGCAGTCCCAACGGCTGCTTGCCTTAAAGACGTTCCATCCTGGCGGAGTCCGACACCAACATGCAACCAATCCGCGACCGCCTCGAAATCATCCTGTCACGTCTTGCCAACCGTGCGGCGGACGAGAAGGTCTTTACGAAGCTCTATGCCGAAGCGGCGCGGGTCGCGGCTGACGCCAGCGATGCCCGCAAAAGAGTGGGCGTGACACTCGGCCCGCTCGACGGCACCATTGTCTCGATCAAGGACCTGTTCGATGTCGCCGGCGAGCCGACCACGGCCGGGTCGCTGATGCGCAAGACCGCCGCGCCGGCACAGCGCGACGCCGCCATCGTCAGCCGGCTTCGGCAAGCCGGTGCGGTCGTCATCGGCAAGACCAACATGACCGAGTTCGCCTTCACCGCGATCGGCGACAACATGCATTACGGCACGCCAGGCAACGCCGTTGATGCCAGCCGCATTCCAGGCGGGTCGTCCTCGGGCGCCGGCGTGTCCGTGGGCGAGGGGACGAGCGACATCTCGATCGGCTCCGACACCGGCGGCTCGATCCGCATTCCGGCGGCGCTCAACGGCGTCGTCGGTTTCAAGCCGACTGCACGGCGCGTCCCGCTCTCTGGCACCTTTCCGCTTTCGGGCACTTTGGACTCGGTCGGACCGCTTGCCCGAACCGTCTCGATATGCGCCGCCGCCGACGCGGTGATGGCCGGCGAAGCGCCGAAGGAGTTGGTGGCCATTCCACTCGCCGGGCTTCGCATCGGCATTCCGCGCGGCGTTCTTTTCGGCGACACGGAAGGCGAGGTTGGATCCGCCTTCGAGTATTGTCTTGGCAAGATCGAACAGGCTGGCGCACACATTACGGATCTGTCGATCGACGACATGATCGCGGATCTGCGCGCGGCCACCAGGCGCGGATCGATCGCGGCGATGGAGGGCGCGGAAGTGCATGCCGACTGGCTGGCGACAGGCGCATCCGTGCCGGTCGACCCGCATGTCAGCGGGCCATTGTCGCGGGCGGCGCTGCTGCCGACGCCGGTCTATATCAGGGCGCTCCGCCGCCGTGCCGCGCTGGCCGCCGCCATGGATGAGCGGCTGGCATCGGTTGACGTGCTGGCGTTGCCAGCCACACCGGTGACGGCGCCGGCCATCGCTTCCATGGCCGAGGATGCCGAGTTGCGTGACCGCACCGAAGGCCTGCTGCTGCGCAACACCCAGGTCGCCAACCAGTTCGACCTTTGTGCGATCTCGTTGCCGATGCCGGGGCCATCGCTGCCAATGGGGCTGATGCTCGTGGCGCGCAATGGCCATGACCGGCATCTGCTGCGGATCGCCGTGTCGGTGGAGAGGCTGCTGGGGGTTGATCGGCAGCGAGTCATGGATGACGGATCAGTGCGATGAACAGTGCTTGCGTTCGCCGTCCTTGGCGGTGCGCACGATGCGGGTCGCGACCAGCCAAGGCAGGCTGTATTCCTTGCCGGTGAAGGTCTGGATGCGGTGCTCGATCGAGCCCCTGACCACGATCTTTCCGCTATAAAGCACGTCGGACTGGGCCGTTATCGCCTCGTCGGCCTGCGGCAATCCGCTGGTGTCGATCGACACGCCCTTGGTGATGGTGCCGGTGGCAAGGTCGAGCGCGCTGTTCGACGGGCAGGGCGCCTTGAAGCAGCGTAGTCCGTTGTCGCAATAGACATAGCTGCTCTCGGCCGCTGCGAATGCCGGCAAGGTGCAGATGGACGAAGTTGCGACAATCAGAACTGCAAGGCGAAGACCGGACATCGCTCGCAACGTCGCGGAGAATTGGGGCGAAACCGCGATGCTATATCTGCGCCGGAAAGCGACGCCGGTAGTGATCGACCACTTCTGGATTGCGCAGATTGACCGGCAGTTTGCCCGCCAGCACCAGCAAGGCTTCGCCGGCCGCGCCGACGCCCATGCGCATCATCGATTCCTCGGTAATCCCCGCCATATGCGGGGTGACGATGACGTTGTCGAAGCCGAAATAGGGATGGTTTGGCGGCAGCGGCTGCGTCGAGAACACGTCGAGCGCGGCGCCGCCGATGCGACGCTCCCGCAAGGCCTCGATCAGCGCGTCGTCATCGACGACCGGCCCGCGCGACACGTTGATCAGCAGTGCGTTGGGTTTCATGCGGGCGATGCGTTCGCGCCTGATCAGGCCTCGCGTTTCCGGCGTCAGCGGACAGCAGAGCACGATGATGTCGCTCTGCTCGACCAGCGCGTCAATCGACAGGAAGCCGACCTTTTCCGGCGCCGGCTGCATGCTGCGTGTCGTTGCCACCACTTTGAGGTCGAAGCCGTGTGCGGCGATGTGGCCGACCGCCTGCCCGACGGCGCCGAGACCAACGATGCCGATGGTCTTGCCGGCGAGTTCGATATTGGCATTGGCATGCTCGCGTCCGGCCAGCCAGCCCTTGGCGCGCAGGTCGCGGTCGACCCGGCGGAACTGCCGCAGCAGTGCAAGCGCGGTGAACATGACATGCTCGGCCACCGAGCGGGCATTGACCGCCGGCACGTTGGCCACGAGCACGCCGGCCGCCGCGGCCGCTTCCATCGGGATCATGTCGAGCCCGGCGCCATGGCGGATCGCGGCCCTCAGCTTCCATGCACCCTCGAACAGCGCCGGCGGCAGCGGCGCGCGCACGATGACGATGTCGGCATCTTTGGCCTCCCCCGTCAATGTGCCGGGGTCGAGCGCCGAAGCGATGACCAGCTGACCGGCGCCGGCCAGCTTGGCCGTGGCGCGCGGGTGCAGCGGATGCGTCGACAGGATCTTTGGCACGGTCTGGGTCACGGTCAGGCCTTTTCGAGTGCCGCGCCCGCGGGCGAAGCCGCCATGCCGCCCTCGATCAGGCCCTTCCAGTAGCTTTCCGCGCCCTGCAGATGGGCGCTCATGAGCGCCTGGGCGAGATTGCCGTCGCGGCGCAGCAGCGCCTCGTAGATCTGCACGTGCTCGGCATGCGAGCGCACGCTGCGTTCAGGATCGTTGAAATAGATCGGCAGGCGCTGCTCGCCCATCAGATAGTAGACGCTGCAGATGTTGTGGAAGACGCTGTTCTTGGTGGCGCGCACGATCTCGAGGTGAAACTCGCGGTCTTCCTTGGCCAGACCTTCGCCAGCGGCGATGCGGTCTTCCGAGGCTTTGAGGATTTCGCGCAGGCGCTCGAAATTCTCCTCGGTGGCGCGCGAGCAGGCAAGCTCGGCGGCCTTGATCTCATGGATCTTGCGCAACTCGACCGTTTCATAGATCTGCAAGGGATCGAGCGGCAGGCCGGCACGTGCGAACAGCGCCAGCGCCTCGACGCTGGCCTGCTTGGTGTCGATGTAGATGCCGGACTTGGCGCGGCGCTCGACGATGCGCATGGCCTCGAGGATGGCGAGCGCTTCGCGGATCTGGCCACGGCTGACGCCGAAATGCTCGGCCAGCTCGCGTTCCGACGGCGTGCGGCCGCTCTCCTTGTCCGAGTGGGAGAACAGATAGGCGGCGAGTTCCGCGAGAAGGTTCTTTTCTTTCATCGTCAATTGCGTTGCGCGTGCGCCTCCAGGAATCGCTCCGAAACGGTGAATCCCAGTCCGGGCTTTTCCGGGATCGCTATCATACCGTCCTGGGCTTCGACAGTCTCTTCGACCAGATCGTGGATCATCGGGTTGGCGCCGAGCGAATACTCGACGGTGAAACTCGAAGGCGACGCGGCGCAGACATGCAGCCCGGCGAAGAAGCAGGGCGCGCCGGCCCACAGATGCGGCGCAAAGCGCAAATTGAAGGCGCTGGCGATGGTGCCGATCTTCATCGCCTCGCTGATACCGCCACAGAAGGCAGGATCGGGCTGGAAGATGTCGGCGGCCTTGAGAACGGCGAGATCGCGGAAGGCATAGCGTGTCGCCTCGCTTTCGCCGGTGGCGATCGGAACGGCGCCGGAGGCGCGCACTTCGGCCATGCCTAGCTTATCGTCGGCGATAACAGGCTCCTCGAACCAGGCGAGATCGAGGTCGTTGACGAGATGGATGAAGCGTTTGGCTTCCGCTACCGTATAGGTGCCATGGGCGTCGACCATCAGCTCGATGTCGGGGCCGAGGGCCTGGCGCGCGGCGCGCACGCGGGCGGCGGAAACATGTGCCGCGCCGTCCATGGCGCCGACCCGCATCTTCAACGCCTTGAAGCCGCCTTTGGCGATATAGGATTTCAATTGCTCGCCGATGGCATCGGCGGAGGCCCAGCCGCCCGAGGCATAGGCCTGCATGCGATCGACCTTGCGGCCGCCGAGGAGCCGCCAGACCGGCTGGCCCAGCGACTTGCCCAGTATGTCCCAGAGCGCGATGTCGACCGCGCTGATGGCGGCGACGCTCATGCCACGCCGCGCCAGTTGTGGCATGGCGTGGCCGGCGCGGGCGGCGCTCTCATGGCGCACGCCGTTGTAGAGCATCTCCCAGATGACTCCGATGTCGGCCGGATCGCGGCCGATCAACTGCGGCCCGACCTCGTGATTCAGCATGTGAACGAGTGCGCCGTAGCTGCCGGCACTGCCGGCCGCGTTCTTGCCTTCGCCCCAGCCGACCAGCCCGTCATCGGTTTCGACGCGCAGGATGGCGGCGTCGAAGGTCGTCACCTGGCCGAAGTCGCTGCGATGCTGCTTCGCGGCTTCGATCGGCACGCGGACCCACCAGGCCTGGACTGTCTTGATGCGCATATTTTTCCCCAGCCCTGCCGCCGGTCGGGGCGGAAGGACAAATTTCCCAGCGGCAGTCGACTATTTGATCAGCGGCAGCAGTGTTTCGGCGGTGATGCGCATCTGGTCGGTGTAGAATTTCTCGGTCAGCACGCTGGAGCCATGGTCCTGGATGAACTTCAGCTGCTCGGGCGAGATATCGACCGGATGGCGCTCGACCATGTCGGGATAGGGTGCTGCCGGCGTGCGGTCGACCGGGGCGACGAACTCGTTGGTCAGTGCGCCGTCGTAGCCGACTTCCTTCAAGGTGGCGACGATCCTTGGCCAGTCGATCTGGCCGAGGCCGGCGGCAAAGCGGTTGTTGTCGGCGACATGGAAGTCGAACAGGCGCTTTCCGACCTGGCGGATAGCGTCATGCACGTTAAATTCCTCCATGTGGATGTGGTAGGCGTCGAGGCAGACGCCGCATTCGGGGCTGACCGCGTCAGCCAGCGCCAGCGCCTGGGCGCCGCGGTTGAACAGATAGGTTTCGAAGCGGTTGAGCGGTTCGACGGCGATCTTGACCCCGACCGTCTTAGCGTGGGTGAAACATTCGCGGGTCGCGTCGACCACCCACTTCCATTCCTCTTCCTCGGTACCGTCCGGGACCACCTTGCCGACGGTTGCCGGAACCAGCGTGATGATCTCGCCATCGAGTTCGCCGACCATCGTCAGCACGTCCTTGACGTATTGCACGGAGCGCTCGCGCTGGCCCTGGTCCCTGGCGGCGAGGTTGCGTTCACCCAGCATCAAGGTCACCGCGCCCCAGCAGCGGATGCCATGCTCCTTCAGCAGCGCCCGTGTCTCCTTGGTCTTGTACTGCGCGGGCTCGCCGGAAATCTCGATCGACTCATAGCCGAATTTCTTGATGCGCTTCAGCGTCGTCTCAAGCGGTTCCGCGCGCATCCAGTTGTGCGTCGAAAGATGCATGGTCTGTCCTTCCCAGATTCGTCCGTATGGTTTGCCTGCGACATGCATCGCCGGAAGACGACGCAAGGGTTCCTCCCCAAGGCATCCCCAGCCTTTTACTGCAAACTGGTTAGACCAATTGGGTCTGAAATGAGGTCTACAGCAAATTCCTTGAGACGGCAACAACTGTGGCGACGCAACTTTCAGGGTGAATTAGTTTGTTGATTACATTGCAATATGTGCCGTTATTTTGGGCTTTCGGAGTGCCTTTTCGGCGCATTCCAAGGCTTGACCAGATTGCCTTATTTGGTCATACCAGAATGGCGGTGTCGGCAGAGCGTCCGACGCGATAAAGACCAAAGTGACTGGCCCTGCTTTCATCAGGCGCTATGCTTGGTCGTGACAAACGAGGAGGATGCCGATGCCGACGACAATGAAGGGCCCTGGACTGTTTCTGGCGCAGTTCGCGGGTGATGCCGCACCGTTCAATTCGCTGACGTCGATCACCAAATGGGCCGCCGGCCTCGGCTACAAGGGCGTGCAGATCCCGACCTGGGACGCGCGCCTGTTCGACCTCAAGAAGGCGGCGTCTTCCAAGGCCTATTGCGATGAGGTGAAGGGCATCTGCACTGACGCCGGGGTCGAGATCACCGAACTGTCGACGCATCTGCAGGGGCAATTGGTGGCGGTGCATCCGGCCTATGACGCGCAGATGGATGGGTTCGCGCCGCCGTCGGTGCACAACAACCCGAAGGCGAGACAGGAATGGGCTGTCGAACAGATGAAGTTCGGTGCCAAGGCATCGCGCAATCTCGGGCTGAATGTGTCGGTGTCGTTCACCGGCTCGCTGGCTTTCCCTTACCTCTATCCCTTTCCGCAGCGCCCCGCCGGACTGATCGAGGAAGCCTTCGGCGAACTCGGCAAACGCTGGAAGCCGATCCTCGACGCCTATGAAGACAATGGTGTCGATGTCGGCTACGAAATCCATCCTTCGGAGGACGTGTTCGACGGGGCGACCTTCGAGATGTTCCTCGACGCGGTCGGTGGCCACAAGCGCTGCAACATCAATTACGACCCTTCGCATTTCCTGCTGCAGCAACTCGATTATCTCGAATTCATCGACATCTATCACGAGCGGATCAAGGCTTTCCACGTCAAGGACGCCGAGTTCAATCCGACTGGACGGCAGGGCGTGTACTCTGGTTACCAGAGCTGGACGAACCGCGCCGGCCGCTTCCGTTCGCTCGGCGACGGGCAAGTGGATTTCGGCGGCATCTTCTCCAAGCTGACGCAGTACAATTACGATTCCTGGGCGGTGCTGGAGTGGGAATGCTGCCTGAAGCATCCGGAGGATGGTGCGGCCGAAGGGGCGCCCTTCATCCAGCACCACATCATCCGGGTGACGGAGAAGGCATTCGACGATTTCGCCGCCGGCACCACGGACAAGAAGCTGCTGCGCGCCATGATGGGATTTTGACACGGCTTTCCCTCTCCCTCGGGGGAGGGGTATCTCACACGAGGGAGAAAGACATGGTTGGTGCATCGAAGTCGGAAACGGGAGGCGGCCCGATCCGCTACGGCATGGTCGGCGGCGGGCAGGGCGCATTCATCGGCGCGGTGCACCGGATCGCGGCGCGCATGGACAATGATTTCGTGCTGGTCGCCGGCGCCCTGTCGGCCGATCCGGGGCGTGCGAAAGCCTCGGCCGCCGAACTGGGGCTCGATCCCTCGCGCAGCTATGCGTCCTACGCCGAAATGGCCAAGGCCGAGGCGAAGCGCTCGGATGGCATCGAGGCGGTGGCCATCGTCACTCCCAACAACGTGCATGTGCCGGCGGCCAAGGCCTTCCTGGAAGCAGGCATCCACGTGATCTGCGACAAGCCGCTGGCAACGACCCTGGCCGAGGCGAAAAGGCTTGCGGCGATCGTCGAAAAGACCGGCAAGGTGTTCGTGCTCACCCACAACTACACCGCCTATCCGATGGTGCGGCAGGCGCGCGAAATGGTCGCCAAGGGCGTGCTCGGCGACATCCGCATCGTGCAGTCGGAATATCCGCAGGACTGGCTGACCGAGGACCTCGCCGCCACCGGCCAGAAGCAGGCGGCTTGGCGTTCAGACCCCAAGCAGGCGGGCGCCGGCGGCGCGCTCGGCGATATCGGCACCCATGCCTACAATCTCGCCCGCTTCGTCTCCGGGCTCGAACTCGACTCCCTGTCGGCCGATCTCGACGCCTTCGTGCCGGGCAGGCTGCTCGACGACAATGTCAACGTCATGCTGCGTTTCAAGCCGACGGGGAAAACGCATCCGGCCAAGGGCATGATCTGGGCGAGCCAGGTGGCGCCCGGGCATGAGAACGGCCTGAAGCTGCGCATCTACGGTTCGAAGGGCGGGCTGGAATGGGTGCAGGCCGATCCCAACTATCTCTGGTACACGCCCTTCGGCCAGCCGAAACAGCTGATCACCCGCAGCGGCGCCGGTGCGCTGCCGGTGGCGGGCCGCGTCAGCCGCGTCCCGTCAGGCCATCCCGAGGGTTACCTCGAAGGCTTCGCCAACATCTACCAGGAGGCCGCACGGGCCATCCGCGCGGCACGCAAGAAGGGTGGCAAGCCAGCAAAGGATGTCGTCTTCCCGACCATCCAGGACGGCGTCGAGGGCATGGCCTTCATCGAGGCCTGCGTGAAGTCGTCGAAGAAGAACGGGGCCTGGACCAAGCTGTAAGAGGCGCCGAGTAACGAGGGCCCTCACCCGGATAGCCAACCGAATTGCGAAAGGCAATTCGGGGCAATCCGACCTCTCCCCGAGGGGGAGAGGAGGCGTTGGCGCATATCTCTTCTCCCTCTCAGGGAGAAGGTGGCCGCGAAGCGGCCGGATGAGGGGAGTGGCGAACACCGGCGGTGCAATCGGCCGGCCGCCAAAAAGGGAGGGCGTCGATGAAGATCGGCATGTGCATGTTCTTGTGGACGACGGCGGTATCGAAGAAGCACGAGCCGCTGCTTCGAGACATCAAGGCAACCGGCTTCGACGGTGTCGAAATCCCGATCTTCGCCGGCACGCCGGACGACTACAGGAAACTGGGCGAATTGCTCGACCGTATCGGGCTGGAGCGGACCGCTGTGTCAGCCATGGGCGATCCGGCGATGAACCTGATTTCGGCCGATGCGGCAACGCGCAAGGCCGGTGTCGACTACATGAAATGGGCCATCGATTGCGCCGATGCGCTTGGCGCCCGCACGCTGAGCGGACCGTTGCATTCGACGCTCGGCGCCTTTTCCGGGTCCGGACCGACCGTCGCCGAAAAGAAGCGCTCGATCGCCTCGCAGCGTGCCATCGGCGACCATGCCGGCAAGCGCAACGTCACCGTCGGGCTCGAGGCGCTGAACCGCTTCGAATGCTACCTCCTCAACACCATGGCCGACCTGTCGGAGCATATCGATGCCATTGACCGGCCGCACATCAAGGCAATGTACGACACGTTCCACGCCAATATCGAGGAAGCCGACCCGATCGGCGCCTATACGAAGCACCGGGGCAATGTCGTGCATATTCATATATCGGAGAACGATCGCGGCGTGCCGGGGCGTGGCAACATTCCGTGGAAGGAAACTTTTTCCGCCATTCGCAAGAGCGGCTATGACGACTGGCTGACGATCGAAGCGTTCGGTCGCTCGCTGAAGGATCTGGCGGCGGCGACCAAGGTGTGGCGGGATTTTTCCGAGACGCCGGAAGCCGTCTATCGCGATGGGTACAGGCATATCAGGGACGGGTGGAGGAAGGCGGCTTAGGCGCCTACGTCTGGTCCATTTTCTATTTGTGTTCGCGTCGCTTGCCAGGTGGTTCCCCCACTCCGTCTCGGCTTCGCCGAGCCACCTCTCCCCCCTCCGGAGGGAGAGGAAGGGGCTTGGTGGCGCCGGGACACGAAGAGAGCCTCGGCCTTCGGGGACAAGCGCGGATCGGACAGTCTGGTGCCTTTCCTCTACCCCGTCGACCGGGGGAGAGGTGTCGAGCGAAGCTCGACGGAGTGGGGGTCGACCCATGGCGCGATCGGTCAATCCACCAGAACAAAAAACCCGGCGCGAGGCCGGGTTTTTCAAGCGATGCCTGTCAGACGAGGATCAGCTCACCTGGGTCTTGGAGGACGCGGCCTGGTCTTCGGCCAGCTTCTGCTGGAACATCTGCGCGAAGTCGATCGGGTCCAGCATCAGCGGCGGGAAGCCGCCATTGCGCGTCGCCTCGGCGATGATCTGGCGGGCGAAGGGGAACAGCAGGCGCGGACATTCGATGAACAGGATCGGCAGCATGTGCTCCTGCGGGAAGCCCGAAATGGCGAAGACGCCGCCATAGACCAGCTCGACGTTGAACAGCACTTCCTGGTCGAAGGAGGCCTTGGCGTTCAGCGTCAGATTGACGTCGAACTGCTTGTCGGAGAGCGGGTTGGCGTTGACGTTGACGTTGATGGCGATGCCGGGCGCCTTGTCGCGGCCGCGCAACGAGTTCGGCGCGCCGGGGCTTTCGAAGGACAGGTCCTTCACATACTGGGCCAGCACGTTGAGCGACGGCTGTGCCGCGTTGCCGTTGCCATTGGCGCCGACCGGCGCGTCATCATTGCTGGCCATGAGCCACTATCCTTTTCCCCTGGGCAGTCTCGCTCACCGAATTGAATCGGGGCTGACCGAATTGAAATCGGGCGTTCGCTACCATGGCCGGCATGACAAGACAAGGTTTGCCGCCGTGTGACCGGAGCGGACCCAGACTGCATCGAGATTCAGGTCAGGCCGAGGCGAAAAGGGTGGTTTCCGAGAACCGGAGCGGAGCGTACTTGAAGTACGTGAGCACCGGAAGCGCAGGAAGCCGCCCTTTGCAGACCGGCATCACCTGAATATCGATGCAGTCTCAATCGTCCTTCAGCCGCCGCCAAGGCGAATTGTGGTCGGGGCCGCGCTTGAGGTCGTCCTCGCGCGAATAGTCGCCGTCGTCGAGGTCGATGACCTTGTCGCGCTGACGGCGGAAGCCGCCGGTGGAGAAATTGCTGGCCACGACGATGCGGCCCTTCAGCCTGCTCCAGGCAAGGTCGCGCACCGGCGGCAGGAACAGGAGCAGGCCGACAATGTCCGTGATGAAACCGGGAATGATCAGCAGGATCGCCGCGACCACGATCATGGCGCCATGGGCGAGCTGGCCGCTGGGGTCGCGGCCGGCGGCCATCTCGGTGCGGATGCGGGTCATGACGCCGAAACCCTGGTGGCGCAGCAAAAGCACGCCGGCGAAGCTCGAGGCCAGCACCAGGCCGACCGTCGCCAGCGCGCCGACCTCACGGCCGACGACGACGAAACCGGCGATTTCCAGCAGCGGAAGCGCGAGGAGAAAGAGGGGAAGCAGCGAAATGCGCAAGTCTTTACCGATCATTCGATTGTTTTGTCCCGCTGGCGGCCAATCGCCGCTGGCACGGAGGCTGTTAGATAGGTATGCCTGCCTTTGATTTGAATGATTGCGCCTTGCGTTCTATATGCTTTGAATGGTGAACGCTATGCGACCGCGGCCTGCTGGGCTGGACGGTCCGGCTTAGAGGCAGGGATTGATTGGCGGAAAATATGGGCTTCTTCGACTTCGGCACGATTTTCTTCCTGATCGCGGCGGTGGTGATCTTCTTCCAGCTGCGCAACGTGCTGGGCCGCCGGACCGGTAGCGAGCGGCCGCCCTTCGACCCCTACACGGCGGCGCGCACCGACAAGGACGCCACGCAGAAGCCCGAGAATGTCGTTTCGCTGCCGCGCAAGCGGGCGCCCGGCGAGCCGGCGCCGGCCGACGCCTACACGGCCATCGACGCCTTCGCCAAGCCCGACACCGATCTCAACAAGGGCCTGCGCGCGATCAAGGACAATGACCCGTCCTTCGATCCCAAGGGGTTCATCGACGGCGCCAAGATGGCTTACGAAATGATCGTCATGGCCTATGCCGACGGCGACCGCAAAACGCTGAAGAACCTTCTGTCGCGCGAGGTCTATGACGGCTTCGTCGCCGCGATCGGCGAGCGCGAGGCCAAGTCGGAGAAGATCCAGTCCTCCTTCGTCGGCATCGACAAGGCCGACATCGTCTCGGCCGAGATGAAGGGCGGCGAGGCGCATGTGACGCTGCGCATCATCAGCGAGCTGATCTCGGCGACGCGCGACCAGGCCGGTACGGTCATCGACGGCGATCCCGAGACGGTGGCCGAGGTCAAGGATGTCTGGACCTTCGCCCGCGACACACGCTCGCGCGATCCGAACTGGAAGCTCGTCGCCACCGAAGAAGAAGACTGAGTCCGGCAAAGGCAGGCTCCGGTGTCGCTGTCGCCTCTCCTTGTTGAAAGGTCCTTCGGCGACCTGCCCGGCTGGGGCGACGACGACCATCTGCCGGCTTTCGCCGCCTTTGCCCGGTCCGCCTTCCATGTGCCGGTAAAACCCTATCGCAGCGGCGCGCTGGGCGTCGACTTCGGCGCCTTCGCCGAGGCCTATGCGCAAGCACGCGAAGCCCCCGCCGCCAGTTCGTCCGAAGCGCGCGCCTTCTTCGAGCGCCATTTTGTCCCCATGCTGGTCCGGCCCGAAACCGGCGCCGGCCTCGTCACCGGTTTCTACGAACCGCAAGTCGAGGCCTCGCCGGTGCGGACGGAGCATTTTGCCGTGCCGCTGCTGTCGCGTCCGGCCGATCTCGTCGATGTCGACGACACCAACCGGCCCGCCGGGATGGATCCTTACCTCGCCTTCGCGCGCCGGACCGCCGACGGGCTGGCCGAATATCCCGACCGTGGCGCGATCGAGCGCGGAGCGCTCGCCGGCCAGGGGCTGGAGATTGCCTGGCTGGCCGACAAGGTCGATGCCTTCTTCATCCATGTCCAAGGCGCGGCCCGGCTTGTCATGACCGACGGGCGGCTTTGCCGCGTCACCTACGCCGCCAAGTCAGGCCAGCGCTTTACTGGTCCCGGCAAAATCCTGAGCGGGCTCGGCGAAATCCCGCTGGCCGAAGTGACGATGCAGTCGATCCGCGCCTGGTTCAAGGCGCATCCTGGGCGGGTCGACGAGATCCTGTGGCAAAACCGCTCCTACATCTTCTTCCGCGAGGCTGCAGTGGATGATGCCGCGCTCGGTCCGATCGCGGCCGCCAAGGTGCCGCTGACGCCAGGCCGCTCGATGGCCGTCGACCGGCTGCTGCACACATTCGGCACGCCTTTTTACATCGACGCGCCGACGCTCACCGCCTTCGACAAAAACCCGTTCCGGCGGCTGATGATCGCACAGGACACCGGCTCGGCCATAACAGGGCCGGCGCGGGGCGACCTGTTCGCCGGCTCGGGCGATGCCGCCGGCGAGATCGCCGGCGTGGTGCGCGACGCCGCCGATTTTTATGCGCTGGTGCCGCGAGCGCTGGCCGGGGGCGCGAGATGAGCAAGCGCGGCGATAAACTCAGCGACGACGACCGGGTGCTGTGGAACCTGGTGGCGCGCACCGCCAAGCCGCTCAAGGGCCACGCCGCGGTCGACATTCCGGACATGGCCGTCGATGCCAGGCCGGCGCCGGCGCAGCCGGTCCAGCCCGCCGCCAACGCGACGGCTGTTGCAAAACCGAAAATCCAGCATGTCACGCACCGGCTCGACGAGCCGACGCTGGACAAGCTGCAAAAAGGCCGGCTGCCGATCGAGGGCCGCGTCGACCTGCACGGCATGACGCAGGACGAGGCCTATTCGCTGCTGTTCTCGTTCCTGCACCGGGCGCATGCCGGCGGCGTCCGCTATGTGCTGGTCATCACCGGCAAGGGGTCTTCCTCGGGCGGCGATGGCATCTTGCGGCGCGCCGTCCCGGCCTGGCTGTCGACACCCGCGTTCCGGCCACTGGTCTCCAGCCACGACCATGCCGCCCGCAACCATGGCGGCTCGGGCGCGCTTTATGTCAGGCTGCGGCGGGCGCGCTCATGACGCCGTTCGGCGAGCGGCTGCGGGCGCTGCGGGCCGAGCGCGGCGTCAGCCAGAAGGACATGGCGGCGGCGATCGGCGTCAGCGCCGCCTATCTCTCAGCGCTCGAGCATGGCCGGCGCGGCGCGCCGACCTGGACGCTGATCCAGAAGATCATCGGTTATTTCAACATCATCTGGGACGATGCCGAGGAACTGGCGCGGCTGGCCGAAACCTCGCATCCGCGGGTGAAACTCGATACGTCAGGCCTGTCCCCCGCCGCCACCGAACTTGCCAATCTTCTGGCCGAGACCATCGAGAAACTCGACGAGGCCGAGCTTCTGCGCATCACTGCTTCGATCCGCGCGGCATTGGGCCGGCGATCGTAGAAGACAGTGCCCGCCGGCGAGCAGCCGGCGGGCAGCCGTGGTGCGATCAATTCTTGCCGGCCGTGCTGCCGCCATTGCCGCCACGACCATGGTCGCCATGGCCCTGGCCGCCATTTCCACCGCCCAGGCAGTCCGACGCGCCGGCCTCGCCGCAACAGCGGCCGGCCCACGAATCGTCGAGGTTGGTGTTGGCGCAGCTTGGAATGGTCTGCCCGGCCAGAGCTGATCCGGTGAGCGCCGAAACGGCGGCGGCGGCGAGAAGCGTGTTGCGCAGAAAAGCAGTCATTTGAAGTCTCCATGATTTGGGTTGGTTCGGTTCACGGCTGTGTGTCGCCGGGCGAACGGAAATGGTTCACGGAGGGATGCGGAAATTTTCTGGAGGGTCCCCAAAGGGAGCCGTGGGTCAAGGCAGTGCGGCAATGGCAGAGGCCCCAGAGATTGGCGGAACCTCCACGAAGCGCTGGGGTGGCGCCGCCTCAGGCAGGTGCCCCGCTATGGCCCTACTGCACCGAGCCGACCAGAACCTGCTGGCCGCCGCGGATCGAGACCCAGCGGCCGGTGTTGTCGATCGCCTGGCGCTTGAGGAAGCGGTAGCCGGTCTGGTCCCAGAACTTGACCTTGTCGGTCAGATTGTCCAGCACATAGTCGCCGCCGTCGGTGCGCACCGTCAGCACGGCGTGGCCTTCACCGTCGGGCTTGCGGACCACGGTTATCAGGAGATCGGCGAGCGATATGCCCATGCGGGACAGCTGGCGCCGCTTCTCCAGCACATAGTCCTCGCAATCGCCGACGCCCTTGTCCGGATAGGCCCAGACCTCGTCCTTGCCGTAGATGTCCATGTCGCTCATCGGCTTGACGGCGGCATTGACCCTGGCGGTGACGTTGACCAGCTTGCGCATCAACCCGTCGGTCAGCACCGCCGGCGCGAGATTGGCCGGGCGGATCGAACATTCGCCCGGACGCTGCTTGCAGAAATCGTAGTGGCCGATCGGCTGCGAGGTGAGGCCCCCGGTCGCCATGGCGCCCGAAGCCCAGGCCGGTGCCATCCAGCCCCCCGTTAACGCCAGCCCTGCTGCCGCGCATACGCGCAGCCTTTGCATGGTTGAGGAATTCATTGTCCCCGCTCGCCCTGTTGTTAACGAAACGTTAAGGGCGATTTACACTCCGTGTCAATTACGACATCGGCCTGATTTGCAGCATGGTTACCCGCGAGGAGGCAGAGCGGCACTTGTGCAACGGAATCGGACCCGCGGACGGTTCCGTTCAAAACCGCCTACCGCTTGGCGGTGCGAACCAGCTTCGGCTTCACCGCGACGCGGTTCTGGCGGCCATAGCTGGTGATGAAGTCGACGATGCGCGGCACGATCTCGGAGCGGAAGCGCGAGCCGTTGAAGACGCCGTAATGGCCGACTGCCGGCTGCATGTAGTGGGCCTTCTTGTCGGCGGGGATGTTGACGCACAAATCCTGCGCCGCCCTGGTCTGGCCAAGACCCGAAATGTCGTCATTCTCGCCCTCGACCGTGAACAGGGCAACATTGCGTATCACGGACGGATCGATCCTGGTGCCGCGATGCGTCATCTCGCCCTTGGGCAGCGCATGGCGCACGAAGACCGTGTCGACCGTCTGCAGATAGAACTCCGCCGTCAGGTCCATCACCGCCAGATATTCGTCATAGAAGTCGCGGTGTTTTTCGGCATTGTCGCCATCGTGCTTCACAAGGTTCATGAAGAATTCCTTGTGGGCGATGATGTGGCGGTCGAGGTTCATGCTCATGAAGCCCGAAAGCTGCAGGAAACCGGGATAGACCTCGCGGCCGAAGCCCGGCACTGGCCAGGGCGCGCGCATGACGACGTTGTCGCGGAACCAGTCGATGCCCTTTTCCTTGGCCAGCAGATTGACGGCGGTCGGGTTGCGGCGGGTGTCGATCGGCCCGCCCATCAGGGTCATCGTCGAAGGCACGAAGGGATCGCCCTTCGCCTCCATCAGCGCCACCGCCGCAAGCACCGGCACGGAAGGCTGGCACACGGCCATCACATGCGTGTCCGGACCCAGCGTGTGCAGCATGTCGATGACGTAGTCGATATAGTCGTCGAGATCGAAGCTGCCATCGGCCAGCGGCACCATGCGGGCGTCGACCCAGTCGGTGATATGGACATCGGCATAGGGCAGCATCGCCTCGACCGTGCCGCGCAGCAGCGTGGCATAATGGCCCGACATCGGAGCCACGATCAAAAGCTTCGGGTCGGCCTTGCGCCCGGCGGGAACGGCGCGCTCGAACCGGACGAGATTGCAGAACGGCTTCGACCAGACGGTCTTCTCGGTGACCGCGACGCTCTTCCAGTCGACCACCGTCTTCGCGAGGCCGAATCGCGGCTTGCCGTAGCGGCGCGTGGTGCGCTCGAACAGTTCGGCGCCGGCCGCGATGGAACGGCCCCAGGGCGTATGCGAAACCGGGTTGAGCGGGTTAGAGTAGAACAACCGGACCGCGTCGGCATAGAGCCGCGCCGGCTGCAAGGCCGCGTGGTTCATTTCGTAGAGCTGGTAGAACATACGTTACCCCGCGACCGAAGGGACGACGATCAGCGCCGAGCCCTAGATGTCTCGCGGGGAAGTTAACAACTAATTGCTGCGATGCAATACGTCACGTGGCGTGACCAATGCTTCTTTCGCCGAAGGCCTTGAAAACCGGGCACGGCCGGCCCAGCCGGCTCAATGTGCAGTGCCGAAATGTGTAGGATATGTGTCAGGCTCTCGCGCCCGCCTGACCATGATCCCGAAAGTTCCCGGTTGCTGCGCTGATCCGCGGTCGGGAAGGCTCATGGTCAGGAGAGGGTCAAATCAGACGCGCGCCATGCAGACGGAGGTCTGTCCGGAGCCGATGAAGCCGAGCTGGCCGGCGGCGCCTTTCGACAGGTCGAGCACCCGGCCCTTGATGAAGGGACCGCGATCGTTGATCCGCACGACGACGCTGCGGCCGTTGTTCTTGTTGGTGACCCGCAATTTGGTGCCGAAAGGCAGCGTGCGGTGGGCGGCGGTCATCGCCGAGGGGTTCATACGCTCGCCCGATGCGGTCCTCGAGTGCAGCGCGTACCAGGAAGCGCGGCCACACTGGCCGGCGGCGGCGGTTGCCGAAGTGGCGGAGGCGCCGACCATCAGGCCAGCAGCGATCGTTACCGCGACAAGCGCGGTCTGTTTCGTGGTCTTCATATTTGGGGGATGGCTCCGTTTTTGACAGACCCAAGCCGTTAGGTGGGAAATAAGGCAGGAAATGCGGCAGTGATCTGGCGGTTCCATGGCAAGATCACACGTTTGGAGTCAGGGGGTAACAGTTTGTCAGGGATTTTCGGACCAGATTTCATCAGTTATCGATGATGTTCGTGCCGATATCCGAGATCCGTTTGACAAGATCCGGGATTAATCTCCAAGTAGAAACCGCTGGGATCGAGCCACTTCCTTTGGCTCTTTCATCGCGGCTGTGGCGCCGCTCTCGATCGACTGGGAAAGCGAGATCCGACAATGAGACTGACCAAAAATCTGCTGGCGTTGATTGTGCTGGCGATCGGTGCGTTGTGGTCGCTGCAACGGATCGGCGTGGTCGGCGGCAGTTTCATGACCGGCCAATCGCAATGGCTCTATATCGGCCTCGCCGCCATGCTGGTCGGCCTGGCCGGCCTGGTATGGGCGAACCGTGGGCATGGTTGATTTTCGAGCAAGCGCGCCCGCTGCCGAGCGCGCCGCCCGTGGCGACTGCGTTCACTGGGACCAGTACTGCCAGGCCCAGTAAAAACTCTCGTCGCGCGGTGGCAGGCGATCGCGCCCGGCGCGGAGATGGACCGGCGCCGGCGAGCGCGGGCTGTCGTCACTTGCCGCTTTCTCGTCGGAAGCAAGGCCGAGCAGCCAGGCGCTGACATGGGCAAACAACACGGCGGTGGAATGGGTCATCGTCATTCTCCTTTTCCGATCATTCCCGCCCCGCCCATGGGACCAGCACGCGCTCGATGCGGCGGATGGTGAATTCGAGCACGAAGGCGATGGCGGCGATCACCAATATGCCCATGATCACCACGTCGGTGACGAGGAACTGGGCCGCCGACTGGATCATGAAGCCAAGCCCGCGCGTTGCCGCCACCAGCTCGGCCGCGACCAGTGTCGACCAGCCGGCGCCGAGCGCGATGCGCAGGCCGGTCAGGATCGAGGGCAGGGCGCTGGGCAGGATCACGTGGCGGACCACTTGGCGTCGAGTCGCACCAAGCGAACGCGCGGCGTTGACGCGCTCCCGCGAGACGCCGCGGACGCCCGAGGCGGTCGACAGCGCGACCGGCGCCAGCATGGCGATGGCGATCACCAGGATCTTCGACGGCTCGCCGATGCCGAACCAGATGATGACCAGCGGCAGGTAGGCCAGCGGCGGGATCGGCCGCAGGAATTCGAGCAGCGGATCGAAGATGCCGCGCCCCACCGTGCTGATGCCTATGGCGAGCCCCACCGGCACGCCGACCAGGATGGCGGCGACCAGCGCGGCAAAGACGCGGCCCAGACTGGCGACGACATGCTGCGGCAGCGTCGCGTCGACGAAGCCGTCGCTGATAACCACGATGAACTTGTTCCACACGGCTAGCGGCGAGGGCAGGAACACCGGCGACACCAGTTGCAGGCGGGCCGACAGTGTCCAGAGCGCCAGCACCGCCAGGATGGTGGCGGCGCTGACCATGCGCGCCGAAACGCCCGTCCGTTTCGCCCGTGGCCTCGACCAGGGCACCGACAGGCCGTCGATTTCGTCTGTCCTTGAACCGGGCCGTTCGGTGTAGGAGGAAATGGTCATGCCGCCTCTCCCTCGAAGATCGCGTCGGTCAGTTCGCCGCGCGCCGCCGCGAAGGCCGGATCGGCCTTGATGGCGCGAATGGGCTCGCCTGCCGCGTAACGCCTGGAGAAGCTCGGCTCGAAGGTTCGCACCACGCGGCCCGGGCCGGGCGCCAGCACGACGATGCGGGTGGCGAGCACCAGCGCCTCCTCGATGCCGTGCGTCACCATCAGCACGCCGGCATGGCTTGCCGTCCAAAGGTCGAGCAGCGTCGTCTGCATGCGCTCGCGCGTCAGCGCGTCGAGCGCGCCGAGCGGCTCGTCGAGCAGCAGGAATTCGGGTTCGGCGGCGAGCGCCCGGGCAAGTCCGACACGCTGGCGCATGCCGCCGGACAGCTCCCAGATGCGTTTGTCGCCGGCTTCAGCGAGCTTGACCAGCGCCAGCAGTTCATCGGCGCGGCGCGCCCGTTCGGCTGGCCTCACACCGCGCAGCCTGAGCGCGAAGGCGACGTTCTCGCGCGCCGTGAGCCACGGAAACAGCGCATCGTTCTGGAACACCACGGCCCGGTCCGAACCGGGCCCGGTGATCGGCTTGCCATTGACCGTGGCACTGCCGCGCGCCGGTATGACCAGGCCGGCGGCGACGTTGAGCAGCGAGGTCTTGCCGCAGCCGGAGCGGCCGACAAGGACGACGAAATCGTTCTTGGCAACGCCGATCGACACGTGCTCGACGGCGGGTGCCGGCTGGCCGTCATACTGGATGGAGATCTTGTCGAGCACGAGATGCGGCATGGGCCCTCGCCGATTGGAAGAATATCCGCCGGCCCCAAAACCGCGCCTCGTCTGCGGCTTCGAGACAGGCAATACGCGGCGTGGGAAGGAGAGCCGCGTGTGCGAGGCGTCAGTTCGAGGCCAGCGCCTCGGTGACGTATTTCGAAGTGACGTATTTCGAATAGTCCGGCAGCACCGCGTCGACCTTGCCTTGCTCCTTGAGGAAGGCGGATGCCGCCGCGATCGCACTGACCGTACCGCCGCCGAGGAACTTCCCGGATGCCTGCTCTTCCAGGGTGGGGAAGACATAACCCTTGAGCAGCTCCGGCACCTCTTCCAGCTTGGCGCCGGTGAGCTTGGCGATCGCGACGGCCTGCGACGACGACACCGACCAGGCGTCGGGCTTGGCGAGATAGTCCGCATAGGCGGTGCCCGTCACCTTGACGAAGTCGCGCACGGCTTCCGGGTTCTTCTCGGCGAAGTCGGTGCGCACGATCCAGGCGTCGAAGGTTGGCGCGCCCCAGGCGGCGACCTGCGAGGAATCCAGCACCACCTTGCCGGATGTCTTGATCTGGCCCAGCGCTGGGTCCCAGACATAGGCGGCGTCGATGTCGCCGCGCGCGAAGGCGGCGGCGATTTCCGGCGGCCGCAGGTTGAGGATCTGGACCGATTTCGGATCGACATTCTCGTGCTTGAGCGCGGCAAGCAGGCTGTAATGCGTCGTCGACACGAACGGCACGGCGACCTTCTTGCCGGCGAGGTCTGCGACCTTCTCGATGCCGGCGCCGTTGCGGGCGACCAGCGCCTCGGATTGCCCGATCAGGCCGACGACGAAAATGGTCTGGATCGGCAGTTCGCGGCTGGCGGCGGCCGCCAGCGGGCTCGAGCCGACATAGCCGATATCGACCGAGCCAGAGGCGACCGCGGCGATGACATCGGCGCCGGAATCGAATTTGCGCCAGTCGATGCTGGCCTTGGTCGCCTTTTCATAGGCGCCATCGGCCTGCGGCACTTTCGAGGGTTCGACCACCGTCTGGTAGCCGATGGTGATCCTCAGGTCTTCGGCGAGCGCCGGGCTGAGGAAGGCGGCGCCGGCGAGGGCGGCCGATGACAGAAGGAGAATGCGTCGCGAAATGGTGGGCATCAAAGGGCTCCATGAAAAGGGAAAACCGGATTGCATGTCCATAGTTCGCTAATTCCATGGTTCTTGTAGAGTTAAATCCTTCCAAGGGAGGAGAGCTTGTTGGAAAAAAGCCACTGGCGGCGGGCCGCCACGGCGGAAGTGACGGTTGCCGTCGTCCAAGAGCGGCGAGCCCATCAACTTTGCCCGAGGGCTCGCCTCGACCGTTGCAGATACAGAGAGGTTCAAACCAGAATTCCAGATTTTCCCTACCTCCAGCAAGTCAATGCTTCAAATGGCAGAGAATTTAGAATGGAGTTCCGCGTGCCGCCACTTAAGTATAGTAATCTTATCAAATAAGGTTGGAGGCGCTGAATGACGGGCCGTACTCACCACATCGCGGGCGACCGCTGGCGTCACCGGCTTCCGGCTGCAGGCCTTCATGCAAGCAAGCGATGTTTCCGTGTCATCGGTGTCACAAGGCGGGCCTAAAATCGCCGCAACGAGTTGAAAATCCAACAAGATCAATCGCAATTGGCTTGTATATCATGTCACTGGAATTTATGTGTCGTGGAGGCTTCGGCGCGGCGGGGAGGCACGCGAGGCGTTTCGCAACGGATGGTCTAAGGCCATCGCACGACAGAGAAACGTTCGGTTCATGCTCACCAAAAAAGGCAAGTACGGCCTCAAGGCGCTCGTCCATCTCGCGCACATGCCGGCCGGACGGCTCGCCTTCGTCGGCGATATCGCGACCGGCAACAACATTCCGAAGAAATTCCTCGACGCTATACTGGGCGAGCTGCGCAATGCCGGCTTCGTCCAGAGCCGGAAGGGCAAGGAGGGCGGCTATCGCCTGGCCCGGCCCGCCGACGAGATCAAGGTCGGCCACGTCGTGCGCGTCCTCGACGGTCCGCTGGCTCCGATCCCCTGCGCCAGCCGCACACAGTATCAGCGCTGTGAAGACTGCAACGAGGCGACATGCCAAGTCCGACATCTGATGCTGGAAGTCCGGCAGGCGATCGCCGAGGTGCTCGACCAGCGCAGCCTCGCCGAGATGCGCGACATTGCCGACGACCTCCCGGTCGCGAGGGACGACCTGCCGGTAGTGCGGAACGACCTGTCGGTCGCGGTGAAGGTCCAGGCCTGAAGCCGGCACTTCGCATGGGGCTCGCTTGCGCATGACCGGGCGAACGAACCCGACCCGTTCCATCATCATCGTCGGCGGCGGCGCCAGCGGCGTCGTGCTGGCCGCGCATCTGCTCAAATCGCCCAATCCGGACCTGCGCGTCACATTGATCGAAAAACGCCCGCATTTTGGCCAGGGCATTGCCTATTCGACGCTGCTGTCGGCGCATGTGCTGAATGTCAGCGCCGCAGGCATGAGCGCCTATGCCGACGATCCCGGCAATTTCTGGCGCTGGCTGCTGGAGCGGGGGCTTGCGACACCGGAACAGGCTCCGGTCTATGCGCCGCGCAGCCTCTATGCGCGTTATCTCAAGGAATTGCTCGACGACCTGGAAACGCGCGAGCGCGAGACCGGCCGGCTGCGCCTGATCCGCGAGGAGAGCCTGTCGATCACGCCGACGGCGTCCGGGGTCGAGGTGGCGCTCGCCAACGGCACCAGCGTGGTCGCCCATCTTGCCGTGCTCGCCACCGGCCATGACGAACAGCCCGCGCAGGGCCACGCGATCCGGATGGGCTCGGAAGCCGACACCGCGCTCGATCCAGACAGCCGCATCCTGGTGCTGGGCACGGGCTTGAGCATGGTCGATGCATTCCTTTCCCTGGAGCAGCGCGGCCATCGCGGCGACATCATCGCGGTGTCGCGGCGCGGCCTGCTGCCCTCGCCGCATCGCAAGGGCAATCCGATCAAGCTCGACGTCGCCGACATCCCGCTCGGCACCCAGCTCTCCTATTTCGTCGGCTGGTTCCGCGACCTCATCCGTCAGAACCAGAAGGCCGGCGTCGACTGGCGCGACGTGGTGGACGGCCTGCGCCCCTTCAACCAGAAGATCTGGCAGAACTGGCCGGCCTCGGCCAAGCGCCGCTTCGTCGAGCACACCAAGGCCTGGTGGGACATCCATCGTCACCGCATGGCACCCGAGGTCTACGCCAGGGTGACGGAGGCCGTGCAATCGGGCCGCATCCGGCCGCTCGCCGGGCGCGTCGTCGCCGTCACGCCGGGCGACGGTTTCGCGGTGGAGGTCCAGTCGCGCCACACCCAGCGCCTCGAAACATTCGGCGTCGCCCGCATCTATGATTGCTCCGGTATCGTGCGCGACATCTCGACCTCGTCGAACAGCGTGGTGCGCTCGCTGGTCGACCGCGGCCTGGCGCGGCCGGACCCGCTGCGCATCGGCCTCGACGTCTCGGCCAATTGCGAGATCATCGCCGCCGATGGCACCGTTTCGCGAAAAATTCTCGCCGTCGGCCCGCTGACGCGAGGCACCTTCTTCGAGATCGACGCCATTCCCGATATCCGAGTCCAGTGCGCCAGGCTGAGCAAGCGGTTGCTGGGGTAGACAATCCCAGGCGGCGATTGTCTTTGGCAAGTGGTGCCCGCCTTAAGCCGCGAGCGTCTTCCGTGATCGCACCATATTCGGCTGGGCGTAGTCTGGTATTCGTCCTGAGCGGCCCTATGTCGGTCTGAACAACTTCCGTTCTTAACTATAAAACGGCAGGACTAAAGTCTTGCGCGCTAGCAGGCCTTGGTCCGAGGGGTCTTCGAACGTTCCGTGCTTGTCCATTGGACGTTCCATTACTTTAGTCAATCGAGATATACGTGGCTTGATATGGACCGCGGTAATGGGGATGCGAATCGGCCTGCCAAAAGGCGCGATCTTCCTTCCGTCGAGTGACCCAATGCCTCCCCAGCCCGGTTTCGAGCCAGTGCTTTCCTATGCCCTCGGACCAAAAGAATGGCCGGTGCGGGGATGCTTGGGTTGGAAGCAGGTCGCACCGGCCATCGCGGGTTAGGCTTCGATTGGGATCGTCCCCCGCACGACCAAGCTACATATATATTAGCTATTGCTCAACTAAGACTTAAGTCCCTCCAGCTACCAGCCGGAGGGATGGCGTTCAGCCCAAATGCCTCACACACGGCGCGCGCGGTCTCGGCGCCGGAAAATTCTGCTGGCCGGTGATCAGGTTGCGACGCCTTCGCTGGACCGGATCATGCCGCCGTCCAGTCCCACGGCTTGGCGCTGTCTCGCTGGCGTTTCGGTCGGCACCGCCTCGCCTGGATGACGGCCCCATGGAATTTCATTCCCCGTCTGGCCACCGGATTGGCACGATCTATCTTCTTTCCAACTGCGATCGGCTGGAAAAGACGGTAGGGTTGACCCATGGAGGCTCCGACATGAGTGAGCATAGAAAAACCACGGCCGACAGTGGCTCCTCGGATAGGGCGCTCTCGCGCCTCCGGCCGCCCTATGCGTCGTTGCTCGATCTGATCGGGCAGACGCCCATCGTCGAGCTGACCAAGTTCGACACCGGAAAATGCCGGCTGTTCATCAAGCTCGAGAGCCAGAACCCTGGCGGCTCGATCAAGGACCGTATCGCGCTGTCGATGATCGCGGCGGCCGAAAAACAGGGCAAGCTGAAGCCCGGCGGCACCATCGTCGAGGCGACAGCCGGCAATACCGGCCTTGGCCTCGCCCAGGTCGGCATTCCCAAGGGTTACCGCATCATCCTGGTCGTGCCCGACAAGATGTCGCGCGAGAAAATCCAGCATCTGCGCGCGCTCGGCGCGGAAGTGCGCATGACGCGTTCCGATGTCGGCAAGGGCCATGCCGAATATTACCAGGACATGGCGGAAAAAATCGCCGCCGAACTGCCCGGCGCCTTCTACGCCAACCAGTTCGCCAATCCGGCCAACCCGCTGGCGCATCAGACGACCACCGGCCCGGAGATTTTCTCGCAGCTTGACGGGGATGTCGACGCGGTGGTGGTCGGCGTCGGCTCGGGCGGCACGCTGACCGGACTTGGCCGCTACTTCGCCGAGGTGTCGCCGAAGACGGAGATGGTGTTGGCCGATCCGGTCGGCTCGGTGCTGGCGCCGCTGATCAAGACCGGCAAGATGGAAGAGGCGGGAAGCTGGACCGTGGAAGGTATCGGCGAGGATTTCGTGCCGCCCAATGCCGATCTGTCTTTGGTCAAGAAGGCCTATTCCATCACGGACAAGCAGAGCATGCTGGCGGTGCGGGATCTGTTGTCCCGGGAAGGCATACTGGCCGGCTCGTCTTCGGGCACGTTGTTGTGGGCGGCGCTGCGCTATTGCCGCGAGCAGACGGTGCCCAAGCGCGTGGTCACCTTCGTCTGCGACAGCGGCAACAAGTACCTGTCAAAAGTGTTCGACGATTTTTGGCTGGCGGAACAGGGACTGGCCGAACACGAACAGCATGGCGACCTGCGCGATCTCGTGATGCGCACTCACCGTACCGGCGACACTGTCTATGTCGGGCCGGACGAGAGCCTGCTCAACGCCTATGGACGCATGCGCCGCTCCGATGTCTCGCAACTGCCGGTGCTCGACAATGGTAAGCTCGTCGGCATCGTCGACGAGAGCGACATCCTTGCCCATGTCGACGGCCCCTATGACGGGCGCTGGGAGCGCTTCAACGGCCCGGTGCGCACAGCCATGACCTCGAACCTGCACACGCTGCAGGCCAGCCAGACGCTGGACGCGCTGCTGCCGGTGTTCGACCGCAACGAGGTTGCCATCATCTTCGACGGCGACGAGTTCGTCGGCCTGATTACCCGCATCGACCTGATCAACCATCTGAGGCGCGCACGATGACAACATCCGGAAAGAACCGCCTGGCGTTTTCGACGCGCACCATCCATGGCGGCCAGAGCCACGACCCGCTCACCGGTGCGGTGATGGTGCCGATCTACGCCACCTCGACCTATGGCCAGCAGTCGCCCGGCGTGCACAAGGGTTTCGAATATGCCCGCAGCCAGAACCCGACGCGATTCGCCTTCGAGCGCGCCGTGGCCGATCTCGAAAGCGGCTCGGCGGCTTTCGCATTCGCTTCCGGCCTGGCGTCGATCGCCACGGTGCTCGAATTGCTCGATTCCGGCGCGCATATCGTCGCCACCGACGACATTTATGGCGGCTCGTTCCGGCTGATGGAGCGGGTGCGCAAGCGCTCGGCCAATCTGCAAATTTCTTTCGTCGATTTCACCAATCTGGCCGCGGTTGAAGCCGCGATCCGGCCGGAAACAAAAATGCTTTGGGTCGAGACGCCGACCAATCCATTGCTGCGCATCGTCGATCTCGAAGGCGTCGCGGCGTTGGCGAAGCGCAAGGGAATCTTGTCCGTCGCCGACAACACCTTCTGCAGCCCCTACATCCAGCGGCCGCTGGAGCTCGGCATCGACATCGTGGTCCATTCGACGACGAAATATCTGAACGGCCATTCCGATATGGTCGGCGGCGTCGCCGTGGTCGGCGACAACAAGGATTTGGCCGACCGGCTGAAATTCCTGCAGAACGCCGTCGGCGCCATATCAGGCCCGTTCGACAGTTTCCTGGCGCTGCGCGGTTTGAAGACCCTGGCGCTCAGGATGGAGCGCCATTCCGCCAACGGCCTGAAGATCGCGCAGTGGCTGGAAGCGCGAAAAGATGTGCGCCGCGTCATCTATCCCGGCCTCGCCAGCCATCCCCAGCACGCCATCGCAGTCCAGCAGATGCATGCCTTCGGCGGCATGATCACGGCTGTGCTCGATCGCGATCTTGCCGGCACCAAACGCTTTCTCGAACGCACGCAGCTGTTCACGCTGGCCGAAAGTCTTGGCGGGGTGGAGAGCCTGATCGAGCACCCGGCGCTGATGACGCATGGCTCCATTCCCGCCGAGAAGCGGGCGGAGATCGGCATATCGGATTCGCTGGTGCGGCTGTCGGCGGGGATCGAGGATGGCGACGATCTGATCGCCGATCTGGATCGGGCGCTGGGGGGCTGAGTGCCTTTCGGCTGACCGAGGCCCGTGTTGCTCGCGGGCATGCCCTGCGTCGCGCCTTGCTCCGCCCACGACGATGAACTCGCCGATCTGAACCAGATCAGGCGTCGTGTTTGTGGCGATGCTTTCCGCGGTCTTTCTCGGCGTGGGATTCTCCGGAGCGTACCGGCTTGGCGTTGTCCTTGTCGCGGCGCCCTCGGTGCTGGTCGCCTATCGGAGATAGCGGCACGCCGTGGCGCGCGGTTTTCGTTTCGAGACGGGTGATGAAAATATCGAAGCGATTGGGCATCGTCCGGTCAGTGCTCCGTCGTGCTGTCGGGTTTGTTGTCGGAAAGCCTGACATCCGTCGGCAAGGCAATCGCGGCCTGCTTGGTCAGGCTGGTGTCGTCCCGGGCCGGCAGCCGCTTGTCCTGGCGTGCGGCAATTCGGCCGCGGCCGGCATAGTAGGGCTCGAAAGCGTCCTGTATCGTCAGGCTGTCCATCCTGTCCTCCCTTGGGAATCAGGGGCTAAATCTGCCAAAACCGGTTTCGTTCCCTACTGTGGCGAAGGAATGGCGACTGCCTTACATGGGTGTGAGTTTTGCAAGCCGGCGCCAGCCATGCCAAATGGGTTTGGCAAGCCAACAGGCTGAACGGAGACGGCATCGGTGACTGGCGAAACGGGCAAGCGCAGCTATGTGGTCGGGCAGACCGAGATCGCGGCCCGTCCGCTCGATCCGGCGCTCTATCTGGTGGCGACGCCTATCGGCAACCTCGCCGACATCACGCTGCGCGCGCTGGAGACGCTGGCCGCCGCCGACATTGTCGCCTGCGAGGACACGCGCGTGTCGCGCGTGCTGCTCGACCGCTACGGCATCCGCCGCCGCACCACGGCCTATCATGAACACAATGCGGGCGAGGCCGGGCCGAAGCTGATCGCCGCACTCGAAGCCGGCCAGAGCGTGGCGCTGATCTCGGATGCCGGCACGCCGCTGGTCTCCGATCCCGGCTACCGGCTGGTCGGCGAGGCGCTCGACCACGGCATCCGCGTCGTGCCGATCCCCGGCCCCTCGGCGCCGCTTGCCGCGCTGACGGCGTCGGGCCTGCCGTCGGACGCTTTCCTGTTCGCCGGCTTCCTGCCCGTTAAATCCGGACAACGGCTGGCCCGGCTGGAGGCGCTGAGAGCCGTGCCGGCGACGCTGATCTTCTTCGAATCGCCCCGCCGGCTGGCCGAGTCGCTTGGCGCCATGGTCGAGGCGCTCGGCGGCGAGCGCAAGGCCGCCATCGGCCGCGAATTGACCAAGACGTTCGAGGAGATGCGCACCGGCACGCTGCGGACGCTTGCCGAGCATTATGCGGCGGCCGATACGCCCAAGGGCGAGATCGTCGTCTGCGTCGGCGCCGCCGAGGCCAAGGCCGACGAACCTGAAGACATCGATCGCCTGCTCTTGTCGCTCGCCGCTGAAATGCCCGCCTCCAAGGCGGCGGCGGAAGCGGCGAAAATGACCGGCGGCCAGAAGCAGGCGCTATATCGGCGGCTGCTCGAGCTCAAGGACAGACCATGATCGCGAAAAGCGGAAACCGGTTTTCTCGGACAAACGGTTCCGTTTGTCCAAAAGTCATGGCCGAGCAACGAGAAACCAGCGGTGGCTGAGCGCCCGAGCGCCAGCCGCCAAAAGGCCTACCGGCGCGGCCATCGCGGCGAATGGCTGGCGGCGGCCGCGCTGATGTTGAAGGGCTACCGGATTCTCGCGCGCCGCCACCGCACCCGCTTCGGCGAGATCGACCTGATTGCGCGGCGCGGCGACCTCGTCCTGTTCGTCGAGGTCAAGGCGCGCCGCACGCTGATAGAGGCCATGGAGGCGATCGGTCACGAATCGGAGCGCCGCATCGAGGGTGCTGCCGATATCTGGCTGTCCCGCCAGCCCGACTATGGCAGGCTGTCGATGCGCTTCGACATGGTCGCCGTGCTGCCCTGGCGCTGGCCGGTGCATGTCCCGAATGCGTTTTACGGAAGGAGTTGACAGAAATCCGTGCGAGGCAGCCCCCTCATCCGGCCGCTAGGGGAGAGCTCGGGTTGCCCCGAATTGCCCCTCTCAATTCGGTTGGCAATCCCGGTGAGGGGCCTGCAACAACGCACGTTCAGCCCCAGATCATCAACGCCACCAGCCCGACGATCCCCACCACCAGGCGCCACCAGCCGAACAGCGAGTAGCCGTTGCGCGAGACGTAGTCGAGCAGGTAGCGCACCACGACCAAGGCCGTGACGAAAGCGGCGACGAAGCCGATGGCGATGATCGGCAGATCGGCCGAGGTCAGCACGTTGCGGTTCTTGAACAGGTCGAAGGCGAAGGCGCCGACCATGGTCGGGATGGCGAGGAAGAAGGAAAATTCCGCCGCCGCCCGCTTGTCTACACCCAGAAGCAGCGCGCCGACGATGGTCGAGCCCGAGCGCGACGTGCCGGGGATCAGCGACAGGCACTGGAACAGCCCGATCTGCAGGTAGAGTCTGGTCGGGAACCGCTCGACGTCGCGATAGACCGGCTTGAGGTTCATGCGGTCGACGACCAGCAGCACGACGCCGCCGATGATCAGCATGATGCAGATCAACCGGGGTGATTCGAACAGCACCGTCTTGATGAAGTCATGCGCCAGCGCGCCGATGATCGCCGCCGGCAGGAAGGCGATGAGGATGCCGATGACGAAATGCCGCGTCAGCCGGTCATGCGGCAGGTCGAGCAGCATCTGCCACAGGCGCCGGAAATAGACGCTGAGGATGGCCAGGATGGCGCCGAGCTGGATCAGGATCTCGAAGGCCTTGCCGGTCGACTGGAAGCCGAGGAAATGGCCGGCGAGCAGGATGTGGCCGGTCGAGGACACCGGGATGAATTCGGTCAACCCCTCCAGCAGGCCAAGCAGCAGGGCTTCGACGATGGTCTGGCTTTCCATTTCTACCTCGGCATTGGCGTGACGGCTAACAGAATGGCTTGCTTGTCATGGCGCCGAAGTCCCCCTATAGGTCGCAACACCCCTGACGGCCCGCTAGCCGGGCGGCCAAGACTTACCGGTGCGCCCTGCGATTCGCCAGTGTGGCAATCCGGAATTCGCCATACCTGGAACGAGCGCGACGCGCGAATTCCGGATTCTGAACGACACCAGTGCGCTTTATCATCGCGGAACCATGCTGACGCTTTTCCACCATCCCATGTTCGCTACCTGCCGCTTCGTCCGCCTCGCCTTTGGCGAGTATGGCGAGGAGCTGGCGCTGATCGAGGAAAAGCCGTGGACGCGGCGCAAGGAGTTCTTGGCGCTGAACCCGGCCGGCACACTGCCGATCCTGCTGGCCGAAGGTGACGTGCCGATCATCGGCGCGACAGTGATTTCCGAATATCTCGACGAGACGCGCGGCGTGCTCAAGCGCGACAAGCGGCTGTTCGCCGAGGACCCGATGCAGCGCGCCGAAATCCGCCGGCTGATCGACTGGTATCTCAACAAGGCCGAAAGCGAAGTGACGCGCCATCTGGTGCGCGAACGCGTGCTGAAGCCGGTGATGCCGGAAACGGCGGGCGGCGGCTCGCCCGATTCAGGCGCCATCCGCGCCGCGCGCGCCAACATCCGCCAGCACATGAAATACACCAACTGGCTGGCGGGCACCCGTCATTGGCTGGCCGGCGGCAGGGTCACCTATGCCGATCTGGCGGCCGCCGCGACGCTGTCGGTGCTCGACTATCTCGGCGAGATTGACTGGCGCGAACACCCCGCCGCGCGCGAATGGTACACGCGGGTGAAGTCGCGGCCCTCCTTCCGGCCGCTCCTGACCGACCGCGTGCGCGGCCTGTCACCGGTATCGCACTATGCGGATCTCGACTTCTGACGCGTCGAAACTGCGCGCGCTGATCGACGCGGAGGCGCGGCGCGCCGGCTTCGACGCGGTCGCCGTCACCACCCCCAATGCCATCCCGCTGGCTCCGGCGCGCCTGGCCGAATTCGTCGCCGACGGCTTTCACGGCTCGATGGACTGGATCGCCGAGACGATTGCGCGCCGCGGCGAGCCATCCACGCTGTGGCCCGACGTGCGCTCGATCATCGTGCTGGCGATGAATTACGGGCCGGACCATGATCCGCGCGACGTGCTGGCCAGGCGCGATCGCGGCGCGATCTCGGTCTACGCGAAAAACCGCGACTATCACGAGGTCATGAAGGGCCGGCTGAAGGAGATCGCCGGCAAGATCGTCGCGCGCGCCGGCGGCGACGTGAAGGTCTTCGTCGACACGGCGCCCGTGATGGAAAAGCCGTTGGCGGAAGCAGCGGGGCTGGGCTGGCAAGGCAAGCACACCAACCTGGTCAGCCGCGAGCACGGCTCCTGGCTGTTCCTCGGCACCATCTTCACCACGGTCGAACTGGAACCGGACAAGCCCGAGATCGACCATTGCGGCTCCTGCCGCGCCTGCCTCGACGCCTGCCCGACCGACGCGTTCCCCGCGCCCTACAGGCTCGATGCGCGGCGCTGCATCTCCTATCTCACGATCGAGAACAAGGGGCCGATCCCGCATGAATTTCGGGAAAAGATCGGCAACCGCATCTATGGCTGCGACGACTGCCTCGCCGCCTGTCCTTGGAACAAATTCGCCCGCGCCGCGTCCGAGGCCAAGCTCGCCGCGCGCGACGATCTGCGCGAGCCGCCGCTCGCCGATCTCTTGGCCCTCGACGATGCCGGCTTCCGCGCCTTCTTCTCCGGTTCGCCGATCAAACGCATCGGCCGCGACCGTTTCGTCCGCAACGTGCTGATCGCCGCCGGCAATTCCTGCGACGGCGCGCTCGTCGGCGTCGTCCGGGACCTGCTCGGCGATGCCTCGCCGCTGGTGCGGGGCGCGGCAATATGGGCGCTGGCGCGGCTGGTGCCGGAAACCGAATATGCCGAACGGGCCGCGAACGGCTTGAACAGTGAGGACGACGCGGCGGTGCGCGAGGAATGGCGCCTGGCGCGGCCAAGCAGGGCGCATCCATGAGCGGAAAACAGGTCTTCATCTTCGGTGCCGGCTATTCCGGAACGGCCTTTGCCCGCGCCAATAGGGGAGCCGCCAGCATCTTCGGCACGACACGCTCCGAGGAAAAATTCGAAGCGCTGCGCCAGGCCGGCATCGTCCCGCTGCTGTTCGACGGCAAGTTGACGAACGAAATCGGCGCTGCGCTGGAGAAAACCACGCATCTGGTGGTTTCGGTCGGCCCTGAAGAAGCCGGCGATCCGGTGTTGAATGCCGCTCGCCAGGCAATCGCAGGGATGCCGGCGCTGGAATGGATAGGCTATCTCTCGACCGTTGGCGTCTATGGGGATCATGGCGGCGCCTGGGTCGACGAGATGGCCGCCTGCCGGCCGGTGTCGAAGCGTTCGGTGATGCGGGTCGAGGCCGAGCGGGCCTGGCAGAGGCTTGGCGAGGACATCGGGCGCCCAGTGGCGATCCTGCGGCTGTCCGGTATTTACGGTCCCGGCCGCAACGCGCTGGTCAATCTGGAGAACGGCACTGCCAGGCGGCTGGTCAAGCCGGACCAGGTGTTCAACCGCATCCATTGCGACGACATATCAGGCGCGCTGTGGCATCTGATCAGCGGCAATAGAGGCGGCATCTTCAACGTCACCGACGATGAGCCGGCGCCGCCGCAGGATGTCGTCGCCTACGCCGCACATCTGATGAGCGTTGAGCCGCCGCCCGAAATTCCCTTCGACACCGCCCAACTTTCGCCCATGGCGCGGTCCTTCTATGGCGAGAACAAGCGGGTCACCAATGCGGCGATCAAGGCGGCGGGCTATCGGTTTCGATTTCCCGATTATCGCGCCGCTTTCGACCATATGTGGGCAAGCGGCGACTGGCGTGACGGTGCGCCGCGCAGCCCGATGAGGGGCGTGAAGGGATAGGATGATCGAAGCGTGGCGCTTGGCGTGGTATGATGCGGCGATTGCAGGCACGGGGGTGCGGTTCATGAAATCATCGATGCGGTCGCTTTGCCCCAGAAATGCGGTATTGGCGGCAGCGCTGGCTCTGGCAGGCCTGGCCGCGCAGCCGGCAGCGGCCGAGGAGCGGGCGAAAGACCTGTTCGGCGCCGAGAAGCTGCCGACGGCCACCGCCCCGCAATCCTTCGGCTTCTATTCCAAGGGCTGTTTTGCCGGCGGCGTCGCCATTCCCATGGATGGTCCGACCTGGCAGGTGATGCGGCCATCGCGCAACCGCCGCTGGGGCCATCCGGCGATGATCGCGCTGATCGAGAGATTGTCGCGCGACGCCGTCGCCGACGGTTGGCCGGGCCTGTTGATCGGCGACATCGCGCAGCCACGCGGCGGCCCGATGCTATCAGGTCATGCCTCGCACCAGATCGGGCTCGACGCCGACATCTGGCTGACGCCGATGCCCGACCGCACCATGACCAGGGCGCAGCGCGAGACCATGAGCGCCACCTTGATGGTCGACGACAAGACGCATCTTGTGAAAGACGCGCTGTGGACGCCGGCGCACACGCGGCTTTTGAAGCGCGCGGCGAGCTATCCGGAGGTCGAGCGCATCCTGGTCAATCCCGGCATCAAGAAAAAGCTCTGCGACACGGTCAAGAGTGACCGCTCGTGGCTACGCAAGATCAGGCCGTTCTGGGGCCACGACTACCATTTCCACATGCGCATCGGCTGCCAGCCGGGCTCGCCCAATTGCAAGGCGCAGGAAGCAACGCCGGAGGATGATGGCTGCGGCAAGCCGCTGGCCTGGTGGTTCACGCAGGAGCCGTGGCGGCCGAACAAGAACCCGGATGCGCCCAAGGCACGTGACCTGATGACGATGGCCAACCTGCCCAAGGAATGCCGCGCGGTGCTCGACGCGCCGGGACCTGCCTCGGCCGAGGCCGCGACCTATCACGGCGACGCCGTGCCGGTCGCGGTGGCGGTGCCTGAGCCGGAAGCGCCGTCGCTGCCCGCCGTCACGGCAAGCGGCACCGCCGGCCTGCCAAGCGCGGTGAACGCCTTCACCGCGACGCCCGAGGTCGGCGTGCCGGTGCCGCGGCCACGGCCGCCAGCGAAGTGATTGGCGCGCCACCCGCAGGCTCAATCGGTTTAGCCCCCGTTTTCATGAAACAGTGGCCGTTTGGCCGCAGAACCTCTCCCTGCGCGCCACCAGGTCCGAAAACCGTTTCCCTTTTCAAACTCATGCGCTAGTCAACGCAGGAACCGCGAATGCCGTCGCGGGCGCCGGGGGACGGACGAGAGCATGCCAAGCACAGGCGATGACGAGACTTTGCTGCGGTTTCCGATCCTGATCGGCGATATCGGCGGCACCAATGCGCGGTTTTCGATCGTGCTCGACGCCAATTCCGGGGCCGGCGAGCCGATCATCGTCCAGACCGCCAATTACAACACCATCGACGAGGCGATCCAGGCGGCGGTGCTCGACCGCTCGTCGGTCCGGCCAAATTCGGCGGTGCTGGCCGTGGCCGGCCCGGTCGACGGCGATGAGATCGAGCTCACCAACTGTCCCTGGGTGGTCAAGCCGAGGCAGATGTTCGCCAATCTTGGGCTGAGCGACATCGTCGTGCTCAACGATTTCGAGGCGCAGGCGCTGGCCGTCGTGGCGCTTGGCGAAGAGCATATGGAAAAGATCGGCGGCGGCACGCCGGAGCCCAATGCCGGCCGCGTCGTGCTTGGCCCCGGGACCGGGCTCGGTGTCGCCGGGCTGGTCCACGCGCTGCATCACTGGATCCCGGTGCCCGGCGAAGGCGGCCATATGGACATCGGACCGCGCACGCCGCGCGATTTCGAGGTCTTCCCGCATATCGAGAAGCTCGAGGGCCGCATTTCGGGCGAACAGATCCTGTGCGGACGCGGTCTCGTCAACGTCTACCGGGCCGTGGCCAGGGCGGATGGCAAGCCGTCGCCCTTCACCACGCCGGCCGAAGTCACCGGTGCGGCACTGGCCAAGACCGATCCGGTGGCGCAGGAAGCGCTCGAGACCTTCGTCACCTGCCTCGGCCGCACCGCCGGCGACCTGGCGCTGGTGTTCATGAGCCGGGGCGGCGTGTTCCTCACCGGCGGCATCGCGCAAAAGATCGTGCCGGCGCTGAAGGAGGGCAATTTCCGCGCCGCCTTCGAGGACAAGGCGCCGCACAGCGCGCTGATGCGCACCATGCCGGTCTATGTCATCACCCATCCGCTGGCTGCCCTTCTCGGCCTTGCCGCCTATGCCAGGAACCCCTCGCTGTTCGGCGTCCAGACATCGGGCCGGCGCTGGCGCGACGAAGTTAGTCACCCCAAGGCATAGGCAAGCCGGCTGCTTGGCGGTAATAGGGGTGCCGAATTGCCCGGCCACGGGAAGCGAAACCGACAAAGCCCTCTGATTTGACACTTCAAACTCCAAACAAGCTGAAAGCCCGGCCCGGCGAGGTCACAGCGGTGCTGCGCCGCATTCTCGCTGAGAACAGCCACGACTATCGCTGGACTTATGTGATGGTCATCACCTGCTCGCTGATCGTTTCGGGCACGACCGCCTTCACGGCCTGGATCATGGCCCCGATGGTCAACCAGATCTTCTACGAACGGCGTGGCGACGCGATCGTGTGGATCTGCGCAGGCTTCATGGCGGCCTTCCTGCTGCGTGGCTTTGCCGGCTATGGCCAGGCGGTGGCGCTGGCCAAGATCGGCAACAATCTGGTGGCGCGCTACCAGAAGCGCATTTTCGATCACCTGATGAAGCTCGGCGTCGGCTTCTTCAATGATACACGCTCCGGCCGGCTGGCGGCGCAGGTCAACGAAAACGTCGGCGGCATCCGCGACCTCCTGTCCTTGACGCTGACCTCGATCACCCGCGACGCGGTGACGCTGCTCGGCCTGCTCGGCGTCATGGTCTACCAGGATCCGGTCCTGTCGCTCAGTTCGCTGCTGATCGGACCGCCGCTGATCTGGGCCGTCGTCTACCTCACCCGTCGCGTGCGGCGCATTACCCGCGAATCCGTGCTGATCAATTCGCGCCTGATCGGCGCCGTGCAGGAAGCCACGCAAGGCATCGCCATCGTCAAGGCCTTCACCATGGAGGACGAACTGTCCGGCCGCATCGGCAAGCTCGCCAGCGACGCCGAACAGCGCTCGAACAAGATTGCCCGCGTCTCCGAACGGCTGTCGCCGATTTCCGACATGCTGGCCGGCTTCGCCGTCACCTCCGTCATCGCCTATTCCGGTTACCGGGCTCTGGTTCTCGGGCAGCCGCCTGGCGCGGTCTTCTCCTTCATCACGGCGCTGATCCTGGCCTATGATCCGGCGCGCCGCTTGGCACGCATGCAGGTCGGCATGGAACGGGCTCTGGTCAATGCACGCATGATCTACGAACTGCTCGACCTCGAGCCGAAGCAGGGCGACGCGCCTGGCGCTACCAAGGCAAACTTCACCACGGGCGAAGTGCGCTTCAACAACGTGTCCTTCCGCTATGTCGAAGAGACGCCTGTCCTTCAGGACCTCAGCTTTGTCGCCGCCGCCGGCAAGATGACCGCCGTCATCGGCGCCTCCGGTGCCGGCAAGACCACACTGGTGGCGCTGCTGCAGCGCTTCTACGACGTCGAGAGCGGTACGATCGAGATCGATGGCCAGGACATTTCCAAGGTCACCAAACAGTCGCTGCGCGGCTCGATAGCCTATGTCTCGCAGGCGCCCTATCTGTTCGAGGGCACCATCCGCGACAACATCCGCTATGGCCGCCCCTCGGCCACCGATGCCGAGATCGAGCAGGCCGCGCGACTGGCCGCGGCCGACGAGTTCATCCGCCAGCAGCCGCAAGGGTATGACACGCCGGTCGGCGAGAATGGCGCCACGCTTTCCGGCGGCCAGCGCCAGCGCGTGTCGATTGCCCGCGCCATTGTGCGCCAGGCGCCGATCCTGCTGCTCGACGAGGCGACATCGGCGCTCGACAACGAGGCCGAAGCGCGCGTCCAGCAGGCGCTCACCAAGGTCATGGAAGGGCGCACCACCATCGTCATTGCGCACCGCCTGTCCACCGTGGTCAATGCCGACCACATCATCGTGCTGGAACAGGGCCATCTGGTCGAAGAGGGCACGCATGCCTCGCTGATGGCCGACCCGCACAGCGTCTATGCCCGTTTCCACCGGATACAGGGCGTCAAGGGCCTGGGGCTTGTCGACGACAGCGCCCCGGCCGAGAGTTCGGTTCAGGAACTAGAGACCCGGGACATCGCCGGGAGCACGCCATGAGCGAGACCACATCAGGCGAGCCGGCCGGCGATATGGGCCTTGTGGTGGCCGGCGCGGCCGGTCGCATGGGCCAGACGCTGATCCGCGCCATCCACGCCATTCCGGGCGCCCGCGTCATCGGCGCGGTCGAGCGCCCGGATTCGCCTCACCTGGGCAAGGATGCGGGGGAACTCGCCGGCGTCGGCCGCATCGACGTGGCGATCGGCAGCGATCCGTTGCCGGTCTTCGCCAGGGCCGACGGCGTGCTCGATTTCACCACCCCGGCCTCGACGGTCGAGTTCGCCGGTTACGCGGCGCAGGCGCGCATCGTCCATGTCATCGGCACGACAGGCTGTTCGGCCGACGACAACGCGAAAATCGCTGCCGCCGCCCGCCACGCGACCATCGTCAAGTCGGGCAATATGAGCCTCGGCGTCAATCTGCTGGCGGTGCTGGTCGAACAGGCGGCACGCGCGCTCGACGCCGACGATTTCGACATCGAGATCCTCGAAATGCACCACAGGCACAAGGTCGACGCGCCTTCGGGCACCGCGCTTCTGCTCGGCGAAGCGGCCGCCGCCGGGCGCGGCATCGCGCTGGCCGGCAATGATGTGCGTTCGCGCGACGGCCATACGGGTGTGCGACAAACCGGCTCGATCGGTTTTGCCACGTTGCGCGGTGGCTCGGTGGTTGGCGACCACAGCGTGATCCTGGCCGGCACCGGCGAGCGCATCACGCTGTCGCACCATGCCGAGGACCGCGCCATCTTCGCCCGCGGTGCCGTCAAGGCCGCACTTTGGGCGCATGGCCAGAAGCCGGGACTGTATTCGATGCGGGACGTGCTTGGGCTTGCCTGAAACGACCCTGAACCATCTTCGTTCTTACGCAGGACGGAAAACCACTACACACTTTTCCTGGAATGCCCGGACCCCAGAGGAGCAAAAATGTCGAGAACCCTCGTGCTCGTGCGCCACGGCCAGAGCGAATGGAACTTGAAGAACCTGTTCACCGGCTGGCGCGACGTCGACCTGACGGAGCAGGGCCATGCCGAGGCCAAGGCCGCCGGCCAAAAACTCAAGGCGCGCGGCCTGAAGTTCGATATCGCCTTCACCTCGGCGCTGATCCGGGCGCAAAAAACCTGCCAGCACATTCTCGACGCGGTCGGCCAGAGCGACTTGCAGACCGTTCGCGCCCAAGCGCTGAACGAGCGCGACTATGGCGACCTCTCCGGCCTCAACAAGGACGACGCGCGCCAGAAATGGGGCGAGGAGCAGGTGCATGTCTGGCGCCGCTCCTATGATGTGCCGCCGCCCGCCGGCGAAAGCCTGAAGGACACCGGCGCCCGCGTCTGGCCCTACTACCTGCACGATCTGCAACCGCATGTGCTGCGCGGCGGCACGGTGCTGGTCGCCGCCCACGGCAATTCGCTGCGCGCGCTGATCATGGCGCTGGACGGCAAGTCGGGCGAGGAGATCGTCAAGCTGGAACTCGGCACCGGCGTGCCGGTGATCTACCAGCTCAACGCCGATTCGACCGTGGCTTCGAAGGAAGTGCTGGAAGGCTAAGCCGGCAAGCGAGCAGCGGGTTTAAAAAAGCGCGTTGACAGCAATCGCTTGCCCGCTTATTGAGCCCGCACCAGCCCAGATGGCGGAATTGGTAGACGCGCACGGTTCAGGTCCGTGTTCCGCAAGGAGTGGAGGTTCGAGTCCTCTTCTGGGCACCAAATTCCCGTTTCGAACCATTCGATCGGTTCAGAAACCCTGAGAAAAAGCCCGGTTCGTCCGGGCTTTTTTCTTGCCCGATGACCTGCCCTCCTGGCCAGTCCCCGAACAAACCGCTTCAAACCGCGCGCCCCCTTCGCTACGCTCGCGACCATGTCTCAATCCAGCACCGCGATCTTCGGCGCCCGCCGCGACCAGGCTTTTCCCGTCCTCGCCGAGGCGGACATCGAGCGCATGCGCCGGTTCGGCGAGGCCAGTGCCTATGCCGCCGGCGAGCACATTTTCGAGGCCGGCGATGTGTCCCCGGGACTGATCGTGGTGCTGGCGGGCAAGGTCGATATCACCCAGGACGGCAAATTTGGCCGGCGCGAGACGATCGTCACGCATGGCCCGGGCAGCTTCGCCGGCGAGCTGGCGCAGCTTTCGGCCCGTCCGTCGCTGGTCAATGCCCAGGCGGCCGAGCCGGTCGAGGCGTTCGTCATCTCGTCGCAGCGACTGCGCGACCTGATGGTGCAGGAGGCCAATCTCGGCGAGCGCATCATGCGGGCGCTGATCCTGCGCCGCGTCGGGCTGCTCGAGAGCGGCACGATCGGTCCCATCATCGTTGGACCTGCCGACAATGGCGACGTCCTTCGCCTGCAAGGCTTTCTCGCCCGCAGCGGCCAGCCGCACCGCGTGCTCGATTCCAAAACCGATCCTTGCGCGAAGACCCTGTTCGAGCACTTCCAGGTCGATCCCCACCACCTGCCGGTCGTGCTGTGCCCGAATGGCAGGCTGCTGCTCAATCCGGCGGAGAAAGACCTCGCCCGCTGCATTGGCCTGCTGCGGCCGGTCGACGCCAGCAAGGTCTATGACGTCGCCATAGTCGGCGCAGGACCGGCTGGTCTGGCGGCGGCGGTCTACGCGGCCTCCGAAGGGCTGTCGACCATCGTGCTCGATTGCCGTGCCTTCGGCGGCCAGGCCGGCGCCTCAGCGCGCATCGAGAACTATCTCGGCTTCCCCACCGGCATTACCGGCATGGCGCTGATGGCGCGCGCCTACAACCAGGCGCAGAAATTCGGCGTTGAGATGGTCATTCCCGACGAGGTGAAGCTGTTCGGTGCCGCCGACGACGGCGCGCGCTACCAGCTCACGGTCGGCGACGGCGAGACGGTGCGCACGCGCTCGGTGGTGATCGCCAGCGGCGCGCGCTATCGCCGCCTCGATGTCGCCAATCTCGCCGAGTTCGAGGGTACCTGCGTGCATTATTGGGCCTCGCCCATCGAAGCACGGCTTTGCGGCGGCCAGGAAGTGGCGCTGGTCGGCGCCGGCAATTCGGCCGGCCAGGCGGCCGTCTACCTGGCCAGCCAGGTCAGGAAAGTAGCGCTGCTGGCGCGTGGCGGCAGCCTCGAGGCCTCGATGTCGCGTTACCTCGTCGAGCGCATCAGGGCGCAGCCGAACATCGAGGTGCTGACCGGCGCCGAAATCGAGGCGCTGGACGGCGAGGCAGGCAATCTCGCCACGGTACGCTGGCGCGACCGCTCGAGCGGCGCCTCGACGACGCGGCCGATCCGCCATCTCTTCCTGTTCATCGGCGCCGACCCGAACACCGATTGGCTCGCCCAATCCGACGTGGCGCTGGATGCCAGGGGTTTCATCCGCACCGGATCGGACATAGCATCGGCCCATGGCGTGATGGAGACCAGCCGCAGCGGCGTGTTCGCCATCGGCGACGTGCGCTCCGGCTCGGTCAAACGCGTCGCGGCGGCTGTCGGCGAGGGCGCCCAGGTGGTGGCGGCGCTGCATGCATTTCTTGCGCGGGACGGCAGCCAGGCCGGCGCGCCTCAAGTATGATCCCGAAAAGTGGGAAACCAGTTTTCGGAAAAGATCATGCTTCGAATGAGAGATAGGTCGGGAGAGTGTGATGGCGGATGAATGCAAGCACGCCGCTGGGATCAAGGACGTGACGCCGAGCGCGCTCGGCTGCGAGGAGTGCCTGAAGAGCGGCTCGTGGTGGGTGCATCTGCGGCTCTGCCGCACCTGCGGCCATGTGGGCTGCTGCGACGACTCCCCCCACCGCCACGCCACCAAGCATTTTCACGCCACCAGCCATCCCGTCATAGAGGGTTACGACCCGCCGGAAGGCTGGGGCTGGTGCTACGTCGACGAGGTTTTTCTGGACCTCGGCGACCGCACCACCCCGCAGAACGGCCCGATCCCGCGCTTCTATTGAATGCTGCGAAGAGCAGGGGGAAAGCGGGTTCGGCCTGATTTATCGCACCGAGCCCGTAACAGTTCGGTCGACATCCGGAACGGACTTGCGATCGTTGCCGGCAAGGGCAGCGATGAGCAGCAGGCTGGCCACGACCGGAACGAACAGCACGGCGATGCGGGCCTGTACATGAAGGATGGCGCGCCATTCGCTGCGCTTGTCGGGGCTGTCGCTCATCATACTCACTTTGCCATGGACCCCCCCGCGAGGTCACATAGCCGTCAACGGTTAAACAACTCCTTCCGACTTCGTTAACGCAGGGTTCAAGCACGAAATTCAGCCGAGCCCGATCCGCCTGCCGCCTTGCCGGAACAACGCCTCGGCGTCCGGCTCGAAGCGAAACGTGGCGATGAAATCGTCGGCGCGGTAATCCGGCAGCGTCTTGCGGATGGCGGCGGCAAAGCCGCGCGCCTCGTCGAGCCGGCCCGCCAGCGCCAGGCAATGCGCGGCGACGGCCAGGATGATGACATGGGCATTTGGCCGCGCCGTCGCCTTCAGCGCCCATTCGGCCGCCTCCTCGAACTGGCCGAGCCGGACATGCGCCATGGCGCGTACCACCAGCATGGCAAACAGAAGCGGATCGAAGGGGCTCAGATGGCGCGAATGGTCGGAGGAGCCGATCGCCGCCCGCGGGTCGCCCGACTGCGAATGGACGAAGGACAGCGCATAGTGGCCGAGCGCGAAATTGGGGCTGAGTTTGACTGCCTGTTCCAGTTCGCCGAGCGAGCCGTCCTGTTCGCCGCGCAGCCACAGCGCCCGCCCCATCGCCCAGTGCGCGGCAGGATTGTGGTCATCGACCAGCAAGCTCTGCCCGGCACTCTCGAAGGCCAGCGCGCTTTCGCGATCGCGGTCGCCCCAGCGCTGGAAGGCATTCTGCCAATGGGTGAAGGACAGGCCGGCATAGGCGCGGGCGAAGGTTGGATCAAGCCGCAGGGCGCTGGCAAAGAAGTGCCGTGCCGTTTCGTTCTCGGCCTGCGTGAAACGGTACATGTGCCAGAGGCCACGATGGTAGGCCTCCCAGGCATTGAGCGAGTTGGGAGCCTTGAGCAGGGCGCGGTTGCGTTCGACCGTCTCGATCTCGGACGAGATCGACGACACGATGCTGTCGCCGATCTCGTCGAGCACGGTGAAGAGATCGTCCGACCGCCGCTCGAAGGTTTCGGCCCAGACGATCCTGGCCGTGCGCACCTCGATCAGCTCGATGTTGACGACCAGCCTGCCGGCCGGGTTGCGCACCGCGCCGGTGGCCACATAGTCGACATTCAGCCGGCGGCCCGCCTCCTCGGGCGCGATGGCTTCCTCGGCCAACGCAAACACCGACCCGCGCGCGATGACGAAGAAATCCCGCAGCTTGGCCAGCCGGGTGATGATGTCGTGTGTGAAACCGTCGGCCGGTCCGCCGCGCGCCTCTCCGGCAAACGGCATCACCGCCAGCGAAGCGTGGCTCGGCTCGGCGGTCTCGGCGACGGTCGGCCCGGCCACCGGCTGCGACACCATGGACAAGCCGGCCGGCCGCTCGCGGATCGCTTGCCAGGCCGCGCGCAGCGGCGCGAAATCCAGTTCTTCCGACCCGAACAGCTGCTCGGCCGCCGCCAGATGTTGCTCGGCCGCGCCGACGGCGCCACGCCGCGCCAGACCGGCCAGCAGCGCCCGGTGCGCGCGCTCCTCGAACGGCGACAGTTCCAGCCATCTGTCGAGATGAGCGACCGCTTCGTCGCAATCCGCCGGCAGGGTTTCGACGAGTCTTTCCAGCACGGCCACGTGCCAGGCACCGAAGCGACGGCGTTGTGCCGTCAGCCAGCTGTTGAAAAGTGGGCTTCGCTCGAGCTCCAGGCCGTCAAGGAACTCGCCGGCGAACAATTTCGCCAGCGCCCGCAGGCGCTCGACACCAAGCGTTGCGATGCCTTCGAAGCCGGCGCGGCTGACCTCCAGCGCATCGACAGGGCAATCCTCGAGATCGAGCGCCACCGTATCGCCTTGTGTGACGACCCGACCCCGTTCCGGCCCGTCCAGAGCGGTGCGCAACTTACTAAGGCACCAGCGCAGCTCGCCACGCGGATCGTTGGGCACATCCCACAAAAGCTCGCACAGGCGGGAGCGGCCGACGGGGTGCGGCGCCAGCGCCAGATAACCCAACAGCGCCCGCAGCTTGCGCGAGCCCGGCAGGGTGGCTGGCACTTGGTCGCGTGTGATCGCCAGCGTTCCGAGCAGGCGCACGGACGGGGCCGTTGCCCTGCCGTCCCGCCTCGCCTGTGCGGTTTCCACGTCGGTTTCCACGCCTGTTCCCACGTTGGCCTGTCGGCCCTTACTCTATCACAGACCCGACACGGCGCATCCGGTGGCGATGCTTTCGCGCCCGATGTCACCTTTGCCGTATGAGCGGCACGTCATATCGCGGCAAGGTGTCGAAACCTCGCCGCCCAGGCCGCCGGTTTGTAACCGGCCCGTGAGAACACGATCGAGGAGATCGACGATGTTGAACAAACAACAAATCAGAACCACCGCGGGGCGCGGCCGATTGTTCGACGGCATCCTGGACACCGTCGGCGACACGCCGGTTGTGCGCATCAACAATCTCGCACCGGCCCATGCGACCATCTACGTCAAGGCCGAGTTCTTCAACCCGGGCGCCTCGGTGAAGGATCGGCTGGCGCTCAACATCATCGAAGAGGGCGAACGCAGCGGCGCGCTGAAGCCCGGCCAGACCGTGGTCGAGGCGACCAGCGGCAACACCGGCATCGGGCTTGCCATGGTCTGCGCGCAGAAAGGCTATCCGTTGGTCGTTACCATGGCCGACAGCTTTTCCGTCGAGCGCCGCAAGCTGATGCGCATGCTGGGCGCCAAGGTGGTGCTGACGCCACGCGCCGAAAAAGGTTTTGGCATGTACAAGAAGGCGGTCGAACTGGCCGAGGCCAATGGCTGGTTCCTTGCCCGCCAGTTCGAGACGGCCGCCAATGCCGCCATCCACGAGTCGACGACCGCGCGCGAAATCATAAACGATTTCGCCGGCTCGCGGCTCGACTGCTTCGTGACCGGCTATGGCACCGGCGGCACGGTCGTCGGCGTGGCGCGGGTCTTGCGCCGCGAACGGCCCGACACCCGCATCGTGCTCTCGGAACCAACCAACGCGCAACTGGTCGGCAGCGGCAAGGCGCAGCAGCGCGGTGCCGATGGCGCGCCAGCCGCCAGCCACCCGGCCTTCGAGCCGCATCCCGTCCAGGGCTGGACGCCGGACTTCATCCCCAACGTGCTGCAGGAGGCGATCGACGCCAGCCTCTATGACGAGGTGATGCCGATCGCCGGTCCGGAGGGCATCAAATGGGCGCGGGCGCTGGTGCGGAAGGAAGGCATCTTCACCGGCATTTCCGGCGGCGCCACCTTCGCCGTCGCGCGCCAGGTCGCCGAGAAGGCGGCGGCCGGATCGGTGATCCTGTGCATGCTGCCCGACACGGGCGAGCGCTACATGTCGACGCCGCTGTTCGACGGCGTCGAGGCTGAAATGGATGCCGATGAGCTGGCGCTCTCGCGCTCGACGCCCGGCTGCCAGTTCCCGGCTTGATAGGGAGATCGCCATGGACGTCGCGCGGGAATCTGCTGGCATGGTGGCCGAGGAAACGCTTGATCCGCCTGACTGGGCCGAAGTGCAGGCCCTGTCGCGCCGGGCCGTCGATGAAGCCGTCAACTATCTGCGCGACGTGCGAGACCGTCCGGTCTGGCGGGAAATGCCGGCGGATGTGAGAGGCATGTTCCGCGCGCCCTTGCCGCGCTCGCCGACGCCACTTGCCGCCGTTTATGGCGAGGTCTCCCGCACCGTGATGTCCTATCCGATGGGCAACATCCATCCACGCTTCTGGTCGTGGTATATGGGATCCAGCAACTTCACCGGCGCGCTCGGCGATTTCCTGGCGGCGATCCAGGGCTCCAACCTCGGCGGCGGCAACCATGCCGCCGGGCTGATGGACAGCCAGGTGGTGAACTGGTGCAAGGAGATGCTGGGCTTTCCGGCCTCGGCCTCCGGCACGCTGGTCAGCGGCGGCTCGATGGCCAACATCATCGGGCTGACGGTGGCGCGCAACGTCAAGGCGGGCGTCGACGTGCGCGAGCACGGCGTTTCAGCCATCGAGAAGCCGCTGCGCTTCTATGGCTCGGATCAGATCCACGCCTGCCACCGCAAGGCCATGGAGGCACTTGGCCTCGGCAATCGGGCGCTGCGCCGCATCCCGACGGATGCCGGACTGCGGATCGACATCGACGCCCTGCGCGCCGCGATCTCCGAGGACCGGGCAGCCGGGTTCAAGCCGGCTTGCGTCATCGGCACCGCCGGTACGGTCAACACCGGCGCGATCGACGACCTGCGGGCGCTTGCCAGGCTGGCGCGGGAGGAAGACCTCTGGTTTCACGTCGATGGTTGCATCGGCGCGCTGATCGCCATCGCGCCGCACAATGCCCATCGCGTCGCCGGCATCGAATTGGCGGATTCGGTCGCGCTCGACCCGCACAAGTGGCTGCATGCGCCGTTCGAGGTCGGCTGTGCCCTGGTCAGGAATGCCGCCGCGCATCGCGGGGCTTTCGTGGTGACGCAGGAATATCTGGAATTGACGCCGCGCGGCATCGCCTCCGGCGAATGGCTGCTCGATTACGGTCTGCAGATGTCGCGCGGGTTTCGTGCGCTCAAGGTGTGGATGGCGCTCAAGGAACATGGCGTCGAAAAATTCGGCCGCCTGATCGACCAGAACATCGCGCAGATATCCTATCTGGCCGGCCTGATCGAGGCCGAGCCTTCGCTGGAGCTGTCGGCGGCGCCGACCATCAACATCGTCTGCTTCCGCTATCAGCCCGGTTTGGCGGGCGAAGCGCTGAAGGCGCTCAACACCGAGATCATGCTGCGGCTGCAGGAGCAAGGCATCGCCGCACTCTCCGACACCACCGTGCATGGCGAGCACTGGCTGCGTGTGGCGATCACCAACCATCGCACCCGACGCGACGATCTCGATCTGCTGATCCATGAAGTGGTGAGGCTGGGACGTGAGATCACCGCGCAGGGCCACGTGTCTTCCTAGTTCCCGGCCGCCGTGCGAACCTGCCCGCGATGATTCGGAGGAGGTCGGCGGTGACGCTGTTTCGCATGCTTGCGCTGGCGGCACTGGTCCTGGCCAATTCGGCCGAGGCCGCCGACATGGCCTTTTTCGTCAAGAACCTGCGCAAGGAGGGGGTCGCGGTCGAGCTGTTCAGCCGCGATCGCGAGACCGTCTGGCCGGGCAACGACAAGGTGTTCCTTGTCGATCCGGGCTCGCAGAAATCAGTGCCGATCTCCTGCAATCAGGGCGAACGCATCTGCTATGGCGCCTGGGTCGATGGCAACGACAAGATTTCCGCCGGAGTCGGTCCAGACAACGACCAGCCTTGCGATACCTGCTGCTTCATCTGCGTGGAGCACACAACCGAAACCATCGACCTGGTGCCGTAGCGGCGCTTCGGTGCAGGAGCCACCCCGGCGCGTCAGTCGGGAAGGCCGGCCTTGCCAAAGCCATCGAGGAAGTGCTCGCGCGTCGCGTCGTCGCGGAAGGGCTCCGTCCAGACCCAATGGCGGGTCGTGAAATGCGGGTTGCCGACGAGGAACAGTTCCACCTCCGTGCGTGCCTCCTCGAGCCGGCCAAGTTGCGCAAGGCTTGCCGCCAGGAAGCGGCGTGAACTGGTGCGGTAGGTCTCGTCCCGGCGCAGCGTCTCGACGGCGCCTGCGTAGTCGCGCGCCGCATATTGCGCCTGGCCGAGCGTCAGATAGTACCAGCTCGGTGGAAACGGGTTCAGCCGGAACGCCTTGCGGATTTGCTCCAGGGCCTCCTCGACCCGCCCAGCCAGGGTCGTTATGTCGGACAATGTCGCCCAGGCATCGGCCTCGTTCGGGTCGAGTTCGAACGCCCTGGCGAATTCGGCCTCCGACTCGGCGAACTCATGCTCATAGGCAAGCAAATTGCCGAGCACCCAGTGGCACCCGGCATCGTTGGGATCGATCGCGACCGCCCTGCGCGCCAGCTCCAGGGCAATGCGGCGGTTAGGGTCGATAGGCTCGCCCCAATGCACCCATCCCATCCAGTGGTTCATGGCAAGCCAGCGATAGGCCTCGGCGTAGTGGGGATCGAGCGCAACCGCGCGCGTCAGCATCAGATGCGCTTCCCGTGCGGTCTGCGGCGAATCATCGATCAGCTTGCGCGCCCGCACGCACAGGTCGTAGGCGTCGAGATTGGCGGGCCGGTTGCGTGGCGGCGGTGCGCGCAGCCGGCCGAGCAGCGCCTCCACGATCTTGGCGGTCACCTCGTCCTGGACGGCAAAGATATCGTCCAGGCCGCGGTCGAAGCGTTCCGCCCATAGATGGTCGCCGCTGGCCGCGTCGACCAGCTGCGCGTTGATGCGCACCCGCCCCGCATCGCGCCGCGCGCTGCCCTCCAGCAGATAACGAACGCCGAGTTCCCTGGCGATCTCGCGCACGTCCATTGCCTTTCCCTTGTAGGCAAAAGTCGAATTGCGCGCGATGACGAACAGGCCGGAGATCCTGGACAGGTCGGTGATCAGGTCTTCGGTCAAGCCGTCGCAGAAAGAGTCCTGCCCGGCATCGTTGCTGAAATTGACGAAGGGCAGCACCGCTATCGAAGGCTTGTCCGGCAGCGGCAAGGGTTTCGGCTTGGCGCCGGCGAGCTGTTCGACGGCCCCCGTGAAACGATAGCCGACGCGCGGAACGGTCGTGATCCATTCCCCGCCCCCTTCACCCACAATGCCGGGCGGGCCGAGCAGCTTGCGCAGCTGCGCGATCTGGACGGTGAGGTTGCCTTCCTCGACGGCCGTGCCCGGCCACGCCGCGTCCATCAGTTCGGCTTTTCCCAGGATTTCGCCGGGTTTTGCGACGAGCGCCGCAAGCAGCTTCAGCCCGCGATAGCCAACGGCAACGGGATCGTCGTTCCGAAGCAGCGTTCCCGCACCCGGATCAAGCACGAACGGACCAAAGGCGAAGCGCTCTCCCTGCATTGGCGCATCTATAGACAATTCCGGGAAAAGTGCGAAGCGGTTTCGCCAGGAAACGCGGGGCTAGCCCTCCCGAGAGTGGTGTCAAAACAAACAGTTAGCGCAAGTTTGGAACTTTTGAGAACTATTTGGGAGGGCTTAATTACGGCGCCGCTCGTATCCTGCAGAATTCAATCTCTTTCCGGTGAGGTCCACGGTTCCCAACGGTGTGGGCCGCCAAACCCAATGGAGGTTGCCATGAACAATACAATCGCATCGGTCCAGCATCGGGCAGTGCGGCCGGGTGTGCCCGTCCAACGATCGTCGCATCCGCGCTCCCTGCGAAGCCTATTGGCAAGCTGGCGCGAGCGGACACGCTTTCGCTGGGACCTCAAACGAATGTCCGAGGTCAGTCCGCATCTGATCGACGATATTGGCCTGACGCAATTGCAGGCCAAGGCTGAGATCGCCAAGCTGCCATTCTGGCAGCGCTAAGGCGAAATGCCGCGACGATCTGGAAACAATCGCCGGCATCATCCCTTTAGCGGCGGGCCGTGTCGTGCCATGATCCCCTATCGGCCGTGGGGGCCGATTCTACATCGGGGGTTTTCCATGTCGTTCACATTCGCGCGCCGGCTCGCCGCCGCGTTTTCGCTTGCCGTCCTGTCTGCATCGGCCGCCCAGGCCGGCGACGTCACCTTCGCTGTCAAGAACAGCCATCCCAACGCCATGCGTCTGGAACTCTATAGCCAGGACCGCGACTATGTCTGGCCTGGCAGTGGCAAGGATTTTTATCTCGACGACGGCGAGACCAAGCAGCTGCCGATTTCCTGCAACGAAGGCGAATCGATCTGCTACGGCGCCTGGGTCGATGGCGATGAGGGCACCTATTGGGGCGTCGGCCCCGGCAACAAGGAAAAATGCGAGGATTGCTGCTACACCTGTAGCGGCGGCGAAACCGAGGAGATCGATCTGGTCCCCTGACCGGTTGCCGGCTTGACGGTTTTCCTGTTCGAGCCATAGCTTGGCCATGCATGCCGCCCAAAATCGGTTCCGGTTTCGGCGCGACGACATGCACCGAAACAAGACCATCCCAAGGGCACGCCGCGCCTGTGCATTCAGGCGCGGCGTACTCCAGGCAACAGGAGCACCGCGATGGCCGGCACGGTCGAGGGCGAAAAAATCGACGTCGGGTTTTCCGGCAAGCGCTGCATCCATTCGCGCAATTGCGTGCTCGGCGACCCGCATGTCTTCGTGCCCAACGCGCCGGGCCAGTGGATCCATCCCGAGGCGGCCAGCGTCGAGAAGATCGTCGCACTGGCCGAGAACTGCCCCTCGGGCGCGATCACCTATGCGCGCAAGGATGGCGGCCCGCCGGAAAAGCCGCCCGTGGTCAACACCGTGCGGCTGCGCGAAAACGGCCCGCTGGCGGTGCATGCCGAGATCGTGCTTGGCGCCGAGACGTTTTTCCGCGCCACGCTTTGCCGCTGCGGCGCCTCCCAGAACAAGCCGTTCTGCGACAACAGCCATATCAAGGCGGGCTTTGCCGCCACCGGAGAACCGGCGCTGAAGGACACGCCGGCGCTGGAGGTCCGCGACGGACCGCTGCAGGCGACGCCGACCACGAACGGCCCGCTCAAGCTCGAAGGCAATGTCGAGATCGTCACCGGCACCGGCCACACGATCGACCGCACCACAAAGGTCTTCCTGTGCCGCTGCGGCCACTCGGCCAACAAGCCGTTCTGCGATGGCAGCCACAAGAGGGTTGGGTTCGTGGGATAGGTGGGTAGCCAATCTCCCCTCGTGGGGAAGATGTCCGGCAGGACAGAGGGGGGCGCCTCACACCAACCTTTCAATAAGGTCTCCATCGCGGCAGTGCCGCGTCCCTTGGCCCATCTCTCCCGGCTTTATCCGCAAGCCGGTATCGGCTAAGGGCAGGCAACCAAACAATCTGCCCGGACTTTCGCCCAAAATGACCGCCAAGACCAAGTCTGCCCCTCTCTTCCTCGGCATCGACACCGGCGGCACCTACACCGATGCCGTGTTGTGGTCCGAGACCGAAGGTCCGCGGGAGGGGCCGAACAAGGGCAAGGTGCTGGCCAAGGCCAAGGCGCTGACCACGCGGCATGATCTGGCCGTCGGCATTTCGGGCGCCGTCGATGCTGTGCTGGAAAAGGCGGGCACCAATCCGGCCGATATCAAACTGGTCTCGATGTCGACGACGCTCGCCACCAATGCGCTGGTCGAGGGCCAGGGCGGCCGCGTGGCTCTGGTCATGATCGGCTTTTCCGAGGCCGATCTTGCCCGCGACGGTTTGAAGACGGCGCTCGGCACCGACCCGGTGGTGTTTTGCGCGGGCGGCCATGATGTGCATGGCAATGCCGCCAAGCTCGACCTGTCCGGGCTGGAGGCGATGCTGCCGGAACTCGGCGTGTCGGTGTCCGGCTTTGCCGTCTGTGCCTATTTCGCCACCCGCAATCCGGCGCACGAGATCGCCGCCCGCGAGCTGATCCGCGACAGGACCGGCCTCCCGGTTACGGCGAGCCATGAGCTGTCGGCCAAGCTCGGCGGTCCGCGCCGGGCGCTCACCACGCTGCTCAATGCCAGGCTGATCTCGATGATCGACCGGCTGGTGGCGGCGACCGAGGGGTTCCTTCAGGCCCGCAACATCGCCGCTCCGTTGATGGTGGTGCGCGGCGATGGCGCGCTGGTTTCGGCGGCGTTTGCCCGCCAGCGGCCGATCGAGACGATCCTCTCCGGCCCCGCCGCCAGCCTGGTCGGCGCCCGCCACATGACCGGGCTCGACAACGCGGTGGTCTCCGACATTGGCGGCACCACCACCGACGTGGCGGTCCTCGACGGCGGCCGGCCGCGGCTCGATCCGGAAGGCGCCACCGTCGGTGGTTTCCGAACCATGGTCGAGGCGGTCGCCATGCGCACTTTCGGCCTCGGCGGCGATTCCGAAGTGATGCTGGAGGATGGAGCGCTCAATCCGAAAATCCTGCTCGGGCCGCGCCGCCTGGTGCCGCTGGCGCTGTCCGGCATGGCGCATGGCGAGGCGGTGACGGCGGAACTCGAACGCCAGTTGCGCGCGCCCAACACAGGCCGCATGGATGGCCGCTTCGCGGTCCGCACCGGCGTGCCTGACAGGCTCGCCGCGGGGCTGACCGCCCCCGAGGCAAAGCTCTACGAAGCGATCGGCGCGACGCCGCTTGCCCTCGACAGGCTGCTGACCTCGAATGCCCAGAATGCCACGCTGAACCGGCTGGTCTCGCGCGGGCTGGTGCATATCTCGGGCTTCACCCCGTCGGACGCCGCGCACGTGCTTGGCAAACAGGCGAACTGGGATGCCGCCGCCGCCCGCCTTGGCGCCGAACTGTTCGCCCGCAGGCGCGACGGCCGTGGCCAGGCCATCGCGGCCTCCCCGGAAGCGATCTCTGAACGGGTGCTCTTGACCCTGACGCGCTGGTCGGCCGAATACATCCTGGAGACAGCCTTTGCCGAGGACGGGCTCGACGGCGCGGCGACGGTGGCGCACGCGCTGGTGCAGCGCGCCGTCGACGCTCACCCCGGCATCGCCCGCCTCAGCGTCGCGCTCGACCGGCCGGTCATCGGGCTCGGCGCTTCGGCGCCGTTGCACTATGCCGGCCTGGCGCCCTTGGTGGGCAATGACTGCGTCGTGCCCCGGGATACCGACGTCGCCAACGCGCTCGGCGCCGTCGTCGGCCAGGTCAGGGTTTCGGCGGAGGCCCGCGTCAGCCAACCCAAGGAAGGCCTGTTCCGGCTTGCCTCGGGTGAGATGGTGCGCGATTTCCTCGACGAGGCGGCGGCGATCGCGGCCGCCGAGGCCGATGTGCGCGCCATTGTCGCCCAGCGGGCTCTTGATGCCGGCACCGACAGCGCCGAGATCGACGTGGCGACGGAGTTCCGGGTCTCGACTGTCGAAGCGCAGCGCATGTTCATCGAAGCGCATATCGTGGCGGTGGCCTCGGGCAGGCCGAGGATCGCGGTTTGAGGAAGAAGAGCCATTTCCGCCCTCCTCGGGGAGATTGGCCAACCGCCCAAAATGCCCCACCTACACCCTAAGCTGAATTGACCCTGCACCCCTGACATGCCAAACGCCCGCAAAGCCTTTCATCTGGAGTAGCCTGATGACCGATCGCATCGAGATCGCCGGATTGCGCATTGCCCGCGAGCTGCATGACTTCGTCGTCGACCAAGCTTTGCCCGGCCTCGACATCGAAGCGGCGCGTTTCTGGGACGGGTTCTCGGTCATCGTCCATGATCTGGCGCCCAGGAACCGGGCGCTGCTGGCAAAACGCGATGCCATGCAGGAAAAGCTCGATGGCTGGTATCGCGACAATGGCGCGCCCATCGACATGAACGCTTACAAGGCGTTCCTGAAGGAGATCGGTTATCTCGTGCCGGAAGGGCCGGCCTTCAGCGTCTCGACCGACAATGTCGACCCGGAAATCGCGGTCGTGGCCGGACCGCAGCTGGTGGTGCCGGTGATGAACGCGCGCTATGCGCTCAACGCCGCCAATGCACGCTGGGGCTCGCTCTATGACGCGCTCTATGGCACGGACGCCATCCCCGAAACGGATGGCGCTGAGAAGGGCAAGGGCTTCAACCCGGCGCGCGGCGCCAAGGTCATCGCCTGGGCCAAGGACTTTCTCGACCAGTCGGTGCCGCTCACCTCTGGCAAATGGGCAGGGGTCAACGGCCTGTCGATTGCCAACGCCGCCCTGAAGCTCAGCGCCGGCGCCGGCTCGACGACGCTGGCCGATCCCAGGCAATTCGTCGGCTATCGCGGCGACGCCGCCAATCCGCAAGCCGTGCTCCTGGTGAAAAACGGGCTGCATGTCGAGATCGTCATCGACCGCGACAATCAGATCGGCCGCACCGATCCGGCTGGCATTGCCGACGTCATCCTGGAATCGGCGCTGACCACCATCCAGGACTGCGAGGATTCGGTCGCGGCCGTGGATGCCGAGGACAAGGTCGTCGTCTACCGCAATTGGCTCGGCCTGATGAAGGGCGACCTCACCGAAGAAATCAGCAAGGGCGGCAAGAGTTTCGTCCGCAAGCTCAACCCCGACCGCGCCTACATCGCCCCTGCCGGCGGCACGGTGACCGTGCCTGGCCGCTCGTTGATGCTGGTGCGCAATGTCGGCCACCTGATGACCAATCCGGCCATCCTGGACCGCGACGGCAACGAGGTGCCGGAAGGCATCATGGACGCGGCGATGACGGCCCTGATCGCGCTGCACGATGTCGGGCCGAAGGGACGGCGGATGAACTCTCGCGCCGGCTCGATGTATGTCGTGAAACCCAAGATGCATGGCCCGGAGGAAGTCGCCTTCGCCGTCGAGATGTTCGATCGTGTCGAAGCCCTGCTCGGCATGGCCCGGAACACCATCAAGATGGGCATCATGGACGAGGAGCGGCGCACCACGATCAACCTCAAGGAAGCGATCCGCGCCGCGAGGGAGCGCGTGGTGTTCATCAACACCGGCTTCCTCGACCGCACCGGCGACGAGATCCACACCTCGATGGAAGCCGGCCCGATGATCCGCAAGGGTGACATGAAGCAGGCCGCCTGGATTTCCGCCTATGAGGCCTGGAACGTCGACACGGGCTTGGAATGCGGGCTCGCCGGCCACGCCCAGATCGGCAAGGGCATGTGGGCGATGCCCGACTTGATGGCCGCGATGCTGGCCGAGAAGATCGCCCACCCCAAGGCCGGCGCCAACACCGCCTGGGTGCCATCGCCAACGGCGGCGACGCTGCACGCCACGCACTATCACAAGGTCGATGTCCATGCGGTCCAGGCGGCGCTGAAGAGCCGGCCCAAGGCCAAGCTCGACGACATATTGTCGGTGCCGGTGGCCGTGCGGCCGAACTGGACGCCCGACGAGATCCAGCGCGAACTCGACAACAATGCCCAAGGCATTCTGGGCTATGTCGTGCGCTGGATCGACCAGGGCGTCGGCTGCTCCAAGGTTCCCGACATCAACGATGTCGGCCTGATGGAAGACCGCGCCACGCTGCGCATTTCCTCGCAGCACATCGCCAACTGGCTGCGCCACAAGGTCTGCTCGGAAATCCAGGTAATGGATTCCTTGCGGCGCATGGCGGCAATTGTCGATCTGCAAAATGTCGGCGACCCGCTCTACCGGCCGATGGCCGCCGACTTCGACGCTTCCATCGCCTTCCAGGCCGCCTGCGACCTGGTGTTCAAGGGAACAAGCCAGCCCAACGGCTACACCGAGCCTGTGCTGCACAAGCGCAGGCTGGAGTTGAAGGCCCGTCAAGGTAGGGCGATGCCACGTTGAAAGGGTTTGGAGCGCCGACTGGATGTCGCCGGTCCGCGTAGTCGGCCATCGAGCGGCGAAGACGGCGGCGTCAGCCCCAGCGGCAATGTCGTGCCGAAGGCGGCAGGCTCTTATGGCTGGATACGGTTCCTTTGCTTTTTTCAGTTAGTGCTGGCTGGAAGGCTCGGGAGCATTGGCATGGCCAACACGATGGCGATCGAAAAGAAACTGTTGAATTCCGTCCATGACCGGGCGGTTTTCCAGCGCCGCGTGCGCATCCTGTCCGACCGGCTGGCCGACGAACTGGGCCCGGCCGGCACCGTTCTCGATCTCGGCTGCGGCGACGGCTCCATCGCCAAGGCGATCATGGAAAAAAAGCCGGGGCTGACGTTTCGCGGCATTGACGTGCTGATCAGGCCGCAAACCCATATCCCGGTAGAACTGTTCGATGGCAGCACCATTCCCGCCGCGAATGGCTCCTATGACTGGGTGACGATTGTCGATGTGCTGCATCATGCCGACCACCCGGGCCATCTCGTGCGCGAGGCGGCCCGGGTGGCGCGCAAGGGCGTTGTCATCAAGGATCACCTGCGCGAAGGCTTCGCGGCTTACCAGACGCTTCGTTTCATGGATTGGGTGGGCAACAAGGGGCACAATGTGCGCCTGCCTTACAACTATCTCTCGAAGGCCGAGTGGGACGCCATTTTTGCCGCCGCGGGCATCACACCCCGCACCTGGCGTGAGAAGCTGTCGCTCTATCCGTTCCCGGCCAGCGTGTTTTTCGACCGTCGCCTGCATTTCATCGGGACCTTGCGATAGGTAACCGGAGCTGGGCGGAACGCGGCTACGCCGCCTGCGCCATGCGCTCCGAACTCATGCGATAGGAAATCGCCTCGGCCAGATGGATGCGGCCGACACATTCGCTGGCGTCGAGGTCGGCGAGCGTGCGCGCCACTTTGAGCACCCGGTGGTAGGCCCGCGCCGAAAAGGCGAGTTTTTCGCTGGCATCCTTGAGCAGCGACAGGCCTGCGGCGTCGGGCATGGCGATCGTCTCGATGACGGCTGGAGAACAATGCGCGTTGGTGGTGGCGCTGTTGACGCCGAGCCGCTCGAAACGCTCGCGCTGGATGGTGCGGGCACGCGCCACGCGCGACGCCACGTCGGCGCTCTTTTCCGCTCGATCCGGCCGGATCAGGTCGCTGGCCGAGACCGCCGGCACTTCGATCCTGAGATCGATGCGGTCGAGCAGCGGACCTGAAATGCGCGCCTGGTAATCGGTGCGGCAACGATCGCCGCGCAGGCAGCGATAACCCGGTTCGCCGGCCATGCCGCAGCGGCACGGGTTCATCGCCGCCACCAGCTGGATGCGGGCCGGATAGGTGACGCGATGGTTGGCCCGTGCGATCATGCAGTCGCCGGTTTCAAGCGGCTGGCGCAGCGCATCGAGCGTCTGCGGCGTGAATTCGGGGAACTCGTCGAGGAACAGCACGCCGTGATGAGCGAGCGACACCTCGCCCGGCCGCGCGCGCAGGCCGCCGCCCACCATCGCCGCCATCGAGGCCGAATGGTGCGGGGCGCGGAACGGCCGCCGGTCGGTCAGCTTGCCTTCGCCGAGTTCGCCGGCCACCGAGGCGATCATCGAGACTTCGAGCAGTTCCTTCGGCGCCAGTGGCGGCAGGATCGACGGCAGGCGCTGCGCCAGCATCGATTTGCCTGAGCCCGGCGGACCGATCATCAGCAGATTGTGTCCGCCGGCGGCCGCCACTTCCAGCGCCCGCTTCGCCGTCTCCTGGCCCTTGATGTCGGCAAGGTCGGGCAGGTCGCGCGGTGCGGCGCGGATGCCGGCCTCCGGGCGCGACAGCACCTGCGTGCCGCGGAAATGATTGGCGATCGCAATCAGGCTGCGGGGCGCGAGAATGTCGAATTCCCGCCCCGCCCAGGCCGCTTCCGGCCCGCAAGCGAAGGGACAGATCAGCCCTTTGCCTTCGGCATTGGCGCCGATCGCCGCCGGCAAGGCACCGGCAACGGCAGTGATCGTACCGTCGAGCGACAGCTCGCCCAGCACGACATAGCCAGCCAGCATGTCGCCCGGAATGGCGCCAAGGGCTGCCATCAAGCCGAGCGCGATCGGCAGATCGTAGTGGCTGCCTTCCTTCGGCAGATCGGCGGGCGCCAGGTTGACGGTCACCTTCTTCGACGGCATCGACAGGCCCGACGCATGCAATGCCGCCTGCACCCGCTCGCGGCTTTCCGCCACCGCCTTGTCTGGCAGGCCGACGATATGCATGTTGACCTTGCCGGGCGCGATCATCACCTGCACGTCGACCGGCACCGCCTCGATGCCCTGGAAAGCGACCGTACGAACCCGCGCCACCATTGTCTGCCCCCGATGCCGGCTCGCCCTTGCCCCTTAACGGGCCGCGAGCGACGTCAACGCAAGACAACCACAGATTTCAGCCCAGGGCAAGAACATTACAGGAACAAGTGAGGTGAGCGCATGGAGCGACTACTGGCTGGTGCATTCCGAAAGCCGCCGCAACACGCCTAAGATCAAGCTGTTCCGAGATTGGGTCCCAGACGGCTGACGTCAGGGAGAGCGCGAACAGCGCCGGCTCTGAGGCGCCACTCTTGATCAAATCGGGAACATTGGCGCAACCGGTAGCCGCACAGGTTGCGCGCCGGTTGTGCCCGGCTGCAAAAGCGGAACATGGTTAACACAAACTGAAAACAAATTATGTCCGCTTCCCCTCCACCGCGTCCCAGAACAGGCTGGCGATGTCGGCGCCGCCGAAGCGCTTGACCTCGCGCACGCCGGTCGGCGAGGTGACGTTGATCTCGGTCATGTAGTCGCCGATGACGTCGATGCCGACCAGGATGAAGCCGCGCTCTTTCAGCGACGGCCCGATGCGGGCACAGATTTCGCGCTCGCGTGTCGTCAACTCGGTCTTCTCGGCGCGGCCGCCGACATGCATGTTGGAGCGGGAGTCGTGCTCGGCCGGCACCCGGTTGATGGCGCCGACCGGCTCGCCGTCGATCAGAATGATGCGTTTGTCGCCCTTGCGCACATCCTTCAGGTAACGCTGCACGATATAGGGCTCGCGAAACATCTGGCCGAACATTTCGAGCAGCGAGGCGAGATTGCGGTCGGCTTCAAGCATGTGGAAGATGCCGGCGCCGCCATTGCCGTAGAGCGGCTTGACGATGATGTCGCCGAATTCCTTGCGGAAGGCGGCGACTTCGAGCGGATCCTTGGTGATCAGCGTGTCCGGCATCAGGTCCGGGAACTCGGTGACGAAAATCTTTTCCGGGCTGTTGCGCACCCAGGCCGGGTCGTTGACGACCAGCGTCTTTGGATGGATGCGCTCGAGGATGTGGGTCGTGGTGATGTAGTTCATGTCGAAGGGCGGGTCCTGGCGCAGCAGGACGACGTCCATTTCGGACAAGTCGGTGCGCACCTTTTCGCCCAGCGAATAGTGGCTGCCCTTTTCGTCGCGCACCGTCATCTCCTCGATGCGGGCAAACACCTTGCCGTCGCGCATCGACAGCCGGTCGGGCGTGTAGTGGAACAGCTGGTGACCGCGCCGCTGCGCCTCCAGCGACAGGGCGAACGAGGTGTCGCCGGCGATCGACACGGTGGAGACATGGTCCATCTGGACGGCGATTTTCAACTTCATGGCAGGTCCCCAGCATAGTCGACGCAAGCGATATAAGCGTCGCGGCGCGTTCTGCCAATCGCGACGTTTTGAACATTGGGATCAGCAAGGCGCGTCTGCCGGTTGCAGACAAGACGAGGACTGACATCATCGCTTTCTTAAGCCTTGCCGTGCGACGGTAAGCTTCGAATGCAGCCGGCCGACCTGACGCAGCGCCGGGCACCCGATGGAACGACGATCATGAACGCGCTCACTGCCGTCCGCGCAGCCTCGACCCAGCAGCTCGAACTCACCATCCTGATGCCATGCCTCAACGAGGCCGAGACGCTCGCCGTCTGCATCGGCAAGGCCAAGGCCTTTCTCGACCAATCCGGCATAGCGGGCGAGGTGCTGATCGCAGACAATGGCAGCACCGACGGCTCGCGGGAGATCGGAGCGCAAGGCGGTGCTCGTGTCGTCCCGGTGGCGCAGAAGGGCTATGGCGCGGCCCTTCTGGGCGGCATCGCTGCCGCCAGGGGACGCTTCATCATCATGGGCGATGCCGATGACAGCTATGATTTCGGTGCACTGGAGGCATTCGTGGCGCGGCTGCGCGGCGGCGCCGACCTGGTCATGGGCAACCGCTTCCACGGCGGCATAGAGGCTGGCGCCATGCCGGCTCTGCACCGCTATCTCGGCAATCCGGTGCTGAGCTTCGTCGGCCGCCTGTTCTTCCGCATCAAGACCGGCGACTTCCACTGCGGCCTGCGCGGCTTCAACGCCGGCAGCATCAGGAAGCTCGATCTGCAGACCACCGGGATGGAATTCGCCAGCGAAATGGTGGTGCGCAGCGCGCTTGCCGGGCTGCGCATCGAGGAAGTGCCGACCACGCTCAAGCCCGACGGCCGCAGCAGGCCGCCGCATCTCAGGACCTGGCGCGACGGCTGGCGGCATCTCAAATTCCTGCTGGTCTACAATCCGCGCTGGATGTTCTTCATTCCAGGGGCGGTGCTTTCCGGCCTCGGCACGCTGTTCGCGGCGCTGCTGGTGTTCGGCCCCTTGCGGGTGGTCGACAATCTTTCGCTCGATCTCAACACCTTCGTCGCCGCCTGTTTCATGATCGTCACCGGCATCCAGCTCATCACCTTCGGTGCCATTTCGCGATACTATGCCGAAATTACCGGCATCCTGCCGCCAAGCCGCGGGTCGGACTGGCTGACCAGGACCATCAGCACCGACCGTCTCGCCGCCAATGCCGGCATCTGCTTTGCCGCCGGCTTCCTGTTCTGCCTCTATGCCGTGGCGCGCTGGGCCCATCTCGGCTTCGGTCCGCTGAACGATTCCGAAATTCCGCGCATCGTCGTGCTGGGCTTGAGCCTGATCGTCATTTCGTTCCAGGTCTTCTTTTCGGCATTCCTGCTCGGTGTGCTGGAGATACCTGTCAAGCGGCTGAAGGCCGGGCTGTCGCGGGAAACGACGGCACGCGAGCAACAATGACCGACGTGCTGCCGGCGCTTGTCCAGGCGCGCCCGTTCCGCTTCATGGTGGTGGGCATCGGTGCGGCGGGATCGTTTTTCACGCTCTCCTGGCTGCTGGTTTCGCTGGGCGTTCCGCCGTTCGCCGGTAGTGCCATGGCTTATGCGACGGCGTTCGTCATTGCCTATCGGGCGCAACGGGGCTGGACGTTCGGTGCGGAACACGATCACAAGGTCGCGTTCCCGCGCTATCTTACCCTGCAAGCCGGATGCGCCGCTTTTGCCGGCCTCGTCTCGCAGGTGGCGGTAACGCATTTCGGCCTGTCGCCCGTCGCGATGTCGGCGCTGACGATGGTCGTGACAAGCACCATCAGTTATCTGGTCTCGAGGCTTTGGGTGTTTCCGGCGCGCGGCCACGGCTATCCCGGGAAAATGACCGCTGGCCATGCCGCGATGCCTTCCAAGGAAACCGCCTGTCCCTCCTGGCGGGCGGACATGCTGGCGGCGCTGCTCGCGGCCCTGGTGCCGCTCCTGGTCTATGCCATCGCCGGATTTCCGCAACTGGCCAATCCCGCGGGCGACAATGACAGCCTGCTGCAACTGGTCGAGGTCCGCGATCTTCTGGCCGGCCAGGGCTGGTTCGACCTGCACCAGTACAGGATGGGACTGGAAGGCGGCTTCGTCATGCATTGGTCGCGGCTGCTCGACGCGCCGCTGGCCCTTGGCGTCCTTGCCGTATCGGCCCTGACGGGCAACGTCGCCTTGGCTGAACAGATCGTGCAGGTGGCCTGGCCTGCCCTGCTGTTCTGGCTGGCGGTCTTCTTCCTCATCCGCGCCGCGCGCGCTTTCGCCGGCGGCCACGCTGTCCTGCCCGCCGCCGTCGTCGGTGGCGCCGCGCTCTATTACCTCGGCATTTTCTCCCCAGGTTCGCTGGATCATCACAATGTGCAGCTGATGCTGATCCTGGCGAGCCTTGCCTTGCTGCTCGAGGCTCCCTTGCTGCGGCCGGCCGCCTTGCTCTCGGGCACCTGCGCCACGCTGAGCGTGGCCATCGGCATGGAAAGCGCTCCCTACGCCGGAACCCTTGGCGCCGCTGTCGCGCTGCTGTTCCTTGGCAATGGTGCTCGGGAAAGGCTGACCGCGAGGGGCTTTGGCCTGGGCGTCGCCGCTGTTTCGGCTCTCGTCTTCGTCGCCACCGTCCCGGCATCCGCATGGACCCAGGCACAGTGCGACACATTTTCGATTGTGCAGTTCGCCGTCGCCGGACTTGCCGGCGCGGGGCTGGCGATCATCGCTTCATGGAAGGCCACCAGTGCCACCGTCGCCGGCCGCCTGGCCTCGCTCGGCCTGCTTGGGCTAGCCCTTGCGGCTGTGGTTGTATTCCTGTTCCCGCAATGCCTGGCCTCGCCCTATGCCAACCTCGATCCGCGCCTGAAGGAGATGTGGCTCAGCCATATCGACGAGGCGCAGCCGCTGTTCCAGATCGTCACCAATGATCCGGCCAGAGCGGTGGCACGGTTTGCCACGCCGTTGGTGGCCATCATCCTGATGGCGCTCCGCGTCGGCCATGGCTGGCGTCGGCAGGACAGCCTTGTCGGCTCGCTGCTGGTTATGGCGTTCCTGGTCAGCGCCTGGGAAGTTCGCGGCTCGACCTTCTCCATCGCCTTCGCGGTGATCCCGCTTGCGGCATGGATCGCCCGCTGGCGGCAGCGTGCGCAAACCAGTCCGTCCAACGGCTCCTTACTCAGGATGGCCGCAGCCTGGCTGATATCGGTAAATGCAATCTGGGCAGGCGCTGCCGGGGCGGCGTCGAGTGCTTTCCAAACCGACGCGGCTGCCACCGGTGCCAAGGCCGCAGACACGGCTTGCCTCGGCAAGGCATCGTTCGCGGCGCTCGGCCTGATGCCGGCCACCACCGTGCTTTCGCTCTCCAATCTTGGCTCGCCGATACTGGCCTTTACTGGTCACCGCGTGCTGGCCGGACTCTACCACCGCAACGTCGCCGGAAATCTGGTCGCGCTTGATGCCTTGCTGGGCTCGGATGCCGATGCCAGAACCGTTGTCGAAAGGCATCATGTCGGCCTTGTCGCACTCTGCCGTGGCAATGCGGAAAGCCGCCTGCTCATGGCCAGGGCACCGGACGGTTTCCTGGCCAGGTTGATGAGCGGGGACGTGCCGGTCTGGCTGGAGCCGGTGGCGGAGACCAAGGGAAGACCCCTGGAACTGTATCGCGTCAAGCCAAACGGCTGAAAATCCAAGCGCTTGACGGATCTTGTAGCCGGCTTCACGAAGCTATCCGGCTTACGGTTTGGGCACCGCTCGCGGCGAAAGCCGGACCCCTTTTCGGGATCATGCTCCGGCCACAAAAATCGGTCCGTGGGATACGTTTCCTAAAGGGTTTGCTGCCAGTCTGGAAATAAATTCCGACGACAAAAGCAGGACGAACAGGGACACCGATGCAAACTCCGTTTGGCACCGGTCAGGCAAACAGGGAAAGCACGGATCTGGCGTTCACCGATCCGTTGACCGGGCTTGGCAATCATCGCCGCTTCTTCGACAAGGTCGATCGCCTGATCAGCGACCGTTCCGACGATCCCGCGCCCTTCACCGTCGGCATTCTCGACCTCGATGGTTTCAAGCCGATCAACGACCTGTTCGGCCACAAGGCCGGCGACGACATCCTGATCCAGGTGGCGATGCGGCTGCGCGCCTCGATGGACGGCCATTCGACGGTCTGCCGCATCGGCGCCGACGAATTCGCCTTCCTCTACCCGCTGGTGTTCTCGGAGGAGGCGGCGGCGGAAAAATCCCGCATGCTGATCGAGATCCTGTCGGCGCCCTACGATGTCGGCGAGCGCACCGCCAGGCTCTCGGCCTCGGTCGGCTGCTCATTGTTCTATTCCGGCGACGAGACCACCGAGATCCTCATCAACAAGGCCGAAACGGCGCTCTACCATGCCAAGCGCTCCGGCCGCGGCCGCGTCGTCGTCTACACCCGCGAGATGGAGGAGGCCGCCAAACGCGTCACCCGCATCGAGCAGGCGCTGCGCCGCGCCGTCTCGGCCGGCGAGGTGGAGCCGCATTTCCAGCCGATCGTCGATCTCACCACGCGCCGCACCATCGGCTTCGAGACTCTGGCGCGCTGGACAGACCGCGACCTCGGCGCGGTGCCGCCGACCGTCTTCATCCCGATCGCCGAGGAGCGCGGCATCATCGGCCCGTTGTCGCAGCTCGTGCTGCGCAAGGCCACCGAGGCCGCCAGGAGCTGGCCGAAAGACCTGTTCCTGTCCTTCAACCTGTCGCCCTCGCAGCTCGTCGACCAGAACACCGGCCTGCACATACTGGCGATCCTTGACCGCACCGGCTTCGATCCGCGCCGGCTGGAGATCGAGATCACCGAAACCGGCCTGATGAACGACCCGGCTTCGGCGGCGCAGATCGTCGAGGATCTGCGCCGCGTCGGCATCCGTGTCTCGCTCGACGATTTCGGCACCGGCCAGTCCTCGCTCGGCCGCCTGCGCGAATTCCATTTCGACAAGCTCAAGATCGACCGCGCCTTCGTCTCCTCCATTCTCGACGACCGGCCGTCCGAACACATCATCCGCGCCATCCTCGCCATGTGCGAAGGGCTTGGCATGGACGTGGTCGCCGAAGGCATCGAAGAGGAGGCGCAGGCCGACCGGCTGGTCCAGTTCGGTTGCGCCGGCGGGCAGGGCTATCTGTTCGGCAAGCCGGCCGATGCCGACGCGACATTGGGCTACCTCCGTGATTCCTTCCGTGGCGCCTTGCGCGCCAAGGCGATCTGAGCGGCAGGTTTCGGCCCTGCCCGCGATGCGGCGATGCCGCCTGGCGGGGTCGAGCGCGGGCGCGATCGCCTTTTTGTCAGACATAAGCCCCGAAATCGGTCTTTTCGCCCTTGCCCGCCGGACGTGTCTGGCTAGGATGCGCGCCGGTTGACCCGGGAGACGAAAAATCATGATGCCATCGGCGCGTTTTGCCGACCTCGAAGGCGCTTCGGTGCTGATCACCGGCGGCGGCTCCGGCATCGGCGCGGCATTGACCGAAGGGTTCATGCGCCAGGGCGCCAAGGTCGCCTTCATCGACATCGCCGACAAGCCCAGCATCGCACTCGCCGACCGTATCGAGGAAGAGCTCGGCCGTCGGCCGCTCTATCTCAGGACCGATCTGCGCGATATCGAAGCACTGCGGGCGTCCGCCGCGAAGGCGGCCGAAGCGCATGGCGACGTCACCGTGCTGGTCAACAACGCCGCTTGGGACGAACGCCACGCCGTCGAAGACGTGACGGTGGAGTTCTGGGACAATAACCAGGCGATCAACCTGCGGCCGCATTTCTTCACCGCGCAGGCGGTGGCGCCGGGCATGAAGCGCGCCGGCGGCGGCTCAATCATCAATTTCACCTCGACGTCCTATCTGATCAATCATCCCGACCTACCGGCCTACACCGCCGCCAAGGCCGGCATCCTCGGCCTCACCAAGGGGTTGGCCGGCAAGCTCGGGCCCGACCGCATCCGCGTCAATGCCATCGCGCCCGGCTGGGTGATCACCGAGCGGCAGAAGCAGCTCTGGGTCACTGAACAGGCGCTTGCCGCCCATGTCGCCAAGCAGTGCATCAGGGACGTCATGCGGCCGGACGACATGGTCGGCACGGTGCTGTTCCTGGCCTCGGATGCCTCGCGCATGCTGACCGCGCAGATGCTGATCGTCGATGGAGGCTTCCTGTGAGCCCCGGGTTTGCAAGCAGCGTGCCGGCAGTCGCGGCGCTCGATTGGGGCACGACCCGGCTTCGGGCCTGGCTGATCGACGGCGGCGGCAAGGTGCTTGCCGAGCGGCGCGGCGACGATGGCCTGATCACCGCGCGCGAAAAGGGCTTCGCCAACGTTCTGGAGGGCCATCTGGCAGCGATGGGCGCGCCGGAGGAATTGCCAGTCATCATCTGCGGCATGGCCGGCTCCCGCCAGGGCTGGCTGGAGGCGCCCTATGTCGGCGTGCCGTCGCCGCTCGGCGCCATTCTCGGCGGCGCCGCTAGGGTGCCCGGGCAGAAGCGCGACATCCGCATCATTCCCGGCCTTGCCCAGCGCCTGGCCGACGCGCCCGATGTCATGCGCGGCGAGGAAACGCAGCTTGCCGGCGCCGGCCTGCCCGCCAGGGGCCGCGAACTGGTCTGCATGCCCGGCACGCATTCGAAATGGGTGCTGGTCGAGGACGGCGCCGTCGCCGGCTTCGGCACCTGGCCGACGGGCGAGCTGTTTTCAGTGCTTGCCGCGCACTCGATCCTGCGCCATTCGCTGGGTGAACATCCGAGCCCGGTTGCTCCAGACAATCTGTTCTTCCGCCGCTGGTGCGAAACAGCGCTGGCCGATGGCGGCGACGTCACCTCTCGGCTGTTTGCCATCCGCGCCGCCGGCCTGCTCCAGGATCTCCAGGCCGATAATGCCGCCGCCTGCCTGTCCGGCTTGCTGATCGGCGGCGAGATCGCGTCGGCCCGGCGCCGGCATGGCGCCGGCGCGACATCGGTCGTGCTGGTTGCCTCGGGCGCGCTGGCCGGGCTCTACCAGGCCGCCCTTGGCCTCGGCGGGCTTGGTGTGCGGACAGTCGACGCGGACGAGGCTGTACGCGCCGGTCTCATCGAGGCCGCGCGGGAGAATGGCATGATTGCCAGAAGTGGAGCCGCCATATGACCGAGACCGCACCCTTTCCAAAACTCAAGCGCGGTCTGGTCGCCATCCTGCGTGGCCTCAAGGCAAGCGAGGCGATCGCCATCGGCCAGGCATTGTTCGATGCCGGCATCGAGGCTATCGAGGTGCCGCTCAATTCGCCCCAGCCGTTTTCGTCGATCGCCAGGCTTGTTCAAGTGCTGCCGAAGACAGCTTTGGTCGGCGCCGGCACGGTGCTGACCGCGGCCGACGTCGATAGTCTTCACGCGGCCGGCGGACGACTGCTGGTCAGCCCCAACATCGATGCCGAGGTGATGGGCCGCGCCGCGCACTACGGCATGGTCACCATGCCCGGCGTGTTCACCCCCACCGAGGCCTTCCAGGCGATCCGGCTCGGCGCCTCGGCGCTGAAATTCTTCCCCGCCAGCGTGCTCGGCGCATCGGGCATTTCCGCGATCCGGGCCGTGCTGCCGGCGCAGACTCTGGTCGGCGCGGTCGGTGGCGTTTCGGAAAAGGACTTTGCCGGCTACAAGGCGGTTGGCGTGACGGTCTTCGGGCTCGGCTCCAGCCTGTTCAAGCCAGGCATGAGCGTCGATGATGTGGCGGCGCGCGCCTACGCAGCCGTCGCTGCCTGGGATGCGGTATTCGGAGAAGCATGATGAGTGAACCGATCGTTTCCGTCTTTTCCGATCATGTCTGCCAACTCGGCGAAGGGCCAAGTTACGATCCCGGCACGGATGCGCTATTCTGGTTCGACATCGTCAACGGCCAGCTTCTGGAGAAGCAGCTGTCCGGCGGCGCGCTGAAAATCCACGAGCTTGGCCGGATGGCAAGCGCGATCGCCATCATCGATGACAAGCGACAGCTGATCGCCACCGAAACCGGGCTTTTTGTCCGCGACGTCGCCACCGGCGGAATGACGCTGCACACCGCCATCGAGGCCGACAACCCGGTCACCCGTTCCAACGATTCCCGCGTCCATCCCTGCGGTGCCTTGTGGGTCGGTACCATGGGCAAGGGCGAGGAGAAGGGCGCGGGCTCGATCTACTGGTTTTTCAAAGGCGAACTGCGCCGCCTGTTTTCGGATATCACCGTCTCGAACTCGATCTGCTTTTCATCAGACGGCACGCTTGCTTACTACACCGACACCTCGACCGGATTGCTGATGCGCGTTGCCTGCGATCCGGCGACCGGCCTGCCCGTCGGCGAGCCGAAGATCTTCGTCGATCACCGCTCGGCCAAGGGCTATATCGACGGTTCGGTGCTCGACCGCGACGGCATCCTGTGGAACGCCGTCTGGGGCGGCAGCGTCATCGAGGCCTATGGGCCGGACGGCGAGCTCGTCCGCACGGTCGCAATGCCGGTGACGCAGCCATCCTGCCCGGCCTTCGTCGGCAGGAATGCCGATCGGCTGGCCGTGACCTCGGCCTGGTCGGGCAAGAATGAAAAGCAGCGTCTGCTCGACCTGCAGGGCGGCATGACCTTCCTGCTCGACATTCCTGTCAATGGCCGCCTGGAACCGCGCGTGCTGATCGCCTGACATTGCCGGACGCGGACCCGGGGCTACGGTCGCAATCCTGGCGCTGTCACACAGGCGCCCGGGGCGCGTCGATTTCGCGAAAGCCGATTGTGCGGGCCGTGCGATGGTAGGTCATCGCACCGTCGGGAACCGCCACATCATGCCAACGCACAAGCCGAAACTGGTCCTTGTCCACGAGCCTGAAAAGGCTTGTTTCGACCGCTTGCTCGCCGACGGTCATGCATCGCGGCGTGCCGCCGAAATCTCGTCCTATCTGGCGCAGTCGACCGATCTCGCTCTCGAATTCGATGCACTAGCCGCCGCCTGCGAGGCGCGCGGCCTGTCCTTTGCGCCGGTGGTGCTCGACGATGCGGCCAAGGTGCTCGACGGGGAGGATCCGCGAAGCGCGCTGGTCTGGACGCTGACCGACGGCGTCGCCTATTTCCGTGGCGGCGCGGCACCCGCTTTGGCAAGACTGAGCGGTTTCAACACTATCGGAGCCGACGATTCGCTGTTCGCGCTCTGCCAGGACAAGTTCCGCTCCGGCGCCGTGCTTGGCGCGCTCGACCTGCCGGTGCCGCAGGCCGGTCTCGCGCGGGATGGCAAATGGCTGGTCGAGGCGCCGGCCTCCGCCGCCGGCTGGTTCGTCAAGCCCAACCGGCTCGGCGCCAAGATCGGCATCTGGCCGGATTCGCGCGTAACTGATCTCGCTCACGCGCTGGAGCTTAGCCGGCGTGTTTTCGCCTGTTATCGCGACGATGCCGTCGTTCAGCCCTATGTCGCCGGCCGCAACGTCCGCGCCAGCTTCCTTGGGCTGATGCCGGATACCGGGGTCGAAGCGCTCGGCGTCGCCTTTGTCGAGTCGGGAGGTGATTTCCAGACCATGGAAGACAGTTTGGCGCTCTATGGCGAGACCGGCGAGGCGGCGAAGGCTGCCGGGCAATACGCCGAACCCGAACTCGCTGTGGTCGCGGACAGCCAGCCGGCGGCCGATGCGAGGATCAGGGGGATCGCCGAACGGCTGATCACCGGGCTCGGCCTGCGCGACGTGTTTTCCATGGACCTGCGCGTCGAGGCCGACGACACGGTTCACCTGATCGAATTCGAGGTCTGTCCCGGCCTGCCCTGTTTCGACTTCCGCGCCTATTGCCGCCGGCAATGGGGGTTGAGCTTGGCCGACGCGATGGCTGAAACCGCGGCGAACAGGCTTTTGCGCTAGATACCCTCGACCAAGACGATCTCGCCGTCGGCGACCTTCTGGCGGATGGCCACCGCGCGCTGATATTCCGGCGAGTGGTAGCAGTCATGCGCGGCGGCGAGCGATTCGAACTCGATGAGCACATTGCGCGCCCGCCCTGGGCCCTCGGCTTTCTCATGCTCGCCGCCGCGGGCCAGGAATTTCGCGCCGAAGCGCTCGAAAGCTGGTTTTGCCGCCGCGACGTAATCCTTGTAGCCTTCGGCGTCGCGCACATCGACGCGGGCGATCCAGTATCCCTTCGGCATTGTTCTCTCCCTTGTTCTACGCGGAGCGCATTTCGTCGAGGATCGCCTGCGCTGCCGCGCGGCGGTCGTTTGCCGCGACGATCGGGCGGCCCACCACAAGATGGCTGGCGCCGTTGCGGACCGCTTGCGCCGGCGTTACCACGCGTTTCTGGTCGCCATGGTCGCTGCCGGGCGGCCGGATGCCCGGCGTCACCACCGCCATGTCAGGGCCGACGATGCGGCGCACCGCTTCGGCTTCCGCGGCCGAGCAGACGATGCCGCCCATGCCGGCATGGAGCGCCTGTTCGGACCGCCGCAGCACCAGCGTGTGCGGGTCGTATTCATAGCCGACATCGATCATGTCCTGCTCGTCCATCGAGGTCAGCACGCTGACGGCGAGCAGGCAAAGCTCGCTGCCGCGCGCCGCCTCCACCGCCGCCTGTATCGCCTTGGGATAGGCGTGGATGGTCAGCATGGTCATGCCCATCCTGACGATGTTCTCGACGCCCTTGGCCACCGTGTGGTCGATGTCGAGCAGCTTCATGTCGAGGAAGATTTTCGTTCCGCCGCTGGCCAGTTCCCTGGCGAAGTCGATGCCGCCGGCAAAAGCCAGCTGATAGCCGATCTTGTAGAAGGAGACGACGCCTTCGAGCTCGCGCACCGCCTGCTCGGCCTCCTTCACGGTCGGCACGTCGAGGCCGACGATCAATCGCTCCTGCATGGAATGAGGCTGCAGGGGTGCGGCGGTCACGCCTCGACCCTGGTCGACAGCATGCGCGAGGTTTCGATCAGCGTGCGGCATAGGTGCTCCATCGATTTGTGCAGTCTTTCGTCACGGAAATGGCCGTCCCCGTCGAAGGCGTCGCCACCCTCCGGCACCGAGCATTCCGGTGTCACCACTTCCATCTGGCAGCGCACCAGCACGGCACGCAAATGGTTGATGCAGCGGATGCCGGCGAAGTGCCCGTTGGAGGACGAGCAGAGGCCGGCGACCTTGCCGGCAAGCGGCCTGACCGACCGGCCGCCATCCCGTCGCACCCGGCTCACCCAGTCGATCGTGTTCTTGAGCAGCGGCGGGATCGAACCGTTATATTCCGGCGTCGCGATCAGCAGCCCGTCATGGGCTGATATCAGCCGCGCCAGTCTCTGGGCGTTTTCCGGAACGCCGTTTTCCTTCTCCAGGTCCTCGTCGAGGATCGGCAAGGGGTAATCGGCAAGCGAAATACGGGTCACCTCGGCACCTTGCACCGCAAGTTCCTTCTGTGCCACGTCGGCGGTCCTGCCGCTATAGGCGCCGCTGCGCACCGAGCCGGCGAAGACGAGGATTTTCGGGATCACTGCCATTGGCCACCCTTGTTCTGGGACACGTACAGCCAAGGTTCGATCAAATCAACGGCTGGATGGGGAAAGGCAGTAGGGCAGTAGGGCAGTAGGGCAGTAGGGCAGTAGGGCAGTAGGGCAGTAGAAACGTTTCCCTGGCCAATCTTTTCCCCCCTACTCCCTTACTGCCCTACTGCCTTCTCTTCTAATGCGCCTCGCGCCGGTAGATCCACAGCTGCGTCGGCGGGATGTTGCGGAAGATGAAGTCGAAATGCTTCACCGTGTAGTCGCCGCGGCCGGCCGGGATCGGCGACATCGGACCATAGGTCAGCTGCACGATCGGCCGTCCGACCGGAATGCGGTCGAGCAGGCTCTCGATATAGGCGATGCGCTGGGCGACCGGGAAATTGAGCAGCGGCACGCCGGAAACGACGCTGTCGAAGATCATCCCGCTCCTCTCGCCAAGCGTGGCGTTGAGGTTGAAGGCATCGCCCTCGATGACGTTGACGCCGGGGTAGAGCTGGCGCAGGTGGCGCACGAAATCGGTGGAATATTCGATCGCGTAGAGGTTTTCGGGCCGCACGCCCTGGGCGAGGATGGCGCGGGTGATGACACCGGTGCCGGGGCCGACCTCGAGCACCGGCAGGCCGGACTTGGGATTGACGATCGAGGCCATCTTGCGCGCGGTGATCGAGCTGGTCGGAACGATCGAGCCGACCGTCTTCGGCTTGTCGATCCAGCCCTTGAAGAATTTGAGTTCGTCGTCGAACTTCTCGGCAAACGCCTTCCGCAGTCCGTGACCACGTGCCATGCAAGCTCTCCTCAGCGCGCCCCTTGAAACTACTTAACATCTGGATGACGCAAGGCAAGGCGCGGCCTTGCCTATGGCGTGGATAAGATAGTTTTCGTCGCGTCTCAACGCTCGCCGAAAGACTCGAAAAAGTCCTTCATGCGGGCGAAAAAGCCGCTCGATTGGGGCGAATTGTCCTGCGAGGAAAGCTGTTCGAACTCTTCCAGCAATTCGCGCTGGCGGCGCGACAGGTTCTGCGGCGTCTCGACCGCGGTCTGGATGTAGAGGTCGCCGACATTGGGCTGGCGCAGCACCGGCATGCCCTTGCCCTTGAGCCTGAACTGGCGTCCGTTCTGCGTACCTTCGGTCACCTTCACCTTGGTCTGCGTGCCGTCGAGCGTCGTCACCTCGAAGGAGCCGCCAAGTGCGGCGGTGGTCATCGAGATCGGCACCTTGCAATAAAGATCGGCGCCGTCGCGCTGGAAGAATTCGTGCGGCTTGACCGCCAGAAAGATATAGAGGTCGCCCGATGGCCCGCCGCGCAGCCCGGCCTCACCCTCATTGGCCAAGCGGATGCGGGTACCGTCCTCGATGCCGGCCGGGATGTTGACCGACAGCGAACGCTCCTCGGTGACACGGCCCTGGCCGGCGCATTTCGGGCAGGGATCCTTGATTGTCTGGCCACGGCCCTGGCATTGCGGGCAGGTCCGCTCGATCGAGAAAAACCCTTGCGTGGCGCGCACCTTGCCGTGGCCGTTGCACATCGAGCAGGTGACCGGCTGGGTGCCCGGCTTGGCGCCGCTGCCGGAGCATTCGGTGCAGGAGATCGAAGCCGGCACGCGGATTTGCGCGGTCTTTCCCGCGAAGGCTTCCTCCAGCGAGATTTCCATGTTGTAGCGCAGGTCTGCGCCGCGCTCGCGGCCACCGGAAGAGCGGCGCTGGCGGCCGCCCATCATGTCGCCGAAAATGTCCTCGAAGATGTCGGCGAAGCCGCCGGCGCCAAAGCCCTGCGCGCCATTCATCCCACCCTGCTCGAAGGCGGCATGGCCGAAACGGTCATAGGCCGCGCGCTTCTGCGGGTCCTTCAGCGTCTCGTAGGCTTCGTTGATTTCCTTGAACTTGTGCTCGCAGGAATGATCGCCGGGGTTGCGGTCGGGATGGAATTGCATGGCCAGCTTGCGAAAAGCGCTCTTGAGCTCCTTCTCGTCGGCGCCCTTCTGCACGCCCAGCGTTTCGTAGAAATCAGCTTTCATTTTTTCCCGCAGTCCGGATGCTCAACGTCGTGATGCAATGTTGCGTCGTTTGCCGGCACGTTGTTTCGATTTAGGAGCGGTGCTGCCCGTATGCTAGGGCCGGCGCGAACTTGTCCGTGGTTTTCAGTGATTTTTTCGGCGGTGCTCGCACTTTTTCAGCGAGGGTTGCAAAAAAAGCCCGGCCTTGCGCCGGGCTTTTCGCATTATCTTGCCGTCAGGCCGCTCAGGCCGACTTCTTCTTGTCGTCGTCTTCGTCGATTTCCTCGAAATCGGCGTCGACCACGTCGGAGTCCTTGGCGGCATCCGCCTTGGCGTCGGCTTCCGCCGCTTCCTTCTGCGAGGCCTCGTACATGGCCTGGCCAAGCTTCATGGAAGCTTCGGCAAGCACCTGGCTCTTGGCCTCGATGTCGGCCGGGTCGTCGCCCTCGGCAGCGGTCTTCAGTGCTGCGATCGCGTCCGAAATCGCCGTGCGCTCGGTCTCCGAGACCTTGTCGCCATATTCCTTCAGCGACTTCTCCGACGAATGCACCAGGGCTTCGGCCTGATTGCGGGCCTCGACCACGGCCCGACGCTTCTTGTCGGTATCGGCATTGGCCTCGGCATCCTTGACCATCTTCTCGATGTCGGCGTCGGAAAGTCCACCCGAAGCCTGGATGCGGATCTGGTGCTCCTTGCCGGTGCCCTTGTCCTTGGCCGAGACGTTGACGATGCCGTTGGCGTCGATGTCGAACGTGACCTCGATCTGCGGCACGCCGCGCGGCGCCGGCGGAATGCCGACCAGGTCGAACTGGCCAAGCGCCTTGTTGTCGGCGGCCATTTCACGCTCGCCCTGGAAGACGCGGATGGTCACGGCGGACTGGCTGTCTTCGGCCGTCGAGAACACCTGGCTCTTCTTGGTCGGGATCGTCGTGTTGCGCTCGATCAGCCGGGTGAACACGCCGCCCAGCGTCTCGATGCCGAGCGACAGCGGCGTCACGTCGAGCAACAGCACGTCCTTGACGTCGCCCTGCAGCACGCCGGCCTGGATGGCGGCACCGAGTGCGACGACCTCATCCGGGTTGACGCCCTTGTGCGGCTCCTTGCCGAAGAACTGCTTCACGATCTCCTGGATCTTGGGCATGCGGGTCATGCCGCCGACCAGGACCACTTCGTCGATCTCGCCAGCCTTCAAGCCGGCATCCTTGAGCGCCGCCTTGCAGGGCTCGATGGTGCGCTGGACGAGGTCTTCGACCAGGCTTTCGAACTTGGCGCGCGTCAGCTTCAGCGTCAGGTGCTTCGGTCCGGTCGCGTCGGCGGTGATGAAGGGCAGGTTGATTTCGGTCTGCGTCGTCGACGACAGCTCGATCTTGGCCTTTTCAGCCGCCTCCTTGAGGCGCTGCAGGGCGAGCTTGTCGTTCTTCAGGTCGATGCCCTGTTCCTTCTTGAACTCGGCCGCCAGATACTCGACCAGGCGCATGTCGAAATCCTCGCCGCCGAGGAACGTGTCGCCATTGGTCGACTTCACCTCGAACACGCCGTCGCCGATTTCGAGCACCGAAATGTCGAAGGTGCCGCCGCCAAGGTCGTAGACGGCAATGGTCTTGCCTTCCTTCTTGTCGAGGCCATAGGCGAGCGCTGCCGCTGTCGGCTCGTTGATGATGCGCAGCACTTCCAGGCCGGCGATCTTGCCGGCGTCCTTGGTGGCCTGGCGCTGGGCGTCGTTGAAATAGGCCGGAACGGTGATGACCGCCTTCTCGACCTTCTCGCCGAGATAGGCCTCCGCCGTTTCCTTCATCTTCTGCAGGATCATGGCCGAGATCTGCGAGGGCGACTGCTTCTTGCCGCCGGCCTCGACCCAGGCATCGCCATTGTCGCCCTTGACGATCTTGTAGGGGACAAGCTTCTTGTCCTTCTCCGTCACCGGATCGTCATAGCGGCGGCCGATCAGGCGCTTGACCGCGAAGATGGTGTTTTCAGGATTGGTGACCGCCTGGCGCTTGGCCGGCTGGCCAACGAGACGTTCGCCGTCGCCCGAGATGGCGACGATGGAAGGCGTCGTGCGCGCGCCTTCCGCATTCTCGATTACCTTCGGCTCCTTGCCATCCATGATGGCGATGCACGAATTGGTGGTGCCGAGATCGATACCGATTACTTTTGCCATTTTTCTAGTCTCTCCGCTAAGCAGGCTCTCAGGACCCGGTAAGGCGTTCCGACGAAAGCCCCTGTTCACAAGAAATACCGTCCACCCACCGGTTCTCCGGCGCCGCACGGCTTGGCGCGTATATAAGAACAGGCGGCATCGCGCGCAAGCATTCTGCGCAACGCTTCCATGAACCTTTCCGCGCCGGCCCGCGACTGATGTCCAGGTGCCGCATGGTGCGGCCCCGGAAAGGAAGCCCCCCATGACCAGCAACCCAGAGGCTCCATGGTCTCCGGGACCAACAGGAGCTCGGCGCGACCACCGCCTTCGGGACGGGGTCGATGCGCTGGGCTTCCCGCTGATTCCGTTGACCCTGCGCAGGAGCAGGCGTATCGTCACTGTGAGGAAAGCAGACAATTCGATCAGGGAAGAACGAGCCGGACCACCGCGCCTTGCCCTGATTTGCGCGGCAAGTCCGGACGTCTCTCCCCTGGACTACGGGGGTAGTGTCATGTCTCGCATCCGCGGCGCGTTCGTGCCTTTTCTTGAGTTCGACAACCGCTTGCGCGGTGCCTTGCAGGCCGGCGGCCTGCTGGCTCTGGCGCTTGCCGCCAGCCTGTGGCTGGGCGCCACCGCCCAAGCGCAGGAAACCCAGATCATCTATCCAGGCTCGATGGCGGTCACCGGCTTTCCCGGCACCATCATCCCCAATGTCGACGAGGGGTTGCCGCCCGGCGTCGATCCGGTCGACGAGACCTTCATCGACATCTCGCGCGCCACCTTGCGCGTCTTCGACGTTTCACACCTGGGTGGTCCGGCCTCGGGCCAGCTCGTTTTCACGCCGCCGCCTTTCGAGGTGACAGCAGGCCAGATCGGCGAGGTGTTCGGCCTCACCTATGATGACGGCGTGCGCGACGGTGTGCCCTCTGGCGTTCCCAACCTCTATGCCGCCGCCACCTCGCTGCATGGCATTGAGATCGTCACGCCGGACGCAGACAAGGACGGCAGGCCGGAGCGGCAGCGCCGCGGCACGGCGGGCGCCACCTTCATGGAGGGCCAGTTCGGCACCGAAAACGGCGGCGGACCGGGCACCATCTGGAAGATCGACGGCATCACCGGCCAGGTCGCCAAATTCGCCGACATCGACACCAACAGCGGACCTGGCATCGGCAATATCACCTTCGATCCCGCCCACCGGCAGTTCTTTGCCTCCGATCTCGACACCGGCCTGATCCATCGCATTGACGCCGGCGGCAGACTGGTCGACACGTTCGACCATGGCGTCGCCGGCCGGCCGACGCATGGGCTGGCCCCGGTCGCCGACGATGGCGCGGTGATGGACGTACAGGGCGCAGTCTTCGACACCGAGGACCCCGACAGCTGGGGCTACACCCAGGACGAGCGTCGCGTCTGGGCCGTCTCCTATAATGGCGGCCGGCTCTATTATTCGGTTGGCGAAAAGTCGGAAATCTGGTCGGTGGGCATTGCCCGAGACGGCACCTTCGCCGGCGATCCCCGCTGGGAACTGACTGTGAAGGCCGACAAGGACTACGCCGTCACCGACATCGCTTTCGACAACAGCGGCTTCATGTATCTCGCCCAGCGCGGCCCGATCGAAAACCGCTATGATTACAGCCGCTTCGCCGATTCCGGCAAAGGCGAGGTCATCCGCTACTTCAGGGAAAATCCCGACGATCCCTCGACGGAATCGGTCTGGGTGGAAGCGCCGCAGGAATATGCGGCCGGCTTCCCGCAAGGCAACAGGCAGTCGGCCGGCGGCCTCGATCTGCAATATGGCTACGATGCCGACGGCAATCTCGACACCTCGGTCTGCACCCAGACCTTGGTCAGCACAGGCGACAAATTGCGCGACAACCCCGAGTTCGCCGAAAGGCTCGCCGCGGGCGGGCCGCTTGCCGTGCACGGCGTGCAGATCACGCCCAAGGAGCTGGTCAAGCCGGCCAACGTGCCGCCCTTCGGCTCCTGGTTCGTCGATTTCGACGGCTATTTCGAGGATCCCGAAGTGGAAGGCCATGTCGGCGACGTCGCCGTCTGGCATCCCTGCGAGGGCCGGGCCGGCTATTATGAGGACATACCGGGCGGCTATGAGCCCCCCTTCTACCCGCCGGATTTCCTACCGCCGGGCAATCTGCCTCCGTGTCTCGATGTCGAGGACGTGCAGTATTACTGCACGCCGCGCGGTCTCGAGGCCGATCTCTATCTCCATGACCATGCCGGCTTCGGCGGCGATTCGATCAAGGCCCAATCCAGGACGCCAGGCGTCGCTGTGACCTCACCTATGTCGCATGCGCCGGGCAAGCCTTACACGATCGACATCACCGGCCACTATCCGGGCGACAGAGTGGATGTTGGACTCTGCTTCTACAGGAAGTCCGACAAGGACAAGGGTGGCTACTACCCTTGCTGCAAGATGACCTTGCCGCTCCGGACCCCAGCCGTCAGCTGCGAACGTTGAGGAGGCAAAGATGAACAGTCTTGCCCCATCCCCGCTCGCGGCCAAATCCCCAAAAACCGTCATGGAGACGATCATGAAACCCCTGTCACTCGCCAGGCGCGGCGCGCGCTGGCTGATGGCGGCCGGGATCGCGGTCGCCCTTGCGCCCGCACTGCCGGCATCCGCCGCCCAGACCGTCCAGGCTGTCACCAGCCAGGATGTGCAGCCGCTGCAGCTCGACAATCCGCGCATCATCAACCCGGAACCCGGACGTGTCGTGCCGTTCTTCACCAAGACCGGTGGCCAGCGCAGTTGCGACTATGTCTTCTATACCTTGACCTTCGGACTGCGCGGCAATCCGCAAGGCTTTGCCAATCCTGCCCTCGAGGCGGCGCTGAAGAAAGCCAAGCTCGACTTCAAGGACCAGCTTCCGCACGGTCTTTCGATCGTCAATGTGACAGTCTCCGGCGACGGCACCGATGCATCGGGTGGGGCCTTGCCGGGCGCTGTCGTAAGCAATTCGGCCGGCCCCAACGACACGGCAACGGTTTCCGATTTCCGGATTTCCGCCAGCGATCTCGATGGCTCGGGCGCACTGAACGAACGCGTCATCACCTTCCGCATCACCGCCAAGATCGACCACGCCGCGTTTCCAGCGCCGGTCAACGTCGACAACCAGGGCATGATCAAGGTCACCGGCGGCACCGGCACGGGCACCATCATCCCGTCGCAGGATCCGGGCAAGCCGGACGACGGCAACATCGCGACCGGGGAAAAGACCTCGATCCGGATCGACCTCACCAAATGCGACAAGCAACCTCCACCTCCAACCGACCATGAGTGTTTCAAGGTCGAACGCGGCACGGTCGACTGCGTGCCCGGCGGTGGCGCCTTCATCTACCACATGCCTGTCGGCCCCGAGATGGGCGGCAAATGGGTGCAGGTGTCGACGACCTCGCCAGGCATCAGCATCATCCCCGACACCCAGAAGGTGCCGGCGGGCGGCGGCGTGCTCAACTGGAAGATCGTCGGCGCGTCACCCGGCGACGTCATCCACCTCATCGTCACCGGTATCGAGACCTATGCCGGACCGAAGGAGGGCTGGGGCCTGTGCTGCACGCAAACCATCGACATCGTCATCCCGCGTGACCAGAGGTGCCCACCCAGGGATAAGGAACCGGACCTCAAGGTCGAAAAGCATGCCGACGTCACACGCTGCACGATGGGCGGCGGCTGCGACTTCACCATCCGGGTCACCAATGTCGGCACAGCGCCTTACAACGGTAAGATCGTGCTCGACGAGGTGACGCTGCCGGCCGGCTCGACGCTGAGTTCAGGGCCCAATCCGCCCTGGGTCTGCGCGCCGGGAACCACCCCGATGACGTGCACCTACCCGGTGACCACGCTCGCTCCGGGAGCCTTTGTCGACCTCAAGCTCGGCTTCAAGCCGGCCGGAGGCTGGCAAGGCAGCGTGCTGCGCAACTGCGCCACCTACAATTACGGCGCCAGCGGCAAGCCGCTGTTCGGCAGCCAGGCCAATGACCGGGGCTGCGCGTCGATCCCGATCTGCCGGCGCGGCGATCGCAATCCGGATTGCCAGCCGCCGGTCGAGAAGAAGGTCGACCTGATTCTCAAGAAGCGTGCCCGCACCGAAGTCTGCACCGCCGACGGCGTCTGCACCTTCATCATCGACATCATCAACAACGGCACATCGACCTACAATGGGCCGCTGACGGTGATCGACAACTACCCCGGCGGCGCGCCGGCGTCCTCCACCTTCGGCCCGAGCCCGCCCTGGACATGCGGCCCCAACGGCCCCGGCCAGTTCCGCTGCGACAATGCCGGCATCTCGCTACCCGCGGGCGCCTCGACACCGATCTTCGTCAAGGCGGTCATGCCGGCCGGCTACCGGTCCGACACGGTCGAGAACTGCGCCGAGGTGAAGGCCATCCCCGGTGAGGTCGATCTCACCAACAACAAGGCCTGCGCCAAGGAACGCATCCGCCGTCCCAACAGCGGCCAGCCGGCCTTGCGCATCACCAAGGTGTGCAACGGTTCGCTGGCCGGCGCGGCGCTGGTGTCCTGCCGCATCACCGTCGCCAATGTCGGCACGGCTGCCCCCACCGGTCCGGTGCGGGTCAACGATGCCGCCACGCTGGTGTCGGGCGGAGCGCCTGTCCAGATCCAGACCGTAACCCCTGACGGCGCGGAATGGGCATGCGGACCGGTTCCGGCCAATGCGTTGTCGTGCCAGATACCGGGCGCCGTCATGACGCCCGGAACCTCCAGGCACTTCGACGTGACGGTTTCGGCCAATGGCGAATTCGAGAACTGCGCGCGCGGCTCCTATGGGCCGGCGCAGGGCGACGACGTCGTCTACCCGATCGGCCAGGCCTGCGCCAAGGGCGGCGGCTCCTCGACCATTCGTGTCGAGAAGACCGGCGACCGCGAATGCAGGCTGGGCCAGCCCTGCTCGTTCGACATTACCATCACCAATGACGGCACGAGCCCCTTCTCGGGCCCGGTCCGCATCGGCGACGCGATCGGCGTCGATGGGCTTGGCCGGCTGGAAGGCGTCGCGATCACTTCGATCGAGCCGCCCTTCGGCTGTTCGCCGGAACCGACGACCTTGCCGGCCTCCTGCATCGCCAACCTGACGCTCGGCGCCGGCGAAAGCCGCTCGCACCGTGTGACCGTGGTCATCCCTGACGATGGGCGTCTTGCCAACCTGCAGGGCAACGTCAACGGCCGGAACTGCGTTGGCGTGCTCTCTCCCGACACACGGGTGCAGGGCGGCGGCGACGTGCTGTCCAACGACGCGACCAACGTGCAGGGCGATCGCGGCAGGGCCTATGCGTGCCATCCCTTCATCATCACGCATGAGGTAAAGAACCAGTGCTCGCCGGGCTTCGTCATGAACGATGCCGGCCGCTGCGTCTGCCCGGAAGGCACCACCTTCCGCAACGGGCAATGCACCAACCTTCTGCCGCTGCCACCTCCGCCGCGCTGCGTGCTGCTCGAAGGCCAGATCCGCACCGAGGACGGACGTTGCGTCTGCCCGCGCGGCACGGAGCTGGAGAACGGAAAATGCGTCGGGACCGACAAGCCCGAGCAGTGCACCATCCGTGGTCAGGTCCACAATGCGGACGGGGACTGTGTCTGCCCGCAAGGCACCGAGGTGCGAGACCGGGCCTGCCGCCAGATCCGGCCAAAGCCGCAGCAGTGCCGCATTCCTGGCCAGGTCCGCAATGCCGATGGCGATTGCGTCTGCCCGCAAGGCACCGAGATGCGCAATGGCGCCTGCCGTCCGGTCCGGCCGAAGCCCGAGCAGTGCACCATCCGTGGCCAGGTCCACAATGCGGACGGGGACTGCGTCTGCCCGCAAGGCACAGAGGTGCGAGACCGGGCCTGCCGGCCGATCAGGCCGAAGCCTGACCAGTGCACCATCCGTGGCCAGGTCCATGACTCTGACGGGAATTGCGTTTGCCCGAGGGGTACCGAGGTGCAAGGCAATGCCTGTCGGCGCAAGCAGCCGCGGTTGGAGCAGTGCGACATACGCGGCCAGGTCCACAACAAGCGCGGCGAATGCGTCTGCCCGCGTGGGACCGAGGTGATCGACGGCGCATGCCGCAAGCTCAGGCAAGAGAGCGAGTGCGCGCCGGGCTCGCAGATGGTCAACGGCCAGTGCCAGCCGATCTTCACGCGGCACTGTCCGGAAGGCATGGTCGGGCGGTATCCGAACTGCCGGCCGATGCGCGGGCAGCCATCGCTGGAAATCGATCCGGGCCAGTTGCTGCAATTGCTGCCGCGGCGCAGGCAGCCGATCGACCAGCAGCAGGACCCGGTGCCAAACAGGGTGCTGAAGCTTCAGCAGCAATAGGCACCCGCGCGACGCCAGACGAAGACCCGCTGGAGCAATCCGGCGGGTCTTTCTTCATGATCCAGGCAGGCGGAGGTTGGCGGCGACAGGATCGGGAACGCCGCGACGTTACCCCTGCCTGTGGAACCGCTGTACTGGCGCCCTCGACAAGTCCGCGGGAGCGCTTTAGGCAGTCGGTACGCAGCGATCGTATCAAAAGGGCGCCCGGAAAGGCCGCGACATGAGCAAAAAAACCTTGATCGCACCGTCGGTGCTGGCATCGGATTTCTCGAAGCTCGGTGACGAGGTCGAGGCGGTGGCGGCGGCCGGTGCCGACTGGATCCATCTCGACGTGATGGATGGGCATTTCGTGCCAAACATCACCTTCGGCCCGCCTGTCATCAAGGCGATCCGCAATCGCACCAAGGCCTTTTTCGACTGCCACCTGATGATCGCTCCAGCCGATCCCTACCTCGCCGCCTTTGCCGAAGCCGGCTGCGACGGCATGACGGTGCATGCCGAGGCCGGGCCGCATCTCGACCGCTCGCTGCAGACAATCAGGAACCTCGGCAAGAAGGCGGGCGTGTCGCTCAATCCGGCGACGCCGGAAACGGCGATCGAATATGTGCTCGACCGGCTCGACCTGATCCTGATCATGACCGTCAATCCGGGTTTCGGCGGGCAGGCCTTCATCCCGGCGATGGTCGACAAGGTGAGAAGGATCAAGGCGCTGATCGGTGACCGGCCGATCCGCATCGAGATCGACGGAGGCGTCTCGCCGGAAACCGCCCCCTTGGTCACCGCTGCCGGCGCCGACGTGCTGGTGGCCGGTGCTGCCATCTTCAGGGGTGGCAGTGTCGAGGCCTACGGCGCCAATATCGAAGCGATCAGGGCGGCGGCCGACAAGGCCGCCGGCTGACACAGCGCGGTCATTCCGGCACCAATTGCTACGGATCGGCGTCGTTGTACATCCGAATCAGGTTGCGCGACGATCTGATTCGGGCAGTCGTCCGCTGTCTTTGCGCGCGACAGAAAAGATGCTCGCATGGGAGCACAAGAAACAGATGATCCTGCGTGCATACAAAACACGTTAAACTTCTGCTGGTTGTAGAAATATTCGAATTCTCGCGATCGGCCCCGCGGATTGGGTATATTCCATTGTCCTAAAGTACAATAGCGCGATCTTCTGCTTGAGTGCCGGAAGCGTCACGCTATATGGTACGCGTACGGAGAGAGAATTTCGGACTCGAATTGCCCAAGACGACAGTAAGGGGACAAGGAGTCGCTTTTGACATACGGAGCTGCCAATCTGAACGACGACGGCACAGGAGCCAAGAGCACGCTTGCTAGCACGGTCTATCACCAATTGCGTGATGATCTTCTCAGCGGCGCTCTTGAAACCGAAAGCAAGCTGCGCGTCGAGTGGGTCGTTTCCAAGTATGGCGCCGGTGCCTCTCCGGTTCGTGAAGCCCTCAATCGCCTTGCCTCCGAAGGTCTCCTTGGCCGCCATGACCAGCGTGGCTTTTTCATCATGCCGGTCAGCGCGACGGAACTCGAGGAACTGACGCGCACGCGCTGCTGGCTCGAGGAGCGGGCGCTGCGCGAATCCGTTGCCCACCGCACCGCCGAATGGGAAGAACAATTGGTGCTGGCGCTGCATCGCCTGGGGCGGGCCTCACGGCTTTCGCCGCAAAGTAGCTCGTCGCTCAATCCGGAGTGGGAGAAAGTGCATCGCACTTTCCATCGGGTGCTGATCTCGGCGTGCCGGTCGCACTGGCTGGTTGGTTTCTGCGACCAGCTTTCCGATCACGCCTACCGCTACAGGCAAATGGCCAATGACGGGGAGAGCATCCAGCGCGACGATTTCGCCGAACACCGGCTGATTGCTGAAAATGCGCTGGACGGAAATGCGGATGGTGCCGTCCAGGCCCTGATCGATCACTACCAGCTGACCGCCGCCATGTGCATGGAACGCTTCAGGCAAGGCGAGGCACCCGCCGGTCCGGGTAAGCGCGCCCAGCGTTGACGGCTGTTTGGTCGGCGCCCTCTGCCGTCCCATCCCTCGAATCTTTTCGGTGGACGCCGGGCAGCCGGCTGCGGCCTTGACGGCAGGGCTGGGAAACGCGAACTCTTCGTCGCGTGCCGCCCAAGATCGCGGCCGGCGTCACCTGGGAAGATTTCATGACCAATCATCTGTTCGATGCGTTCCGGTCCCGGATGCCGGCGCCTGGGCGCTTGTTGATGGAAACCGATGATGGACGCTCGCTCACCTATGGCGACATGCTGGCACGGTCGGCGCAGCTTGCGCATGCGCTCCTGCAAATGGATGTCGCGCCCGGCGACCGGGTTACCGTGCAGGTCGAGAAGAGCCCGGAGATGGTTTTGCTTTATCTCGCCTGCTTGCGCGCCGGCGCCGTCTTCCTGCCGCTCAACACCGCCTATACGCTGGCCGAGCTCGGCTATTTCTTTGGGGATGCCGCACCTCGGGTGATCGTCTGCGATCCGGCACGGTCGGCGGACATCCGTGGGATGGTCGAGCCGTCCGGTGCCGTCGTGGTCACGCTCGACCGCGGTGGCCAGGGATCCCTCGCGGACCAGGCATCGCGTCAGTCTTCCGAGTTCCACGATGTGGAGCGCGGCGCCGACGACCTTGCGGCGATCCTCTACACGTCGGGAACGACCGGCCGTTCGAAAGGCGCCATGCTCAGCCATGAGAATCTCGCCTCGAACGCGCGGGTGCTGGTCGAGCAATGGCGTTTCAGCAGGGATGACGTGCTGATCCACGCGCTGCCGATTTTCCACACGCACGGCCTGTTCGTCGCCACCAACGTCACCCTGATGGCCGGCGCCTCGATGCTGTTCGAGCAGAAATTCGACGCGAGCCGCATCGTCTCGCTGCTGCCGCGCGCCACCGCGCTGATGGGCGTGCCGACCTTCTATACCAGGCTGCTGCAGCAGGACGGGCTGGATCGCGAGGCGGCGAAAAACATCCGGCTGTTCGTGTCTGGTTCGGCGCCGCTGCTGGCCGAAACGCACAAGGCCTGGCGCGAGAGCACCGGCCACGCCATCCTCGAGCGCTATGGCATGACCGAGACCAACATGAACACCTCCAACCCCTATGAGGGCGAGCGGCGCGCCGGCACGGTTGGCTTCCCCTTGCCCGGCGTGTCGCTGCGCATCGCCGATCCCGATTCCGGCAAGCCGCTCGCCCAGGGCGAGGTCGGCATGATCGAGGTCAAGGGTCCGAACGTGTTCGGCGGCTACTGGCGCATGCCGGAAAAGACCAAGGCGGAATTCCGCGCCGACGGCTTCTTCATCACCGGCGACCTCGGCATGATCGACGCCGACGGCTATGTCCACATTGTCGGTCGCGGCAAGGACCTGATCATCTCAGGCGGCTACAACGTCTATCCGAAGGAACTCGAAAGCGAGATCGATGCGCTCGACGGCGTCCTGGAAAGCGCCGTCATCGGCCTTGCCCATCCGGACTTCGGCGAAGGCGTCACCGCGGTCGTCGTACGCTCGCCCGCGTCGCGGATCAGCGCGGCCGAGATTCTCGACGCCATCACCGGCCGCATGGCAAAGTACAAGCATCCCAAACGGGTGATCTTCGTCGACGACCTGCCGCGCAACACGATGGGCAAGGTGCAGAAGAACCTTTTGCGCGACAGCTACAAGGATCTCTACGTCTCAAATAAAGCCGGCTAAGCAGATATCGCGCTCCGGCGCGCGAACGCTGGCTCAGGTCGGGTACAACAGTTCGGCGACATGGTCGGCGATGGCCAGGCTCGCCGTCAGGCCGGGGCTCTCGATGCCGAACAGATTGACGATCCGGCCCGCGCCATGATCGGCCGGTCCCTGAATCACGAAGTCCGCCGCAGGCTGCCCGGGTCCCGAGAGCTTCGGCCGGATGCCGGCATAGGCCGGCTGCAGGGCGCCATCCGCGAGATCGGGCCAATAGCGGCGGATCGCCTCGTAGAAGACGGCGCTTCGGCTAGGGTCGACCGTGTAATCCACGCTGTCGATCCATTCGACATCGGGGCCAAAGCGCGCCTTGCCGGCCAGATCGAGCGTCAGATGGACGCCAAGACCCCCTTCGACCGGAACCGGATAGATCAGCCGCGAAAACGGCGATCGCCCCGGAAGCGCGAAATAATTGCCGCGCGCCAGCCACTGCCGGGGGATGAGATCCCTTGGGAAACCCTCGATCCGACTGGCCACGGCCTGCGCATCGAGGCCGGCTGCATTGACGAAAGCGCTGGCCTCCACGGCGAAGGTCTCGCCATTGGCGTCGCGCGTGTCGATCCGGATCCCATCGGCTTCGATCGTCGCCCCGGCAACGCAGGTGAGGAAAGCGAAGGACGCGCCTGCGGCTTCAGCGTCACCGCGCAGCGAAAGCATCAGCGCGTGGCTGTCGACAATGCCCGTCGATGGCGACAGCAGCGCGCCGGCGCATCTCAGCGCCGGCTCCAGGCTTTCGGCCTCGGCGCGTGTCAAAAGCGCGAGATCGTCGACCCCGCAGCGTTTCGCATTGGCCTCGATCGCCCGCAGCCCGTCCGTCTGGCCGGGTTGGCTGGCGACGATCAGCTTGCCGGCGCGGCGATGGCCGACAGTGTGTTCGGCGCAGTATGCATAGAGCTGCCGGCGCCCTTCGACGCACAGCCGGGCCTTCAGGCTGCCGGGCGCATAATAGAGCCCGGCATGGATGACTTCGGAATTGCGCGAGCTGGTGACGGTGCCGATCGCGTCGGCCTTTTCGATCACCACCACCTCGCGGCCCGACAAGGCAAGTGCCCTGGCGACGGCAAGCCCGACGACGCCTGCTCCGGCGACGACACAATCGATTGTCTGCATGGCCTCGCTCTCAGCGCGGAGCGGCAGCCTCGAACACCTTGTCGCCGCCGATCCAGACGCTTCCTATGTCAAGATTGTCCGACAGCGCAACGATGTCGGCCGCCGTGCCATTGGCGAAGCGGCCAAGCCGGTGCGACTGGCCGATCGCCTGGGCCGGGTAGAGCGAGGCCATGCGCAAGACTTCGGACAGCTCGAGCCCGACAGTGCGGTGCATGAACCGGATGGCCGAGATCATGTCGAGGTCGGCACCGGCCAGCGTCCCGTCGGCAAGCCTGAGGCTGCCATCCCTGCGGTAGATGGTGCGGCCGTTGAGCGTGAACGAACTCATCTCGGTGCCGATCGTCGCCATCGCGTCGGTGACCAGCACGATCCTGCCCGGTCCCTGCTTGGCGTCGAGCGCGATCCTGATCGTGGCGGGGTGGACATGGATACCGTCGGCGATCAGCCCCGCCGACAAGGCGCCGATGTCGATCGCGGCGCCCGCCAGCCCGGGCTCGCGGTTGCCGATCTGGCTCATCGCGTTGAACAGGTGCGTGACGACGCTGGCGCCGGCCTCGGCAAAGGCTTTAGCCGTGGCATGGCCAGTGTCGGAATGGCCGAGGCTGACGATGACCCCGGCCTTGGCCAAGTCCTTGACGCGGGCAGGATCGACGGATTCGGGCGCGATCGTGGTGAGCAGCACCGGCAGCTTCTGTCGCGCCGCGATCAGCATGGCCTGGTCGGCGTCCGTCATCGGCCGGATCAGCGCCGGATCATGCGCACCCTTGCGGGCAATCGACAGATGCGGACCTTCCAGATGCAGGCCGAGGAAACCCGGCACTTTTTGCAGCGCTGCCGCTTCGCCGGCGGCAATCGCGGCGGCCGTGATTGCGGGCGTGTCGGTGATCAGCGTCGGCAGCAGCGCCGTCGTGCCGAACGGCGCGTGCGCGCGGCAGATGGTCTCGATCGAGGCGACATCGGGATGATCGTTGAGCATCACACCGCCGCCGCCATTGACCTGGATGTCGACGAAGCCCGGCACCAGCATGCCGCCGCCGGTGTCGACGGCACGGATATCCCCGGGCAGCGCGCCTTGCGGCAGCATGGCTTCGACGAGGCCGTCGCGCACGACAAGGGCCGCGCCTTCGTGCCAGTCGTCGCCGTCGAAGATGCGGGCGCCGGTCAGGGCAAAACGGTCGCTCATACGGTCTCCGTCACCTTGCGAAGGTTGCGCGGCGCGTCCGGATCGAGGCCGCGATGGCGGGCAAAGGCCTCGACGAACATGTAGAAGGAAACGATCAGCGTCAGCGGATCGGTCAGCGGGTGACCGGTGGCGACATGCGGCAGGCGCGTGGCGCGATTGGCGAGCGCCGAGGTGACGAAAACCGGCGCGCCCTTGGCCGCCAGGCTGTCGGCGGCGTCGGCCACTGAGGGCTCGGACGCGTCGCGAGCGGCCAGCGCCAGCACCGGAAAGTCGGGGCCGATCAGCGCCAGCGGGCCATGCATGACTTCGGCCGCGCTATAGGCCTCGGCATGCATGCCGCAGGTCTCCTTGAACTTCAGCGCCGCCTCGTTTGCCATCGCCGCCGACGGACCGCGGCCGAGAATGAACAGGGACTTCTGCTTCTCGATCGTCTCGGCCAGCACGCTCATCCAGTCGCAGGCGATCGCCTTGCCGAAATGCTCGGGCAGGCGGGCCAGGGCCGCGAGAAGCGCGTCGTCGCCGGTCGAATGCGCCATCAGGGCGAGACCGGCAACGGCGGAATTGATGAAGGTCTTGGTTGCCGCGACGCTGCGCTCCGGCCCGGCGAGTATGTCTATCGCATAATCCGAGGCGCGCGCGAGCGGCGAATCGGCGGTGTTGGTGACGGCAATGGTCAGCGCGCCGCCGGCTCGTGCGGTTTCGGCCATCGCGACAATGTCGGGGCTCTTGCCCGACTGCGAGATCGCCAGGCAGGCCGAGCCGTCAAGCCGGAGCTTGCGGCCATAGATCGAGGCGATCGACGGTCCGACCGAGGCGACGGCAAGGCCCGCGGTCAATTCGACGGCATATTTCATGAAGGTGGCGGCATGATCGGACGAGCCTCGCGCCACGGTGACGACGAAATGCGGGTCGCGCTCCTTGATGCCGCGCCCTGCTTCGGCCAGCACGGCACCGGAGCCGTCGAGCAGGCGGGCGACGGCTTGCGGGATCTCCTCGATCTCGCGCTGCATATGCGTGGTGTTGGCAATCATGATCGGCCCTCTTCGCTCGGCCCTGTCAGCCGCAGTTCGGCGACGAAATCATAGGCGTCGCCCCGGTAGATGGAGCGGGTGAACTCGATCACCTTGCCGCTCGCCAGGTAGGAAATACGCTCGATATGCAGGCCGGCAATGCCCGGCGGCACTTCGAGCAGGCGCGCATCGCCCTCGCCGAGATTGGCGGCGGAGATGCGCTGCACCGCGCGCACCGGCCTGTTGCCGGTCAATTCCAGCGCCGCGTAGAGCGAGGAGCCAATTCCAGCCGGGTCCGGCAGCACGCTGGCCGACAGCGAAGCGCGTTCGATCGCCAGCGGCGTGTCGTTGGCGATGCGCAGGCGCGCCACGCGCGCCACCAGTTCGCTCGACGAGAGGCCAAGCACCATCATCTCGTCGGGCGAGGGCGCGTAGAGGCCGCGGTCGAGCCAGGCCGAGCGCACCGCCATGCCGCGCCGCGCCATGTCTTCGGTGAAGGAGGTCAGCCGCGACAGCGACTGCTCGACGCGCTCCATGCGCGGCGCCACGAAGGTGCCCGAGCCATGGCGCTGCACCAATATGCCGCCCTTGACCAGGTCTTGCACCGCCTTGCGCACGGTGACGCGCGAAATGTCGGCCTTGGTGGCGATGTCGCGCTCGGAAGGCAGCGCGTCGCCCGGGCCGATCAGGCCGCGATTGACGGCGTCCTCGATGCTTTTCCTGAGCTGCAGGTAAAGCGGCGCGCCGCTTTGCGAGGATTGTTTGAGCGTGGCGAAGATCTGGTCGGCGGCATCGCTCATCGCGCAGCCTCCGCGCGCCCAGCGAAAAGGCGTGCCGCCATCTGCACGGCACCGCCTAGCGCATCGTCGAGCGGTTCCTTCAGCAGGGCGCGGTAGCGCGCCGACAGGCGCGGCGCATAGAGCGGCGCCAGCCCGCCGAGCAGGCAGAGCGGTGCTCCGGCGGCGAGGTCGAGCGCGCCAAGCGAGGCCTCGACATCGGCGACCGCCTTGTCGAGGATCCAGTTGGCGACAATGTCGCCTTTTTGCGCGTGCTCGAACACTTTCGGCGCGAAGCCGCCAAAATCGCCGGGCTTGGCGTTGGTGGTGAACTCGACGACGTCCTCGGGATTGTTGCGGAAAACGGCCATCATGCTGTCGGTCAGCGGCGAGGCCTGGCGCACGCCATCATGCGCGAGCAGGGTCTGCTCCAGCAGGTCGCGGCCGATGCGGGCGCCGCTGCCCTGGTCGCCGACCTGGAATCCCCAGCCGCCGATGGCGCGCGATTTGCCATCCCTGCGCGCCATATAGGCGGTGCCGGTGCCCAGGATCGCCATCGCGCCGTCACCGGAACCGACCGCGCCTTCGAGCGCGATCTCCGCATCGGTCTCCACGCGGCTGGTGCTGAACGGCAGGATCGCCTCGAGCTGCTGCCGGTAAGTGCCGACATTGGCGCCGGCAAGGCCGAGGATGGCGGGTGTTTGCGGGATCAGGTCCGGATCTTGCCCGGCGGCGATGAAAGCCTGCCGCGCCGCATCGACGATGTTCGAGCGGGCGCCGGTGAGATCGGTGCGGATGTTGGCGGCGCCGCTTTTGGCGCGGCCGACAACAGCGCCGTCCGCCGTTGCCAGTGCGGCCCTGCAGCTGGTGCCGCCGCCATCGATACCGAGCACGAATTTCACGCGATTTCTCCTCCGGCAGGATAATACCAATAAAATACCAATAGCCAAGAGTTAATTTCCGTTTCAAAAAGATTAAGCCGTATTTTATTGAAAAGCTTCCGCAATTCGTCGGCTTAGCGATTTCCTGACTGCGAATTCGTTAATGCATGTGGACAAGTGGTATTTTTTTGGTATTGTTTTGTGGATCGGAGGAACTGGGATGGCCGAAACGCGCACCGAAGCGCTGCATGGGAATGCCGAGGGGCTGGATATCCAGGCTCCCGAAGTCATCCTTGCTTCGCTGGCCGATGCGCAGGTCGAGGCCGCCAAAGCGGTCCGCAACGCCATTCCCTCCATCGCCAGGGCAGCCGAGATCATTGCCGGCCGCCTGAGCGGCGGCGGCAAGCTTGCCTATGCCGCGGCCGGCAGCTCCGGCCTGATGGCGCTGGCCGATGCGCTGGAATTGCCGGGCACGTTCGGCATCCAGCGCGACCGCATCGCCATCCTGATCGCCGGCGGCGACGACGCCTTGAGGACACTGGCCGGCGGACCCGAGGACGACGCCGAGGAGGCCACGACGGCGGTTGCCAATGCGGGTGTCGGCGTGGGCGATTGCCTGATCGCCCTCTCCGCCAGCGGCACGACGCCCTATGCGGTGGGCGCCATCGAGGAGGCGCGGCGCCGGGGAGCCGCCACCATCGGCATCGCCAACAACAGGGGTTCGGCTCTGCTCCAGCAGGCCGACACCGCCATCCTGCTCGAGACACCGCCGGAAGTGATCGCCGGCTCGACCCGCATGGGCGCCGGAACGGCGCAGAAGATCGCGCTCAACATGCTGTCGACGCTGACCGCCGTTCATCTTGGCCATGTCCATGACGGCTACATGGTCAACCTCCTGGCCGATAACATGAAGCTGCGCGACCGGGCGGCGCGCATCGTCGCCGCCGTCAGCGGCCGCGGCCAGGAAGAGGCCGCCAGCCTGCTCGAAAAGAGCGGCGGCGCGGTCAAGACCGCCATTCTGCTCGCCGCCGGCGCCGACAGCGCCGATGCGGCGCGCAAGATACTGGAACGGACAGGCCAGAAGCTGCGGCCAGCCCTTTCCGCGCTGGGGCATGATCCCGAAAAGTGGAAACCGCTTTTCGGAAAAGATCATGCTCGAACAAGGAAATAGGCCAGTTTCATTCCCGATTCCCATCGGGGTGAAACGGGCTTGCGAGGGGAACAAGGGCTCCAAAGCCCAGGTTCTCATCAAAACCGAACCTGAAAAAGGTCAACAGGGAGACTGAGCATGACAACGAAACTACTGACGGCACTGCTTCTGGGCACCAGCATTCTCGGCTCGGCCGGATTGGCTCACGCCGAGGACGTAACGCTCAACATCGAAAGCTGGCGCGGCGACGACCTTGCCATCTGGAAGGATAAGCTGATCCCGGCCTTCGAAGCCAAGAACCCCGGCATCAAGGTGGTGTTCGCCCCATCGGCCCCGACCGAATATGACGCCGCCCTCGGCGCCAAGCTCGCCGCCGGTTCGGCGGGCGACCTGATCACCTGCCGCCCGTTCGACAAGTCGCTTGAACTCTACAAGAAGGGCAACCTTGCCGACCTGTCGGCGCTGCCCGGCATGGAAAACTTCTCGCCGGTCGCAAAGTCCGCCTGGCAGACCGATGACGGCAAGGCGAGCTTCTGCGTGCCGATGGCATCCGTCATCCATGGCTTCATCTACAACAAGGACGCCTTCGACAAGCTTGGCATCAAGGTGCCTCAGACCCGAGACGAATTCTTCGCCGCGCTCGACAAGATCAAGGCCGACGGCACCTATATCCCGATGGCGATGGGCACCAAGGACCTCTGGGAAGCCGCGACCATGGGCTACCAGAACATCGGCCCCAACTACTGGAAGGGCGAGGACGGCCGCAAGGCGCTGATCAAGGGCGATCAGAAGCTGACCGACAAGGACTGGGTCGCGCCGTATGAGGAACTGGCCAAGTGGAAGCCTTACCTGGGCGACGGCTTCGAGGCCCAGACCTATCCGGACAGCCAGAACCTGTTCACGCTCGGCCGCGCCGCCATCTACCCGGCCGGCTCGTGGGAAATCGGCCTGTTCAACACCCAGGCACAGTTCAAGATGGGCGCCTTCCCGCCGCCGGTCGAGAAGGCCGGCGACACCTGCTACATCTCCGACCATACCGATATCGGCATGGGCCTGAACGCAGCCTCCAAGCACGCGGACGCGGCCAAGACCTTCCTGTCCTGGGTGGCTTCGCCTGACTTCGCCACCATCTACGCCAACGCGCTGCCGGGCTTCTTCAGCCTGAACTCCTCGCCGGTGAAGATGGAAGACCCGCTGGCGCAGGAATTCGTCTCCTGGCGCGGCAAGTGCAAGTCGACGATCCGCTCGACCTACCAGATCCTGTCGCGCGGTACGCCGAACCTCGAAAACGAGACCTGGGTTGAATCGGCCAACGTCATCAACGGCACCGATACGCCCGAAGCCGCGGCCAAGAAGCTGCAGACCGGTCTCGACAGCTGGTATAAGCCGGCCAAGTAAGAGCTCAGGCAGCGGAGCCGGCTGGGCGCATGCCCGGCCGGTTCCGGATTACCCTGTCTTCATATTGCGATTGTCGGCTCTGCCTCACGGCCTTACCCTTGCTGTTGTTGGGGAAGGCTGGCTGATCAGTCGCAGGCCTTTGTCTTGCCGCACCGGGCAAGGTTGGGCCATGCATCGAGGCATCATCTAGCATCACATCGTCTGGAACCGAGAGACGGCGGGGACCGAACTCATGGCCGCACAAACACGACCCAAAAGACCATTCCGCTGGCATATCGCCGTCTTCCTGGCGCCGGCGGTGCTCGTCTATACGGCGATCATGATCCTGCCGCTCGCCGGCACGCTGCAGCTCTCGCTGTTCCGCAATGTCGACCAGTCCCAGATCTTCGTCGGCCTGGACAATTTCCGCACCCTGTTCGGCGATCCCAACTGGTCGGTCAATTTCTGGAATGCGTTGCGCAACAATGTCTGGTTCTTCATCATCCACATGCTGGTGCAGAACCCGGTCGGCGTGCTGTTGGCGGCAATTCTCTCCAGCCCCAGGCTGCGGTTCGCCGCCTTCTACCGCACCGCGATCTTCGTGCCGACCATCCTGTCCTTCGTCATCGTCGGCTTTGCCTGGAAGCTGATCCTGTCGCCGCTATGGGGCGTGGCGCCGCATCTGCTCGACTTCGTCGGCCTGAAAAGCCTGTTCACGCCCTGGCTCGGCAAGGAGCAGTACGCGCTGACCGCGCTCAGCCTGATCTCGGTGTGGCAGTTCATCGGCATTCCGATGATGCTGATCTATGCCGCGCTGCTGTCGATCCCCGAAGAGGTGATCGAGGCGGCCGAATGCGATGGCATCACCGGCCTGTCGCAGTTCTGGAAGATCAAGCTGCCGCTGATCCTGCCGTCGATCGGCATCATCTCGATCCTCACCTTCGTCGGCAACTTCAACGCCTTCGACCTGATCTACACCGCTCAAGGGGCTCTCGCCGGTCCGAACTATTCGACCGATATTCTCGGCACCTTCCTCTACCGCGCCTTCTTCGGCTTCCAGCTGCAGGTCGGCGATCCCAACATGGGCGCGACCATCGCCACGATCATGTTCCTGATCATCCTGGGCGGTGTCTGCGTCTACCTCTTCCTCATCCAGACGCGCCTGCGTCGCTACCAGTTCTGAGGGGACGGAGATGAGCATCGCCACCCGTTCACTGCCCCGCACCATCGGCGCCCACGCGATCCTGCTGACCTACACGGCGATCGCGCTGTTTCCGGTGATCCTGGTCATCATGAATTCGTTCAAGTCCCGCGCTGGCATCTTTGGCGCGCCGCTGACGCCGCCGACGCCAAAGACTTTCGACCTGATCGGCTACACCACGGTGATCGGCCAGGGCGACTTCATCCACTATTTCCAGAACAGTCTCGTCGTCACCGTCGGCTCGCTGTTCTTCGTGCTTCTGTTCGGCGCCATGGCTGCGTTCGCGCTGTCGGAATATCGCTTTCGCGGCAACACGATGATGGGGCTTTATTTGGCGCTCGGAATCATGATCCCGATCCGCCTCGCCACCGTCGCCATCCTGCAATTGATGGTGGCGAGCGGGCTGGTCAACACGCTGACGGCGCTGATCCTGGTCTACACCGCGCAAGGCCTGCCGCTGGCGGTCTTCATCCTGTCCGAATTCATGAAGCAGGTGTCCGACGATCTGAAGAACGCCGGCCGCATCGACGGCCTGTCGGAATACACCATCTTCTTCCGTCTGGTCGTGCCGCTGGTGCGGCCGTCGATGGCAACCGTCGCCGTCTTCACCATGATCCCGATCTGGAACGATCTGTGGTTCCCGCTGATCCTGGCGCCGTCGGAAGAGACCAAGACGGTGACGCTCGGCGCCCAGCTTTTCCTCGGCCAGTTCGTCACCAACTGGAACGCCATTCTGGCAGCACTGTCGCTGGCGATCCTGCCGGTGCTGATCCTCTACGTCATCTTCTCGCGGCAACTGATCCGCGGCATTACTTCCGGAGCCGTCAAGTGAGTTCAGAAAGACCCCTTCGCGTTGTCGTCGCCGGCCTAGGCAATATGGGCCGCAGCCATGCGCTGGCCTATCACACCAATCCAGGTTTTCAGATCGCCGCGCTGGTCAACCGCTCCGACGTGCCTTTGCCTGGGGGGCTGTCCGGCTATGGCATCAGGCGTTCGTTCGATGACGCCCTGCGCGACGAAAAGCCCGACGTCGCCTGCGTCGCCACCTATTCCGACAGCCATGCCGATTATGCGGTGAAAGCGTTCGAGGCCGGCTGCCATGTCTTCGTCGAAAAGCCGCTGGCAACGACGGTGGCCGACGCCAGGCGTGTCGTCGCGGCAGCCAAGGCCAACGGCCGAAAGCTGGTGATCGGCTATATCCTGCGCCACCACCCGTCCTGGATCCGGTTGATCGCCGAAGCGCGCAAGCTCGGCGGTCCCTACGTGTTCCGCATGAACCTCAACCAGCAATCCTCGGGCCATACCTGGGAGACGCACAAGCAGCTGATGCAGACGACATCGCCGATCGTCGATTGCGGCGTGCATTATCTCGACGTCATGCTGCAGATCACCGATGCCAAGCCGGTCGAGGTGCGCGGGATGGGCGTGCGGCTGACCGAGGAAGTCGCGCCCTCCATGTACAATTATGGCCATCTGCAGGTGCTGTTCGATGACGGTTCGGTCGGCTGGTACGAGGCCGGCTGGGGCCCGATGATTTCGGAAACCGCCTTCTTCGTGAAGGACGTGATTTCGCCCAAGGGCTGCGTGTCGATCGTCATGAAGGAGGGCGTGAAGTCCGACGACATCGACACCCACACCAAGACCTCGACCATCCGCCTGCACAGCGCCGCGACCGGCACGGACGGCAAGTTCCTAAAGGCGGACGAGATGTTGTCGATGGAAGGCGAACCCGGCCATCAGGATCTCTGCGATCTCGAACAGGCATTTGTCCTCAAGGCGATCCGCGAGGATATCGATCTCACCAGACATATGGACGACGCCGTGCGGTCGCTCGCCGTCTGCCTTGCCGCCGACGAGAGCGTGCGCGGCGGAAAGGCGGTGCGACTGTGATCAGGCTGTCGTCGTCCGCGCCTTACGGCGCCCGCTTGGCGCCTACTCATCAATTTGGAGGACTGCCGTGGGCTCGCTGAAGATCGAGAACGTGAAAAAGGCCTTTGGGCCGGTCGAGGTGCTGAAGGGCATCGACCTCGAAGTGACGGATGGCGAGTTCGTCGTCTTTGTCGGCCCTTCGGGTTGCGGCAAGTCGACATTGCTCCGGGTCATCGCCGGTCTGGAGGATTCGACCTCGGGCCGGGTGCTGATCGATGGCGAGGATGTCTCGGTCACCCCGCCGGCGAAACGCGGCATCGCCATGGTGTTTCAGACCTATGCGCTCTATCCGCATCTGACGGTGAAGAACAATATGGGCCTCGGCCTCAAACAGGCGAACACGCCGGCGGCGGAAATCGACCGCCGCATCGGCATCGCCTCGTCCATGCTGTCGCTCGAGCCCTATCTCGAAAGACGACCTGCGGAACTTTCCGGCGGCCAGCGCCAGCGCGTCGCCATCGGCCGCGCCGTGGTGCGCGAGCCGAAACTGTTCCTGTTCGACGAACCGCTGTCGAACCTCGACGCGGCGCTGCGCGTCAACACGCGGCTGGAGATCGCGCAGCTACATCGCCGGCTGAAGGCGACGATGATCTACGTCACCCACGACCAGGTCGAGGCGATGACGCTGGCCGACAAGATCGTGGTGCTCAATGCCGGAAAAATCGAGCAGATCGGCGGCCCGATGGAGCTCTACAATTCGCCGGCAAACGAGTTCGTCGCCGGCTTCATCGGCTCGCCGAAGATGAATTTCGTCGACGGCGCCCGGCTCGGTGAGACAGCCAAGACCATCGGCGTGCGGCCGGAGCACCTGACCGTCGATCCGAAATCCGGCGCCTGGAAGGGCACGGTCGTCCACGCCGAACATCTCGGCGCCGACACCAATCTCTATCTGGATTGCGAGAAGGCCGGCCTGATCACCGTGCGGATTTTCGGCGTGTACGACGCGGAGCCGGGCGCCACGCTCTATGCGACGCCCGATGCGGCGAAGACCTATAGGTTTGGCGCTGATGGGAAGACGATAAAGTAATAGCTGGAGAGGGGCCGGCGCTGCCCCTCATTCGCCTGCCGGCACCTTCTCCCCGTATGGTGACGGGGAGAAGGAATGGCCGCAACGCTGGCGCTCCCTCTCCCCGTTCGTCACGGGGAGAGGGTAGGGGTGAGGGGCGGCGCTAACTTATCAGGCTTACACGTCAGCCCTGAACGTCTGCTTCTGCTGCCCCAATCCTTCGATCCCCAACTCCACGACATCGCCTGCCTTCAAGAACACCGGCGGCTTCATGCCGAGGCCGACGCCGGGCGGGGTGCCGGTCGAAATAATGTCGCCGGGGTGCAGCGACATGAACTGGCTGAGGTAGGAAACGAGATAGGCAACGCCATAGACCATGGTCTTGGTCGAGCCGTTCTGCATCGTCTTGCCGTTGACCGTCAGCCACATCTTCAGGTTCTGCGGGTCTGATACTTCGTCCTTGGTCACCAGCCACGGTCCGGTCGGGCCGAACGTGTCGCAGCTCTTGCCCTTGGTCCACTGGCCCTGGCGCTCGGCCTGGAAGGCGCGTTCGGACACGTCATGGGAGACGCAATAGCCGGCGACATGGTCGAGCGCGTCGGCTTCGCTGACATATTTGGCGGTTTTGCCGATAACCACGCCGAGCTCGACTTCCCAGTCGGTCTTCTCGGAGCCGCGCGGGATCAGCACGTCATCGTCCGGGCCGACGATGGCCGAGCTTGCCTTCATGAAGATGATCGGTTCCGGCGGCACGGTGGCCCCGGTCTCGGCGGCATGGTCGGAATAGTTGAGGCCGATGCAGATGAACTTGCCGGTGCCGGCGACGCAGGCGCCGAGGCGCGGCTTGCCGGAAACCGCCGGCAGCGACTTCGCATCGAGCTTCGAAAGCATGTCCAGCGAGGCCGGATGAAGTGTCGTGCCGGCAATATCGGCGACATGGGCGGAGAGATCGCGGATCGTTCCATCCGCATCGAGCAGGCCGGGACGTTCGCTTCCCACCTCGCCATAGCGCAGCAGTTTCATGCATCTTCTCCTGATTGCGGCCTCGTGGCCGTTCTACAAACTCTCCGCCGGGGCGGCCGTCTCTGGAACCGGGCGGACCCTAGCCATCGGCCTGCTTCACGACAAGCGCGAACAGCCTGTATTGGCGGCCGGCGATCCGATGTCCGGTTTTCTCAAGGCAGCGCTCAGATCGACCAGCCGCCGTCGATATTATAGGCCTGCCCGGACGTGTAGGTGGCGCCGGCCAGGTAGACGGCGAGATCGGCGATCTCCTCGGGCGTGCCGAGCCGGCCCATTGGCTGGCGGGCGATGAAGGCGGCGCGGGCGGCGTCATAATCGCCCTGGGCGTGCATGCGGTCCTGCAGCGACGGGCTCTCGACCGTGCCGGGGCAGATGGCGTTGCAGCGTATGCCCTTGCCGACATAGTCGGCCGCGACCGCCTTGGTCAGCCCGATGACGGCGGCCTTGGTGACGCCATAGGCGAAGCGGTTCGGCACGCCCTTGGTCGAACTGGCCAGCGAAGCCATGTTGATGATCGACCCGTCGCCACGCTCCAGCATGCCGGGCAGCACCGCCCGGATGGTTCGGATCATGGCGCGCACGTTGAGATTGAAAGCGAAATCGAGATCGGCGTCCTTCATCTCCAGGATCGAGCCCGAATGGACGAAACCGGCGCAATTGAACAGCACGTCGACGGCGCCGATCTCTGCAAAGGCGGCATTGACCGCCTCGTCGTTGAGCACGTCGACCTTGCGGGTCTTGATCCCTGATGTCTTGGCGAGTTCCGCCAGCAGCGTCTCGTTGATGTCGGTGGCATGGACGGTAGCGCCTGCCTTGGCGAAGGCCAGCGCGCTCGCCTTGCCGATGCCTTGCGCCGCTGCCGTTATGACAACGACCTTGCCCGCCAGTTCCGCCATGCTTTGTTCCTCGCCTGCTTGGGTCAAAAAGCTTTTATCGGCGGCTGGCGAAAGCGTCATGTGCCAGTCAGGCGCGATTGTGCGGCCTGTGCCAGTTCACTGATAAAGATGTTTTTTCTGGTTAAAGAACATATGGCCAGGCGTCAAGCCCGACCGCGATCCCTGTGGTGACATGCCCTAGAGCCGGATGATTTCAGGTCAAGTCGACCTGAAATCTGGATCCGTCTCTAAATCAATGAGATAGAGCATGATGTCGTCCGAAAACCGCTTCACACTTTTCGGCATCATGCTCTAGTCGCCGTAAGGCACCCAGACATTCTTCACCTCGATGGCACGGCGCAGAAAAACGTCGCCGGCGGCTTCTTCCGAGGCCCAGTCGAGGCTGCGGCCGTTGCCGCTCCAGACGCGTTTGAGGTTGCCGATGGACTCGGCTTCCGCCTTGGCGCAGGTATCCGCGTCGGCGACCAGCCACAGTCCGTCGACGTCGTCGTGCTTGGCCAGCACGCCGGCAAGCTCCGCGGTGCGTCCGGTGACGATGTTGATGGCGCCAGCCGGCACATCGGAATATTCGATGACCTGATAGAGATCGGTGGCCAGCAACGGATACCGTTCCGATGGCACGGCGACCACCGTGTTGCCCATGGCCAGCGCCGGCGCGACCAGCGAGATGAAGCCGAGCAGGGGCTGATTGTCCGGCGCGACGATTCCGACGACGCCGACCGGCTCATGCAGCGCCAGCGTCACGGCACGCGCCGGCGGCTGGTGCACGCGTCCCTCGAACTTATCGGCGAGGCCGGCATAGAGGAACAGCCGTTCGACCGAGAGCTCCACCTCGTCCCGCGCGGCCTTGGCGTTGGCTCCGGTCAGTTCGGTGAGCCGGGCGGCAAATTCTTCCGAGCGGCCGGAAAGGTTCTCGGCCAGGTAATAAAGCACCTGCGACCTGTTATAAGCGGTCGCCTCCGGCCAGCTTTTGCAGGCGCGGGCAGCCGAAACCGCATCGCGGATATCCTTGCGGCTGCCGAGCCCGACTTCGCCGGCGAGCTTGCCCTTGGCGGTGGCGACGGCAAGCGAGTAATTGCCGTCCGGCCGCACCTGCTTGCCGCCGATGAACAGCTTCGCCGTGCGGTCGATAGCGGCGCCGTCCGCCTGTTCCACGGGCTGCGCCGAAGATGGCGCCGGCTTGATGACCGGGCCGAGCGGCAGTTTTGCCGAGAGATATTCGAACATGCCCTCGCGCCCGCCCTCGCGGCCGAAACCGCTCTCGCGATAGCCGCCGAAGCCGCAGGCGGCGTCGAACATGTTGGTGCCGTTGACCCAGACCACGCCAGCCTTCAATTGCGGCGCGACATGGAGCGCCAGGTTGACGTTCTCGCTCCACACCGAGGCTGCGAGGCCATAGCGCGTGTTGTTGGCGAGTTCGATCGCTTCCTCGGTGTTGCGGAAGGTCATGGTGGCGAGCACCGGCCCGAACACCTCTTCCTGCGCCAGAACATTAGCCGGCGAAACACCGGTAGCGAGCGTCGGCAGGTGATAGTAGCCGGAAGACGGCAGCGTTGCATCCGGCTGCCAGCAGACGGCGCCCTGCCGGGCACCTTCGGCGATCAGTCCCTTGACCCGGTCGAGCTGGGTCAGATCGACCAGCGGGCCGATATCGGTGTTCTTGTCGAGCGGGCTGCCGACACGCAGCCGGCTCATGCGCGTCTTGACCTTGGCGATCAAGGCGTCCGCGATGCCTTCCTGCACCAGAAGCCGCGACCCGGCGCAGCAGACCTGGCCCTGGTTGAACCAGATGCCGTCGACCAGGCCCTCGACGGCGCTGTCGAGATCGGCGTCCTCGAAGACGATGAAAGCCGACTTGCCGCCAAGCTCCAGCGACAGTTTTTTCCCTGACCCGGCGGTGGCCTTGCGGATGATCTTGCCGACTTCGGAAGAGCCGGTGAAGGCGATCTTCTGGATGCCGGGGTGGTTGACGATCGCCGCGCCCGCATCCGGGCCGCCCTGCACGATGTTGACGACGCCTTTCGGCACGCCGGCGCGTTCGCAGATCTCGGCGAACAGAATGGCGGTGAGCGGCGTGAACTCGGCCGGCTTCAGCACCACGGTACAGCCCGCCGCGAGCGCCGGCGCGATCTTCCAGGCCAGCATCAGCAGGGGAAAATTCCACGGGATGATCTGGCCGACGACGCCGACCCCCTTTTGGCCGGGAAAATCCCTCTCCAGCGCCTGCGCCCAGCCGGCATGGTGAATGAAATGGCGGATCGCCAGCGGCACGTCGATGTCGCGGCTTTCGCGGATCGGCTTGCCGTTGTCGATCGTCTCAAGCACCGCGAACAGCCGCTGGTGGCGCTGCATGGCGCGGCCGATGGCGTAGAGCACTTTCGCGCGCTGGTATCCGGAACTGGCGCTCCATTTCGGCAGCGCCTTTGCGGCGGCCGCAACCGCCGCGTCGATGTCGGCGGCATTGGCATCGGACACCTTGGCCAGCAGCTTGCCGGAAGACGGCTCGCTGGTGTCGAAGGTCTTGCCGCCGCCGGCCGCTTTCCAGTCGCCACCGATGAACAGCGCTTTGGAGAAATCGCGCCCGGCCAGCCATGCATCGGCCTGGTTGCGAGCCTCCGGCGCCGGGCCGTATTCCATGGCGTGATAGCGTTCAAGGACGTTCATCAGGTTCCTCCTTCACCCTCCCCCTTGTGGGGAGGGTCGATCGGCAAAGCCGATCGGGGTGGGGGTGCTCAAGCCATCGCGTGGCGGTGATTGGCCGAATAATGCCCGGTCAGATGATGCTCGAGCTGACGTTCGATATCGGTCAGCAGGCTCGATGCGCCAAAGCGGAACAGCTCCGGCTCCAGCCATGGACGGCCGAGCTCTTCCTTCATCAGCACCAGCCAGTCGAGCGAGACTTTCGCGGTCGAAATGCCGCCGGCCGGCTTGAAGCCGATGAGATAGCCTGTCTCCTCGAAATAGGCCCTGATGGCGCGCACCATGGCGAGGCCGACAGGCAGTGTGGCATTGACGCTTTCCTTGCCGGTCGACGTCTTGATGAAATCGGCGCCCGCCATCATCGCCACCATCGAGGCCAGCATGACGTTGCGCAGCGTGGCGAGGTCGCCGGTGCCCAAGATGACCTTGAGATGCGCGTCGCCGCAGGCGGCCCGCATCGAGACGATTTCATTATAAAGCTCGCGCCACTTGGCGCCGAACACCAGGCCGCGCGGGATCACGACATCGATCTCGTCGGCGCCGTCCTTCACCGAGGCCTCGATCTCCTGCAACCGGGTCGACAGCGGCGCCAGCCCATGCGGAAAGGCGGTGGAGACCGCGGCGACATGGATGCCGGTGCCGCGCACCGCGTCCACGGCCGTGGCGACGAAGGGATGGTAGACGCAGACGGCGGCGGGCCGGATGGTCTCGCCCGCAATGCCGAGGCCTTCCATGATGTCGCGGCGCAGCGGGTTGATCGCCTTGGCGCAGAGCCGGCGCACGCGCTCCTCGGTGTCGTTGGAGTTGAGCGTCGTCAGGTCCATGCAGGCGATCGCCCGCAGCAGCCAGGCGGCCTGGTTGTCGGCCTTGATCGAGCGCCGCTTGGTCAGACTGGCGACGCGGCGTTCCAGCGCGGAGCGGTTGACGCTGCGTACCGATTCGAGAAAACCGAGGTCGAGTTTCAGGCCGGGATTGCGCGCGAAATGATGGTCCAGCGGCACCGGCGTGTTGGCGGCGGCGCGCGCCGGCAGCGGCGTCACCTTGGTGCCAAGATCGGCTTCGCGGATTGTGCTGCTCATCTCCTGCCCTTTCATTCAGCGGCGTGCGCTTGATATCTCACGCGCGCATCCTTCTCCCAAAGCCGTCGACAGTTTTGGGCGACACGCACGAAGATAGCCCGCGAAGTCGCGCTTCACGAGTCCTCAAGCGAGGGATAGCTGAAAAAGGCCGCGAAAGCAGCTGTCAAAAATCAGCTTCCTGGGAGACGCGCTGGCCTCAGCCGACGAAGGCGCGTTCGACGACGAAGCTCGAGGGGTGGCTGAGCGAACCTTCCTGGAAGCCGAGGCTTTCGGCCAGCTCCTTGACGTCCTTCAGCATGTGCATCGAGCCGCAGATCATGATGCGGTCGGTTTCGGGATTGAGCTTTTCGATGCCGAGGTCGCTGTAGAACTTGCCGGAGCCGATCAGCGCGGTGATGCGGCCCATTCGCGCCGACTCTTCGCGGGTCGTCGAATTGTAGAGCGTGACGCGCCCAGTGGTCAGCTCGCCGATCAGCGGGTCGCTTTCGAGCGCCGCCACCAGTTCCTGGCCGTAGATCAGCTCGGCATTGTCGCGGCAGGTGTGGGTCAGAATCAGCTGGTCGAACTTCTCGTAAGTGTCGGGATCGCGCAGCAGGCTGGCAAAGGGCGCGATGCCGGTCCCGGTCGAGATCATGAACAGGCGCTTGGCGGGGGTCAGCGCGTCGACGACCAGCGTGCCGGTCGATTTCTGGCGCATGATGACGGTGTCGCCGACCTGGATCTTCTGCAATTCGGAGGTCAGCGGGCCATCCGGCACCTTGATCGAGAAGAATTCCAGCTCTTCGTCCCAGGCCGGGCTGGCAACGGAGTAGGCGCGATACACCGGCTTCTCGGCATTGGGCAGGCCGATCATGACGAATTCGCCCGAGCGGAAGCGCAGCGACTGCGGCCGGGTGATGCGGAACGAGAACAGCCGGTCGGTATAGTGTTTCACCGAGACGACCGTCTCGGCATAGACGTTGGCCGGAATCGGAAACTGCAGCGGACGGGCTTCAGCGGTGTTGAACGCGGGCGTGGTGTTCATCGATTCCAACCTTCTCGCCCAAGGAGAGACGCGGGCGCCAAACTTTCCCGTGCGCGCCCGAACCATTCAGGTTCCGGCATGCCATGCACGCGACCGAAGCGGTAAGCTCTTGTGTCCGGAATTTATTAGTATACAAACGATATTTGCGTCAAGATGCCGCCGTAAAACACCTTTCCAAACTGCGGCATATCCGTAGTCCCAGCATTTCGGGTTTCGACAATGAAAGAGAATTTTTCGGTGCAGCCGCCGGATTCCCTGGGCAGCGTCGTCGCTGGCATCGATGTCGGCGGAACCTTCACCGACCTGCTCCTGATCGACGGCAAGGACGGTGGCAAGGTGTATCTGGCCAAGACCCCGACCACTGTCGACAACCAGGCCTTTGGCGTGGTTGCGGCGCTTGGCGCCACCGGTTTTCCGATCGATGGCATCGACCTCATCGTGCATGGCACGACCACCACCACCAACGCGGTGCTGGAGCGCCGGCTGGCCAAGACCGGCATGATCACCACGCGCGGTTTTCGCGATGTGATCGAACTCGGCCGGCGGACGCGGCCGCAACCCTATGGCATGACGGGAACCTTCGTCCCAATCATTCCGCGCAACCTGCGCCTCGAAGTGTCGGAGCGCGTCGAGGCATCAGGTGCGGTGCGCACGCCGCTTGATGAAGCCGAGATGCGCGAGGCGGTACAGGCGCTCATCGCGGCCGGCTGCGAATCCCTCGTCATCCATTTCCTCCACTCTTACGCCAACCCCACGCATGAGCGGCGCGCCGCCGAGATCGCCGCCGAATCCTGGCCGAACGGCTACATCACGTCAGGCCATGCGCTGCTGTCGGAGGCGCGCGAATTCGAGCGCGGGGTGACGGCCTCGGTCAACGCCTCGGTGCAGCCGATCCTGGAGCGCTACGTCGAGCGGCTGCGCAAGGAATTGGCCGACAAGGGCTATGCCCGCGACTTCCTGATCATGAACGGCAATGGCGGCATGATCTCGGCCCGCTTCGTCACACGTGAATCGGCCAAGACGGTCATGTCGGGCCCCGCCTCCGGCGTTATCGCCGCCGCCTATACGGGCAAGCGCGCAGGCTTCGAAAACCTCGTCACCTACGACATGGGCGGCACCTCGACCGATGTGGCGCTGATCCGCAACGCCGAACCGGCGGTCTCGAACGAGATCGAGATCGAATATGCCATGCCCATCCATGTGCCGATGGTGGCGGTGCACACGGTGGGCGCCGGCGGCGGCTCGATCGCCCGCGTCGATGCGGCCGGCCTGATCCAGATCGGCCCGGAAAGTGCCGGCGCCAATCCCGGCCCGATCTGCTATGGGCGCGGCGGCACCGAGCCGACGATCACCGACGCCAACCTGGTGCTCGGCCGGCTGGCGCCGAAGAAGCTGCTCGCCGTCGAAAACCCGGTCACATCGGAGCGCGTCACCAGGATTTTCGAGGACAGGATCGGCAAGGCAACCGGCCTGTCGGGTGTCGAGGCGGCGGGCGCTGTCCTCAGGCTCGGCAACATGAAGATGGCCGGCGCCATCCGTATGGTGTCGGTGTCGCGCGGCCATGATCCCCGCGATTTCGCGCTGTTCGCCTTCGGCGGCGCCGGGCCGCTTCATGCGACGGCGCTCGCGCGCGAACTCGGCCTGCCCAAAGTGCTGGTGCCGGCGCGGCCCGGCATCACCAACGCGCTCGGCTGCGTCGTCGCCGATCTGCGCCACGACTTCGTAAACACCATCAACCAGCCCGTGGCCGTGCTGGACGAAAGCCAGCTCCACCAAGTACTGGAACGGCACCGGAACGAAGGCGAGGAGCTGATCGCCAAGGAAGCGGTGAAGCCGGAAACGATCCGCGTCACCCACTCCGCCGACATGCAGTTCGTCGGCCAGACCCACATCATCAACGTGCCGCTGCCGTCCGCGTCGGTGACCCGAAGCCAATTGCAGGCGTTGTTCGAGAAAGCCTATTTCGCCCGCTTCAAGGTCGAGCTGCCGGAAATCCGCGCCAACCTCGTCAACCTCAACACCTCGGTCACCGGCGTGCGGCCGGCGATCGACCTGTCGCGGCTGATCGACCCGTCCGGGCGGGCAAGGACGCTCGACGGGGCGCGGCGCGAGATCCGACCGGTCTGGTACGCCGGGCGTTGGCACGACACGCCGGTTTACAGCAGGGGAAAGCTGCCGCTCGATGCAGTCATCGAAGGGCCGGCGATCCTCGAACAGATGGATGCGACCACCGTGCTCGAACCCGGCGACCGCGCGCGCTCGGATGCAGACGGCAACATCATCATCGACATTGGCGAGGCCTGACATGTCAGTGGATAGCGCAAAGCTCGACGCCATCACGCTTTCGGTGCTCCAGGCCGCTTTGCAGCAGGTCTGCGACGAGATGGACCTGACCTTTTCCCGCGCCGCCTTCTCGCCCGTGATCGCCGAGGCCAACGACCGCTCGGACGGCATCTATTCCGCCGTCGACGGCTCGCTGATCGCGCAGGGCAGTCAGGGCCTGCCGGTGTTTGTCGGCGTCATGCAATATTCGACCAGGACGGTGATCGAGATGATCGCCGACGGCCGCTGCCTGGCCCCGGAGCCGGGCGACATCTACATCGTCAACGATCCCTATCTCGGCGGCACGCATCTGATGGATGTGCGCTTCGCCATGCCGGTCTACCGCGGCGGAAAGATCTTCTGCTGGCTGTCGAACACCGGCCATTGGCCCGATATTGGCGGCTCCGTGCCCGGCGGCTTCTCCGCATCCGCGACCGCTGTCGAGCAGGAGGGTCTGCGGCTGCCGCCGGTAAAACTGTTCAAGAAGGGCGTGCTCGACCCTGAAATCTACGCCATCATCTGCTCCAACATCAGGGTCGCCGACCAGCGCATCGGCGACATCCGGGCGCAGGCCGCCGCGCTGTTGATCGGCCAGGACAGGCTCAAAGGCATCCTGGATCGTTACGGAGACGAAACTGTTGTCGAGGCGATCGCCGAATTACGCCGCCGCGCCGCCGAGCAGATGCGCGCCAATATAGCGGCCATTCCCGATGGCACCTACCGCTCCAAGGCTTTTGTCGATTCCGACGGGGTGGTCAACGAACCGCTGACCATAGCGCTCGCAGTCGACAAGAAGGGCGACACGCTGACCTTCGACTTTTCAGGATCGTCAAAGCCTTGTGCGGGACCGATGAACAGCGTGCTGGCGACGACCCTGTCCTCGGTCTATCTCGCCATGCGCCACATCTTTCCGGACGTGCCGATCAGCGCCGGCGCCTTCGAGCCGCTCGAGGTCAAGCGGCCGGAAGGCACTTTCCTCGACGCCAAATATCCCCGCCCCGTGTCTGGCTGTGCGGCCGAAGTCTCGCAGCGCATCGCCGAAGCGGTGTTCGCGGCGATGGTGCAGGCGCTGCCCGACAGGGTGACGGCGGCCCCAGCCGGCTCCAGCGGCAATTTCGCGCTCGGCGGCAATGATCCGGCGCGCGGCCGCGACTACGTCATGTACCAGATCTCCGGTGGCGGCTATGGCGGCAATTCGGGGCATGACGGGCTGACCAATGGCTGCTCGACCATCGGCATTTCAAAATCGCCCCCGGTCGAGATCATGGAGCAAGCCTTTCCGGTGCTCTATCGCCACTATGCCTTGCGCGAAGGCTCGGGCGGCGCTGGCAAGCATCGTGGTGGTTTTGGCCTGGCCTATGAGGTCGAGATCCTGCGCGGCGAGGCGCGCGCCTCCTTTGTCATGGACCATGGCCGTTTCGGTCCGCAGGGCGCCCTTGGCGGTCGGGATGGCGAGCCCAACAGCGTGACCGTGTTCCGCAACGGCGAGGAGCATGTGCCGCCGCACCTCTCCAAGGAGCAGGACATCCCGCTGAAGGCCGGCGACCGCGTGCGCGTCGGCACGCCGGGTGGCGGCGGCTATGGCGATCCGCGTGAGCGCGATCCGGAACTGGTCGCACGGGACGTCCAGCTTGGTTATTATACGACGGAGCAAGCCAGGGATCTGTTCGGGGCCGACGCACAAGGAACCTGACCGGACGCGGACTGCCCCGCGCCGTGATCGCCGCGGCACATGTCGTTTCCGTCTCCGCCGGGAGCATGAAAGCCCGTAGACTTCGCCGGTCAATGGAGATCTGGACCATGCGTCTTTTCGGTCGTTTCGTGCTTGCCGCTTCCGTAGCTTTTGCGCTCGCAACCGGTGCTGCTTCCGCCCAGGAGAAAAAGCTGAGGCTTGGTACCGAGGGTGCCTACCCGCCCTTCAACCACGCCAATGCCGACGGCACGCTGGGCGGTTTCGACATCGATCTAGGCAAGGCGCTGTGCGCGCAGATGAAGGTCGAATGCGAGTTCACCGTACAGGATTTCGACGGCTCTATTCCGGCGCTGCAGGCCGGCAAGTTCGATGCCATCATCAACATCACCATCACGCCCGAGCGGGCTGAAAAGGTCGAGTTCACCCACAAATACTACCAGACGCCGCCGGCCATCGCGGTGCCGAAGGACTCGACCATCGCGGGCACCTCGCCCGACGATCTGAAAGGCAAGGTGCTGGGCGTGCAGAGCGCCACCATCCACCAGAATTTCGCCGAGCAGAAATATTCGGGCTCGACCGTCAAGGCCTACCCGACCGGCGACGACGCCCGCACCGACATGGCCAATGGCCGCCTCGACGCGATGATGGACGGCTCGATCATCCTCACCGAATGGCTGAAGAAGCCCGACGGCGCCTGCTGCAAGCTGCTCGGCGCGCTGACGGCCGATCCGGCCATTCACGGCCCGGGGGTCGGCATTGCGCTGCAGAAGGGCAACAAGGAATTGGCCGACAAGTTCAACGCGGCAATCGACGCGCTGCGCGCCAACGGAAAGTACAAGGAAATCAACGACAAGTATTTTTCATTCGACGTCTACGGGAGTTGATCCCGGTACCAATCGAGCTCGGCGGCGCCACCCGGCGCTGCCGATTTTTTATGAATGATGGAGATTTTCGTGGCTGAGCGGCGCTCCCCTTTCTACAGCAGCATCGTCGGGCTGGGTGCGGCCATGGGTCGGGTCGGCGGCGGTTTCATCTCGGCCAAACATTATTCCGGCATCGCCGACGAACATTTGAATACGCGTAAAAATGTTGGCGTGCAGGACCTCAGCACCATGGGCAAGATGGACATCAAGGGTGCCGACGCCGAGGCGCTGGTCAACCATGTCATTGTCAATGACGCCGCGGCGATGAAGCCGGGCCAAGTACGCTATTCCACCGTCTGTCGGGAGGACGGCGGCATCATGGACGACCTCACCGTGTTCCGGCTGGGCGCGGAGCATTTCATGCTGGTCACCGGTTCGGTCAACCGCCTTAAGATGCTGCCCTGGCTCCAGCATCATGCGCAAGGGCGCAGGGCCTATGTCACCGACATCACGGCCGCCGTCGCCTTCCCGACCATCCAGGGCCCACGCTCGCGCGATCTCTTGAAGGCGATGATTTCGGACGCCGATCTCGACGGATTGAAGCGCTGGGCCTTCACATCAGGCCATATCAACGGAACGCGGGTCTTGATCTCCCGTACAGGCGTGACCGGCGAACTCGGCTTCGAGCTGTTCGTGCCGGCCGACGAGGCGACCTCGGTTTGGGACGCGCTGATGCGCACTGGCCAAGCTTTCGGCTTGAAACCCTATGGCGTGCTGGCCATGTTCACGCTCGGCCTGGAAAAGGCCTATCCGGCGCACGGCATCGACATGGACGAGACGCGCACGCCGTTCCATGTCGGCCTCGACCGCTGGATCAAGTTCGATAAGGGCGATTTCATCGGCCGGGACGCGCTGCTCAAGGTGCGCGACAAGGGCCTCGACGAGCGCTGGACCGGGCTGGTCCTCGACGGCGACAAGCCGGCCGCGACGGATACACGGGTGATGGCCGACGGTGAGGACGCCGGCGTGGTCACCTACAGCGACCACGGCTATTCCTTGGGCAAGGTGCTGGCGACAGCGCATTTGCGGTTGCCGTTCACGGGCGTTGGAACAAAGCTCAGCATCGCTATCGACGGCAAACCGACCCGCGCGGTGGTGGTGCCGATGCCGTTCTTCGACCCCGAAGGGGCGAGGCTGAGGGGCTAGCGCGGCTTGGCTGGAAATCGTTGTGGTTCTCAAATTACTTATGGTGACCATCGCCGACGCTCCATGAGAAGCTCATGGTCGGCCCTGAATACCAGCCGGCTCACTATCCCCGCCGATCCAGCCTCGCCACCAGCCGGTCACCCACCCACTGGATGCCGCAGACCAGGATGATCAGCACGATCACCACGGCGACCATCACCGACGTCTCGAAGCGCTGGTAGCCGTAACGGATGGCAAGGTCGCCGAGGCCGCCGGCACCGATGGCGCCTGCCATCGCCGAGGCGCCGACCAGCGTCACCAGTGTCACGGTGAAGCCGGCAACGATACCGGGGAGCGCCTCGGGCACCAGCACTTCGCGGATGATCGTCCAGCGATTGCCGCCCATGGCGCGCGCCGCCTCGATCAGTCCGTGGTCGACCTCGCGCAATGACACTTCGGCGATCCGCGCATAGTAGGGCGTGGCGGCGATCGACAGCGGCACGATGGCCGCCCATGTGCCGATCGATGTGCCGACGATCAGCCGCGTCAGGGGGATCAGCGCCACCAGAAGGATGATGAACGGCACCGAGCGGAAGCCGTTGATCACGGCGCCGAGCACGCGGTTCACCCACGGGCTTTCGGCGATGCCGCCGCGTTCGGTGGCAATCAAGGCCAGCCCGAGCGGCAGGCCGAACACCAGCGAGATCAGGCCGGAGGCGGCCGTCATCAGCACCGTCTCCCAGATCGATCGCAACAGAAGCTCAAACAGGACCGGCGACATGGCCAAGCACCTCCACCCGCGCTTGGCGGGATTTCAGGAATGTGATGATTTCTGCGAGATGGCTCGCATCGCTGCCGGGGACGGAAAGGAACAGCGTTCCGACCGGCTGCCGCTGGATGTGGTCGATGCCACCATGGACGAGGCGGAAGGGACCGGGCACGGCGGCCGCAAGGTCGGACAGCAGCGGCTCGCGCGCCGCCTCGCCCGCCACGTCGACGCGCAGGACCGTTTCGGTGCCAGCTCCCGGCAGCAGCCGCGCCGCCAGCTCCGGCGGAAGTTGCGGCCGGATGGTCCCGAGCAGGCGTCTTGTGATGTCCGATTGCGGATCGGCAAACACCGACCAGACCGGCCCTTCCTCGACGATGCGCCCGGCGTCGATCACCGCCACGCGGTCGGCGATCGAGCGGATCACCTCCATCTCGTGGGTGATCAAAAGGATGGTCAGGCCAAGCTGGCGGTTGATATCCTTCAGCAGGGCGAGAATGGAGCGCGTCGTCTCCGGGTCGAGTGCCGAGGTCGCCTCGTCCGACAGAAGCAGCGCTGGCCGCGCGGCAAGCGCTCGGGCGATGCCGACGCGCTGTTTCTGGCCGCCGGACAGCGAAGCCGGATAGGCTTTTGCCTTCTCCGACAGGCCGACGAGATCGAGCAGCTCCGCCGCCCGCTTCAGCCGCTCCGCCTTCGGCCGGCCCTCGATCTTGAGCGGCAACGCCACATTGTCCTCGACGGTCTTGGCCGACAGCAGGTTGAAATGCTGGAAGATCATGCCGATGCGCCGTCGCAGCGGCTGCAACTCGCGCTCGCCAAGTCGGCTGATCTCGCGACCTTCGATGAACACCTCGCCGGTGTCAGGCCGCTCCAATCCGTTCAGGCAGCGGATCAGGGTGGACTTGCCGGCACCGCTGCGGCCGATGATGCCGAGAACCTCGCCCTTGCGCACCGTCAAGGAAATGCCGTCCAGCGCCGCCGTCTGGCCGAAGCGGCGCTTCAGGTCGACAAGGCGCACCACGTCCTGCGTGGCGGCCTGATCCGCGGCCTCGGTGGTTGCGATAAAATGCTGGTTCATGGGCAGGTCCCGAAATGCGATCGCGGCCCGCGCATCGCGGGGGCCGCCTAAGCTGTCAAAGGCACGTCAGTGCCCGCATAACTCAATAGGCACTGAGGCCGGTGCCCTTGTAGACCTTGTCGAACTCGGCCTTCACAGCCTCGTTCTGGTAGGACGCGACCAGCGTCTTCACCCAGGCCTCGTTTTCATTGCCGACCTTGACCGCGATGAAGTTGCGGTACGGATTGTCCGCGATCGGCTCCTGAGCGATGCGGTTCTCCGGCGTCAGGCCGCTCTTCAGCGCCCAGTCGGTGTTGACCACGGCGGCGTCGAGATCCTCGACCGAGCGGCCGACGATGCCGGCATCCAACTCCTTGATCTCGACCTTTTTCGCATTTTCGGCGATGTCGGCGGTGGTGGCGAGAATGCCGGTGCCATCCCTGAGCTTGATCACGCCCTCATTCTGCAGCACGCGCAGCGCCCGGCCTTCGTTGGACGGGTCGTTCGGCACGCCGATCACCGCGCCCTCCGGCAGATAGGCAACCTTGGTGTACTTCTTGGAGTAGAGGCCGATCGGCCACACGCCGGTATAGCCGACACGCACGATGTGGTAGCCCTGCGTCTTGATCTGGTTGTCGAGATAGGGCTGGTGCTGAAAGGCGTTGGCGTCGATCTCGCCGCGCTCCAGCGCCTCGTTGGGCTGGGTGTAGTCGTTGAACACCACGGTCTCGATGCTGAGGCCCTTTTCGGCTGCTTGCGCGACGACGACACGCCAAACATCCTCGTCCTCGCCGCTGATGATGCCGACCTTGATCGCCTTCTTGTCCTCGGCCAAGGACGCATGCGGCGCCATCAGGCTGCCGATCGCGATGGCCGACGCGAACAGCAGAGCGAGGCCGCTGCGGCGGGTGAGGGGTGACCGTGGGGAAGAGGGCAAAGTGTTGTTGGGATCGGACATGATTGATCTCTGCGATTGTGAAGTCATGGCAGCAAGGCGGATTGCCGAGGCTTGTTCACATCGTCAGAAATTCTACTGATTTTATCAAAGAACGTGTTTCGCCGTTCTCGGCAAAGCCGGGAATATTCTCTCAAAAAACTCAGGGATGTGAGCACAGGACGCCGCCGGGTCGACCATGACGGCGCCGCGCCGCCATCCGGAGATGTCGGGAAGGCAGTCAAGTTTTCAACGAGCCCGCCTCTGCCGGCCGGCTGCGCAATATCTCATGCGTTCGATTTGAGCTTCGAGGACGTCGCCCGAAAATGATGGACGGCCCTCGTTGGCTGCCGGGTTCATCCAGGCGAAGTCAAAAAGCTTTGCGGCTTGCTCAGCCACTTTTTCGTGAAGCTGCGCGGGTTGATCCGACCGTCGGCTTGCCTAGGTAGAAAGGGCGGCCGGGCGCCACGCGATCTCAATAATCGGTATGACATTTTCCTGCATTCGAAAGCTTGCCCTTTCTGGCCTCCTCGTCGTCATCCAGTCCTCCTGCGTCGTTCCCGACGACACGTCGCGCATCGCCAAGGTCGATCCAACGGCGGCCGCGGCACGCAAGGAGATGGTCGGCCTCAGCGAAGCCGACGTCCGAATGTGCGCGGGATTTCCGACCGCCACCGCGGAAGTCGGCCAGTCCGGGCAGATCTGGACCTATAAGCGCGTCGTCCAGCGCGGCAATCTCAGCGTCGTCGTTCCTGCCTTGGCCGTGGGGGCGATCCCGACGGTCGGCGGTTCCGTCAATGTCGCTCCCGGCGGTTACTGCGACACGCAGGTTCGCATGGTCGGCGGCCGTGTCGCCGAAGTTGCCTACGCCGGCGACAACAACCTGCCGAACAAGCGCGACGCGCTTTGTGTCAGCACCGTGGATGCCTGCGTGACCTATGCCCGCCAACACAGGCCGGCGGCCAAATAGCGGCAGCGAATTTCGCGGGACCGGCGATGGCCGGACACTCGGTGTTTGACGCGGATGGCGTTGAGGGCTTGACTGACCCGCCGGACCGAATACGCTAGGGCAAAATACCGGCTCTGATCGCCGGGCGGCAAATATGCCTCGTATGCCTCGCCCTTGCGGCGCTGGCTGCGGGGCATTGTCATTTTGGGGATCGGTTTGAAACGGCGCATCGAGATCGGCATCCTCTATTCCCGCTCGGGAAGCTATCAGCTCGTCTCCGACGCGTGCCGGATGGGCGCCATGCGCGCCATCGCCGACATCAACGCCGACAGGAGCTCAGGCATCGAACTGGTGCCGGTCGAGCGCGACCCGCAAAGCAATGCCGACCGTTACGCGACGCTGTGCGAAGACATCTTCAGGACCAGCGGTGCACGCCATGTCGTCGGCTGCGTCACCTCCTGGAGCCGCAAGGAGACAATCCCTGTGCTGGAGAAGGCGGGCGGCATGCTCTGGTATGCCTGCCCCTATGAGGGCTTCGAGGCCAACGAGCATGTCGTCTACATGCACGCTTGTCCCAATCAGCATCTGGTGCCGCTTATGGCCCATGTCGTGCCGCGCTTCGGCGCCAACGGTTTCCTGCTCGGGTCGAACTACATCTGGGGCTGGGAGATGAACCGCGTTGCGCGCGACCTCATCGCCGACGCCGGCGGCAAGGTGCTGGGCGAGCGCTATCTGCGCATCGGCGAGACCGACGTGTCGCGGCTGATCGCCGAGATACGCGCGACGCGACCGAACTTCATCCTCAACAACCTGATCGGCACCTCGTCCTATGCCTTCCTGGCGGCCTATCGCGATCTGGCGGGCGAGGATGCGGCTTTCAGTCCTGAATCTTGCCCAGTGATCTCCTGCAACCTGACCGAAGGCGAACTGCCGGCGATCGGCGAAACGGGCAAGGGTCATCTGTCGGTCGGACCGTATTTCGCGCCGCGGCCGGCCGCCTTCGCGTCGTCCTTCGAAGCCTCCGCCTATGCCTCGGTGCAGGTAATGGCCGACGTGCTGTCGCGCGATCCCGACGCCGGCCCGGCGGAATTTTCCAAGGCCTTCGCCGAGCGGCGCTTCTCCACGCGGCTCGGCCCGATCGCCATCGACGCCCATTCCCAGCACGCCACGCTGCCTGTCATCATCGGCCGGATCGCGGACGGCTATTTCGAAGTCGTCAGCCGGCAGCACGAGGTCGCGCCGGACCCGTATCTGTCGCGCTACGACCCCGCAAAGACATTCGGCCGGCCGCGCTTGCGGGTGGTGTCGTGACCAGAACCCCGCGCATCCCCAATCTCGGCGGCGCCAGGGCCTTTGTCCTGCATCGCCCGCATCCGACGGTGCAAGCGATCACCAGGCAGTTGTCGGCCATCGGCCTTGTCACCGTGGGTTGCTGGCCGGAACTGGCACCGGAGGCGCTGGCCGCCGACTTCGTCTTCTTCGACGCCGATCTCGGCTTCGACGAGCAATTCCCCTGGAAGCCGGGCGAGGCGCCGATGCCGCTGGTGGCGCTGATCGGTTCCGAGGCGCCCGGCCGCATCGAATGGGCGCTGTCGCACAAGGCCGACGCCCAGCTCCTGAAGCCGGTCGGCAATGCCGGTGTCTACAGCGCGCTGCTGATCGCGCGTCAGAGTTTTGAGGCGAGAAAACATTTAGCCGGCGAAATTGCCGCGCTGCGCCAGCGGGTCGCCGAACGCCAGACCATCGTGCGGGCTGTCTCGGCTTTGTCGAAAGGCGGCGACGACGACCGCGCGTATGCGCAGCTGCGCTCGCTGGCGATGAGCTGGCAGATCAGCGTCGAGGACGCCGCGCGGCGTATCGTGGCGATGGTGGAGGAAGCCAAGACCGGGGAATCCAGGACCGGGCAAGACCACATCGGAGATGAGAGCGGCGATGACCAGCCCCATCGCGCCTGATCTCATGGCAGGGCGCATGCCGGCCAGACCGCGCGCCGGTGTCTGGCGCCGGCTGGTCAAGCGCCGCCTGGCGCTGCTCGGCCTGGTTATCGTCGCCATTGTCGTTGCCGGTGCGATCCTGGCGCCATGGCTGACCGGCTACGATCCCAACGAACAGATGTTCGACGGTCTCACCATCGAGGGCTCGCCTCTGCCGCCGAGCGCGAAATTCTGGCTGGGCACCGACCTGCTCGGGCGTGACCTGTTGACCCGCATCCTCTACGGCGCGCGCACCTCGCTGATCATCGGCATCGTCGCCAACGGCGTCGCGCTTTTGATCGGCACGCTGGTCGGCGTCACCGCCGGCTATTTCCGCGGCTGGATCGGCGGCGCGCTGATGCGCTTCACCGATTTGATGATGGCGTTTCCGGCGCTGCTGCTCGCCATCTGCCTGGCGGCGGTGTTCCAGCCGAGCCTGTGGATCGTCGCCATGGTCATCGCGCTGGTCAACTGGGTGCAGACCGCCCGCGTCGTCTACACCGAGACCTCGTCACTCGCCGAACGCGAGTTCATCGATGCCGAACGCACCATCGGGGCCGGCGCGCCGCGCATCCTGTTTCGCCACATCCTGCCGCATCTCCTGCCGACCATCATCGTCTGGGGCACGCTCGGCATCTCGACCACGGTGCTGCTCGAGGCCACGCTCTCCTTCCTCGGCATCGGCGTGCAGCCGCCGACGGCGTCATGGGGCAATATCATCTTCGAGAACCAGACCTATTTCCAGGCGGCACCCTGGCTGGTGTTCTTCCCCGGCGCCGCGATCCTGGCCCTGGCGCTGGCCTTCAACCTGATCGGCGACGCGCTGCGCGACATTCTCGATCCGACGCAAAGGGGCCGGGCATGATCGCTTATCTCGGCCGCCGGCTGATCCAGTCGCTGCTCATCCTGCTCGGCGTCTCGCTGATCACCTTCGCGCTGCTCTATCTCCTGCCCGCCGACCCGGTGCGCCAGATCGCCGGCCGCAGCGCCACGCCGCAGACGGTCGAGAACATCCGCCAGCAGCTCGGCCTCGACCAGCCCTTCGTCGTCCAGTACTGGCATTATCTGACGAGGCTCGTCAGCGGCGATCTCGGCCGCTCCTACATCCAGCGCTCGGAGGTGACCGAACTCATCGTCTCGCGGCTGCCGGCGAGCCTGCTGCTGATGGTCGGCGCCATCCTGTGCGAGCTGCTGATCGGCCTCTCGATGGGCCTGATCGCCGCCGTCAAGCGCGGCACCGCCACCGACCAGACCCTGATGGTCGCCTCCTTCATCGGCGTCTCGGCGCCGCAATTCGTCGTCGGCCTGCTGCTGCTCTATGTCTTCGCGGTCAGATTGAGCTGGTTCCCGATCGGCGGCTATGGCACATGGCGCCATCTCGTGCTGCCGTCGCTCACCATGGGCATCCTCGGCGCCGGCTGGTATGCGCGCATGATGCGCTCGTCGATGATCGACGTGCTGCGCCAGGATTACGTCCGCACCGCGCGTGCCAAGGGCCTGGCTCGGGGCGCCATCATCTTCCGCCATGCGCTGCCCAACGCCATCCTGCCGGTCGTCGCCATGATCGGCATCGACATCGGCATCTTCATGGGCGGCATCGTCGTGGTCGAAAGCGTGTTTGGCTGGCCCGGCATCGGCCAGCTCGCCTGGCAAGCCATCCAGCGCGTCGACATCCCGATCATCATGGGCGTCACGCTGGTCTCGGCCTTCGCCATCGTGCTCGGCAATCTCCTGGCCGACATCATCGCGCCCTTCATAGATCCCCGCATCAAGCTCAGATGAAACCAGAAAACAAACAGAGAAAGGGAACAGGACAATGAAGAAATTTCTCGCATCGACCGTCGCGGCATCGGCGCTGGCGCTGATGCTCGGCATGACAAGCGCCCGCGCCGAGGACACCGTCGACCCGAACGCCAAACAGGGCGGCGCCATCACCATCACCTACAAGGACGACGTCGCGACCCTCGACCCGGCCATCGGCTATGACTGGCAGAACTGGTCGATGATCAAGAGCCTGTTCGACGGCTTGATGGACTACGAGCCCGGCACCACCAACCTCAAGCCCGACCTCGCCGAGAGCTACGAGATTTCGCCCGACGGTAAGACCTTCACCTTCAAGCTGCGCCATGGCGTGAAGTTCCACAATGGCCGCGAGATGACCGCCGAAGACGTGAAATATTCGCTCGACCGCGTCACCAATCCGAAGACGCAGAGCCCCGGCGCCGGCTTCTTCGGCTCGATCAAGGGCTATGACGATGTCGCCGCCGGCAAGGCCGAGACGCTTTCCGGCGTCACCGTCGTCGACCCCTACACTGTCAAGTTCGAGCTGACCCGCCCGGACGCCACCTTCCTGCATGTCATGGCCATCAACTTTTCCCATGTCGTGCCGAAGGAAGAGGTCGAGAAATACGGTGCCGATTTCGGCAAGCATCCGGTCGGGACCGGCGCCTTCAAGCTCGCGGAATGGACCCTTGGCCAGCGCATCGTCTTCGAACGCAACGCGGACTATTGGCACAAGGGCCTGCCGCATCTCGACAAGATCACCTTCGAGATCGGCCAGGAGCCGATCGTGGCGCTTCTGCGCCTGCAGAAGGGCGAGATCGACGTGCCTGGCGACGGCATTCCGCCGGCCAAATTCCAGGAGGTGATGGCCGATCCCGAGCAGAAGGCGCGTGTCGTCGAAGGAGGCCAACTGCACACCGGCTATGTGACCATGAACACAACCATGGCGCCGTTCGACAATGTGAAGGTGCGACAGGCCGTCAACATGGCGCTCAACAAGGCGCGCATCATCCAGATCATCAACGGCCGCGCCGTGCCGGCCAACCAGCCGCTGCCGCCGTCGATGCCCGGCTACGACAAGGCGTACAAGGGCTACCCCTATGACGTCGCCAAGGCCAAGGCGCTGCTGGCCGAGGCCGGTCATCCCGACGGTTTCGACACGCAATTGTTCGCCATGAACACCGACCCCAACCCGCGCATCGCCCAGGCGATCCAGCAGGACCTGGCGGCGATCGGCATCAAGGCCAGCATCCAGTCGCTGGCCCAGGCCAACGTCATCGCCGCCGGCGGCGACAAGGCCGGCGCGCCGATGATCTGGTCGGGCGGCATGGCCTGGATCGCCGACTTCCCGGATCCGTCCAACTTCTACGGCCCGATCCTCGGCTGCGCCGGTGCGGTACCGGGCGGCTGGAACTGGTCGTGGTATTGCAACAAGGATCTCGACGCCAAGGCGGCCGAGGCCGATTCGGTGGTCGACCCGGCCAAGGCCGCCGAGCGCGACAAGATGTGGAGCGCCATCTACGACAAGGTGATGGAGGACGCCCCCTGGGCGCCGGTCTTCAACGAACAGCGCTTCACCATGAAGTCGGCCCGCATGGGCGGCGCCGACAACCTCTATGTCGACCCGGTCCATATCCCGATCAACTATGACAATGTGTACGTAAAAGATGTGCAATAACTGCGACTACACCATCCACGGGCGCCATCACCATTTCGGCTGGGACAATTCCTTTGTCCCGGCTGAGCGGGTGGCGCCCGGCTCGACCATCGAGTTCCAGTGCCTCGATTCCTCGGGCGGCCAGTTGCAGCCCGGCAGCACCGTCGCCGACATCGCCAAGCTCGACTTTGGCCAGATCAACCCGGTCACCGGGCCGATCTTCGTCGAGGGCGCCGAGCCGGGTGACGCGCTGAAGGTGACGATCGAGGTGTTCAAACCGTCCGGCTTCGGCTGGACGGCGAACATTCCTGGTTTCGGCCTGCTCGCCGACGATTTCCAGGAGCCGGCGCTCAACATCTGGAAATACGATGCCGCCTCGCTGGAGCCGGCGTTGTTTGGCAAAAACGCTCGCGTGCCGCTAAAGCCATTCGCCGGCACCATCGGCAACGCGCCGGCCGAAATGGGCCACCACTCGGTGGTGCCGCCGCGCCGCGTCGGCGGCAATCTCGACATCCGCGATCTCGCCGCCGGCACCACGCTCTATCTGCCGGTGGAGGTGGCGGGCGCGCTGTTCTCGGTTGGCGACACGCATGCCGCGCAAGGCGACGGCGAGGTCTGCGGCACGGCGATCGAAAGCCCGATGAACGTCGTGCTGAAACTCGACCTGGTGAAAGATGCGCGGCTGAAAACGCCGCGCTTCACCACGCCGGGTCCGGTGACACGCCATCTCGACGCCAAGGGCTACGAGGTGACGACCGGCATCGGGCCGGACCTGATGGCGGGCGCGAAGGAGGCCGTGGCGCAGATGGTCGACCTGCTCGCCGGCCGCTACCAGATCGACCCGGTCGAAGCCTACATGCTGGCCTCGGTCTGCGGCGATCTCCGCATCAGCGAGATCGTCGACATGCCCAACTGGGTGGTGTCGTTCTACTTCCCGCGCTGCGTGTTTGAATGACAGGTCAGCGTCTAGACACCCCCCTCTGGCCTGCCGGCCATCTCCCCCGCAAGGGGGGAGATCGGATCGCGCTTGGGCTTTCGCCAATCGTCACCGTTGGAAGAGAGGCGGGGCGTGGGAACTGCCAATCTCCCCCCTTGCGGGGGAGATGCCCGGCAGGGCAGAGGGGGGTGTGCCGGAGTAAATCCCTTTCCGGGCTGCCTCCCCAATGACCTCAACTCCCGAAACCATCCTCACCATCGCCAACCTCTGCGTCTCCGTGCGCGGCGAGGAGGGCTCCCGCGAGGTCGTCTCCAACCTGTCCCTGACGCTCAAGCGTGGCGAGACGCTCTGCATCGCCGGCGAATCCGGCTCCGGCAAATCGATGACCGCGCTGGCCATCATGCAGCTTCTGCCGCAGCCCGCCGCGCGCATCTCCGCCGGCACCATCCACCTTGGCGCCACCGAGCTGACCGCCCTCGACGAACGCCGGATGCGCCATATCCGCGGCGACCGCATCGCCATGATTTTCCAGGAGCCGATGACCTCGCTCAACCCGGTGCTGTCGATCGGTCGCCAGCTCACCGAATCCATCGAGGCGCACACCAGCCTGTCGCGGGACGAGGCCCGCCAGCGCGCCGTCGAGGCGTTGAAGGCGGTGCGCATTTCGGAGGCCGAAAGCCGGCTAAGGCAATTTCCGCACGAGCTCTCCGGCGGCATGCGCCAGCGGGTGATGATCGCCATGGCGCTGGCGCTGGAACCGGACGTGCTGATCGCCGACGAGCCGACCACCGCGCTCGATGTCACCGTGCAGGGCGAGGTGCTGGAGCTGCTGCGCGACCTGCAGCAGAAGCACGGCACCAGCGTCATCCTGATCACCCACGACATGGGCGTTGTCGCCGAAATGGCCGATCGCGTCATCATCATGCGGCATGGACGCATGGTCGAAGAAGGCAAGACGTCGGACATTTTCGCCCACCCGCAAGCCGAATACACGCGCGAGCTGCTGGCCGCCGTGCCGCGCATCGGCAGCGGCGCCGGCCGTCAGAAATCTAGGGAAACCGAAGCCGCAACGCCGGCGAAGGTCGCCGAGGTCACCGATCTCCACGTCCGCTTCGACTTGCGCGGCGGCGTCTTCGGCCGGGTCACCCGCCGCGTTCACGCCGTCGAGGGCGTCAGCTTTTCGATCGCGCCCAACGAGACGCTGGCGCTGGTCGGCGAATCCGGCTGCGGCAAGTCGACCACCGCCAAGGCGCTGGCCGGGCTGGTGCCGTATAGCGGCGACATCGTCGTCGGCGGTCGCAATTTGTCCGGCCTCGGCCGCGACGAGCGCAAGGCGGTGCGCCGCGACGTGCAGATGATTTTCCAGGACCCCTACGCTTCGCTCGACCCGCGCATGCGCGTCGGCGACCTCGTCGCCGAGCCGCTGCTGATCCACGGCATCGCCTCGAAGGAAGAGCGCCGCGAGCGCGTCGCCGCGCTGTTCGATCGCGTCGGCCTGTCGTCGGACCAGATGGAGCTCTATCCGCACGAATTCTCCGGCGGCCAGCGCCAGCGGGTCTGCATCGCGCGTGCGCTGGCGCTGAGGCCAAAGCTGATCATCGCCGACGAAAGCGTCTCGGCGCTCGACGTCTCGGTGCAGGCGCGCGTGCTCGACCTCCTGAAGGAATTGCAGCGCGAATTCGGCGTCGCCTATCTCTTCATCTCGCACGACATGGCGGTGGTCGAGAATATCTCCGACCGTGTCGCCGTCATGTATCTGGGCCAGATCGTCGAGATGGGCACACGCGACCAGGTTTTTTCCAACCCCCGCCATCCCTACACCAGGCGCCTGATCGAAGCCGTGCCGGTGCCGGATCCGGCGCGTCGCCGAAGCCGTTTCGCCCGCCTCGACCAGGAAATCCCCAGCGCCACCCGCCGCATCGGCGAGGCGCCGCTGAAACTGGCGCTCAGCGACGTCGGCAACGGCCATCTCGTCGCCGCCGAGGGCTGAAGCCGTCTCAAACAAGCTCGGTCCGCGGCAGGTCGAACTTCACATAGTCGTATCACACGCCATGGCCGTCTCGCCGTCATGAAATCCGGGGCCGCCCCTTGCCCTTCCGCCTCATTTTCCTAATGTTGCATAGTGCTTGCGGATGACGATCGTAGGGGGCGGCCGGATTCATCCACACTGGGAGGAAGTAAACTCATGAAGCTACGCCATGTCGTTTCCGCCGCGCTTCTCGCGGCCACCACTATCCCGGCCTCGGCCGCCGAGATTTCCGATGGCAAGGTCAAGATCGGCATCCTCAACGACCAATCCGGCGTCTATGCCGATTTCGGCGGCAAATGGTCGGTCGAGGCGGCCAAGATGGCGGTCGAGGATTTCGGCGGAAAGGTGCAGGGAGCGCCGGTCGAGATCATCAGCGCCGACCACCAGAACAAGCCCGACATCGCCTCCAACATCGCACGCCAGTGGTATGACACCGAACAGGTCGATGCCATCATGGAGCTGACGACCTCTTCGGTCGCGCTCGCCGTGCAGGGGATTTCCAAGGAAAAGAAGAAGATCGACATCGTCACCGGTGCGGCGACCACCGACCTCACCGGCAAGCAGTGCTCGCCCTATGGCTTCCACTGGGCCTATGACACCCACTCGCAGGCGGTGGGCACCGGCGGCTCGCTGGTGCAGCAGGGCGGCGACAGCTGGTTCTTCGTCACCGTCGACTACGCGTTCGGCTATTCGCTGAAGGAGCAGACCGCTAAGTTCGTCGAGAGCCATGGCGGCAAGGTGCTGGGCGAGGTGCGTTATCCCCTCGGCGCGACCGACTATTCGTCCTTCCTGCTGCAGGCGCAATCGTCGGGCGCCAAGGTCATCGGGCTGGCCAATGCCGGCCTCGACACCTCCAATTCCATCAAGCAGGCGGCCGAATTCGGCATCGTGCAGGGCGGCCAGCGCCTGGCGGCGCTCCTGTTCACGCTGGCCGAGGTGCATGGGCTCGGGCTGCAGGCGGCGCAGGGCGTCGTGCTGACCGAGGGCTATTATTGGGACCGCGACGACAAGAGCCGCGAATTCGGGCAGCGCTTCTTCAAGCGTACCAACCGCATGCCGAACATGATCCAGGCCGCGACCTATTCGGCGGTGACGCAGTATCTGAAGGCGATCGACAAGGCCGGCACCGACGAGACCGAAGCGGTCGCCAAGCAACTCCATGCGCTGCCGGTGGACGATGCCGTCATCACCGGCGGCAAGGTCCAGGCCGATGGCAACATGGTCCACGATATGTATCTCTATCAGGTCAAGGCGCCCAGCGAGAGCAGCAAGGATTGGGACTATTACAAATACCTCGCCACCATCCCCGGCAAGGAGGCGTTCCTGAGCGAGAAGGACAGCGGCTGCGCGACGGCCGCCCAGTGACCGGCGCGGCCACGGTGCCGCCTGATCTGAACGCGGAAGAGCCGCGGGTGGTGCTTTCCGCCCGCGGCCTGCGGCGTGACTTTGCCGGCTTCGTCGCCGTCAGGAATGTCGATCTCGATGTCCGCCATGGCAACATCCATGCGCTGATCGGCCCCAACGGCGCCGGCAAGACGACCGTTTTCAACCTGCTGACCAAATTCCTGGCGCCGACCAGCGGCAGGATCGACCTGCTCGGCCACGACATCACCCGCACCTCGCCAGCCAAAGTAGCGCGGATGGGGCTGGTGCGCTCGTTCCAGATCTCGGCGATCTTTCCGCATCTCAGCGTGCTCGACAATGTGCGCGTCGCGCTGCAGCGACCGGCCGGGCTCGGCATCCAGTTCTGGCGCTCGCTGGCGGCGCTCGACCGGCTGACGCCGCGTGCCATGGAACTGCTGCGGTCCGTCGGCCTCGACGATGCCACGAACAGGCTGGCCGGCGATCTTTCCTATGGCAGGAAACGCGTGCTGGAGATCGCCACGACGCTGGCGCTGGATCCCAAAGTGCTGCTGCTCGACGAGCCGATGGCCGGCATGGGCCATGAGGACGTGGCCACGGTTTCCGCCCTCATCCGCTCGGTGGCGGGCGACCGCGCGGTTCTGATGGTCGAGCACAATCTGACCGTGGTGGCCGATCTCTGCGACTGGATAACGGTGATGCAGCGCGGCGAGGTGCTCGCGGCCGGCGACTACGTCACGGTCAGCCGCGACGAGCGCGTCAAGGTGGCCTATATGGGCACCGCCGATGACTAGTGCTGCGCCCCTGCTCGCGGTCCGCGGCCTCAATGCCTGGTATGGCGAGGGCCATGCGCTGCACGGCGTCGACCTCGAAGTGTTTGCCGGCGAGACGGTCACATTGCTCGGCCGCAACGGCGTCGGCAAGACGACGACGCTGCGCGCCATCATGGGCCTGATCCGCCGACGCACCGGCAAGGTCGTCTTCGACGGCGCCGACCTGATGCGGCTGCCGCTGCACCGCACCGCGCACCAGGGCATCGGCTTCGTGCCGGAGGAACGCGGCATCTTCTCGACGCTGACCGTCGACGAGAACCTGGTGCTGCCGCCGGTCGTCGCCCCGGGCGGCATGAGTGTCGAGGAAATCTTCGATCTGTTCCCCAATCTGAAGGAGCGGCGCAACAGCCCCGGCACGCGGCTGTCGGGCGGCGAACAGCAGATGCTGGCGATCGCGCGCATGCTGCGCACCGGGGTGAAGATGCTGCTCCTGGACGAGCCGACCGAGGGCCTCGCGCCTGTCATCGTCCAGCGCATCGGCGAGCTGCTGGCGACGCTGAAGCAGCGCGGCATGACCATCCTGCTGGTCGAGCAGAATTTCCGCTTCGCCAGCCGTGTCGCCGACCGTTTCTACCTGATGGAGCACGGCAAGGTCGTGGCCGGGTTTCCCACCGGCGAACTGGCGGACCGCATGACGCTGCTCCACGAAATCCTGGGGGTATGATGGCGCCATGACGATGATCTTCGGCATCCCCGTCCAGGCATTGCTCGGCCAATTGCTGGTCGGGCTGATCAACGGCTCCTTCTACGCCATGCTGAGCCTTGGCCTGGCCGTGATTTTCGGCCTGCTGCGCGTCATCAACTTCGCCCATGGCGCCCAGTATATGCTGGGCGCCTTCATTGGCTATCTCCTGCTCACCCATCTCGGCATCGGCTATTGGCCGGCGCTGGTCCTGGCGCCGCTGATTGTCGGCATCTTCGGCGTCGTGGTCGAGCGCCTGGCGCTGTCGCGGCTCTACGACACCGATCCGCTCTACGGCCTGCTCTTCACTTTCGGCCTCGCGCTCGTGCTCGAAGGCATCTTCCGCTACTACTATGGCGTGTCGGGAAACCCCTACGCCGTGCCGCCGCTGCTGGCCGGCGGCACCAATCTCGGCTTCATGTTCCTGCCCATTTATCGCGGCTGGGTCGTGGTCGCCTCGCTGATCGTCTGCTTCGGCACCTGGGCGCTGATCGAGAAGACCAGGCTCGGTTCCTATCTGCGCGCCGCGACCGAGAATCCTCGCCTCGTCCAGGCATTCGGCGTCAACGTGCCGTTGCTTTTGACCCTCACCTACGGCCTCGGCTCGGCGCTTGCCGGGCTCGCCGGCATCCTGGCCGCGCCGATCTACCAGGTCAGCCCGCTGATGGGATCGGATCTCATCATCGTCGTCTTCGCCGTCGTCGTGGTCGGCGGCATGGGCTCGATCCTCGGCGCCATCGTCACCGGCTACATGCTTGGCCTCGCCGAGGGCCTGACCAAGGTTTTTTACCCCGAGGCCTCCAACCTGGTGGTCTTCGTCATCATGGCGATTGTGCTTTTGGTGCGGCCGGCCGGCCTGTTCGGAAAGGACGCCTGAGATGGCGGAAGAGACATCCGACATGGCCGGGCTTTCGCTGCGCGAGGCATCGGCCAAACCCTCGCCAAGGCTCGAATGGGTGCTGGTCGGGCTCGGCATAGCGGCGCTGCTGGCGGCCCCCTTCTTCGTCTACCCGATCTTCCTGATGAAGATGCTGTGCTTCGCGCTGTTTGCCTGCGCCTTCAATCTCCTGCTCGGCTATACCGGCCTCTTGTCCTTCGGCCACGCCACCTTCTTCGGCGGCGCCGCCTATTTCACCGCGCACGCCGTCAAGGTCTGGGGCTGGCCGCCGGAAGCCGGCATCCTGCTCGGCATGGCGGGTGCGGCCCTGCTCGGCCTCGTCATGGGCTTCTTCGCCATTCGCCGGCAAGGCATCTATTTCGCCATGATCACGCTGGCGCTGTCGCAGATGTTCTTCTTCTTCTGCGTGCAGGCGCCGTTCACGCAAGGCGAGGACGGCATCCAGGGCGTGCCGCGCGGCGTCCTGTTCGGTGTCCTCGACCTCAACGCCCCGATGAACATCTATTATTTCGTGCTTGTCGTGGTCCTTCTCGGCATCTTCGCCATCTGGCGCATCGTCAATTCGCCCTTCGGCATGATCCTGCGTTCGATCCGCGAAAACGAGAACCGCGCCATTTCGCTGGGCTATTCCGTAGCCGGCTACAAGCTCGCCGCCTTCGTCATGTCGGCGGCGCTGGCCGGGCTCGCCGGCTCGCTCAAGGCGATCGTCTTCCAGTTCGCCACGCTCACCGACGTCACCTGGCAGATGTCGGGCGAGGTCATCCTGATGACGCTGCTCGGCGGCATCGGCACCATGGTCGGCCCGATCATCGGCGCCAGCCTCGTCGTCGGCCTGGAAAACACGCTCGCCACGTCAGGTTTCCCCGTGACCATCGCCACCGGGCTGATCTTCATGGTCTGCGTGCTGGTGTTTCGGCGCGGGATCGTCGGGGAGGTTTATGCGCGGGTGCTGGGG